>CAYVQL010000051.1:0-46048 GCA_964454135.1 uncultured Enterobacterales bacterium | reverse complement strand
GGGTGACCTTGATGGAAGGGGCGACGATGTAGGTGGCGGTGACCATGAAGATGATGAGCACCACCAGGATGATGTCGACAAAGGGCGTGATGTTGATGTCGGTGATGACATCGTCGTCGGCCCCGTCGAGCTTGACCGCCACGGCTCAGCGCTCCCGCTCTTCGGCCGGGAGTCTCTGGTCCGCAGCTTTCATCCTGGCGAGCAGGATATGGGCCATGGCATCCGTGCGGGACAGGCAGCGCTTGTTGTAGCGCTGGAAGATGTTGTAGAGGACCACGGCCGGGATGGCGACCATCAGGCCGATGGCCGTGGCCACCAGCGCCTCGGAGATGCCCGCCATGACGGCGCTGGCCGCCTCGGCCTGGTTCTCGGCCAGGTCGTGGAAGGCCTTGATGATACCCAGCACCGTGCCGAACAGTCCGATGAAGGGGGCGTTCGAGCCCGTGGTCCCCAGCACCACCAGGAAACGCTCCTGGCGCATGCGCTCGTGGGTCGTGGCCGCCTGCAGCGCTTCTTCCACCGCCTGGATGCCCTGTTCCGCGCGCGCGGCCCCGGCCAGCAGCACCCTGGACTCGCCGCCGCGCAAGGACTCCAGGGCGCTCCTCAGGCTGCCGATGTCGCCAGAGCTGGTATACGCGGCCAAGGCCTGGCGCAATGGGCCGCCGGGGGTGCGGTTGAGCGCGGCGTTGAGCGCTCGCTCCAGGCTCACCGCTACGCAGGCCACAGAGAGCCCCACCAGGAGCCATAGCACCCAATCGGCACCGGAAAGCGAGAAAGAAAGCAGGGTTTCTTGAAGCATGGCCTAGTATTCCCCAGCCTTGGCCGGCGGTAGATTGGCCAGTATAGCTTCCCGGGCTGCGGTTCGCAGGGCATGGTCCTCGAGGCGCAGCGATCCCTCGGTCCCGGATGGAGCCAGACGAGTTGACTCGGGTGGAGGCGACGACCGGAGTCGAACCGGTGAATGGAGGTTTTGCAAACCTCTGCCTTAGACCACTTGGCTACGTCGCCACCGGGATTTCTCAAGCAGCGCCCCTGGTTTATCCACCGTAGATTCGGTGTCAAGTCCCGACAGCGGCTCTGCAGGCCGGCGCCTGCCGGGGGGCCGCTCCAGGTGGCTGGATATCCTTGGCTTCAGAGGCTATGGGCTGGCTGCGGCGCCCGCGTGCGCTGCTGGAAAGCCCTTGCCTCCCCTCACCGTCGTCATCATCGCGCGCGACGAGGTCGACCGCCTGCCTCGGGCCCTGCGCTCGGTCGGCTTCGCCGACGAGCTGCTGGTGCTCGACTCGGGCAGCCAGGACGGCACCGCGGATGCAGCCCGGGCGCTGGGAGCGCGCGTGGTCGAGACCGATTGGCCGGGCCACGTGGCGCAGAAGAACCGCGGACTGCGCGAAGCGCGGCATCCCTGGGTCCTGTCCATCGATGCGGACGAGTGGGTGGGCCAGCGGCTGGCCGCCTCCATCCGGTCCGCGCTGGCTCGAGATCCCGCCGCGGATGGCTTCCTCGTGGCCCGTCGCAACCACTACATGGGCCGACCCCTGCGGGCAGGCGGCTGGTATCCGGACCGGCGCTTGCGGCTGGTGCGCAGGTCCATGGGGCGCTGGGTCGGCGAGGATCCCCACGACCGACTGGAGGTCCAGGGGCGGGTGGCGCGCCTGGCGGGCGACCTGCACCACATCCCCTACCGGAACCCCCAGGAGCACCTGGACACCATCGAGCGCTACGTCGAACGCTTCGTCGAGGTCACGCAGCAGCGCGCGAATTGGTGGGATCCCTGGCTGCGTCCCCCCTGGCGCTTCATGCGGGGGTACCTGCTGCAGGCCGGCTTTCTGGATGGCGCCGCCGGCCTGCGCGTGGCGAGGCTGGGGGCCAGGTACACCCACCTCAAGTGGCGGCGGCTGCGGGCGGCCCAGGACGCTGCGCGCTACCAAGGCGAGAGAAACAGCGATGATCCGTAGCGCGCAGCGGGCAGGGCATGGGTGCAGGGCCCCCTTCCACGCGGATCCCGAGAGGTTTGCATCTTGAAAATCGCCTTTGCGATGCGACGTTTCGCGCCCGACGGCGGTACGGGGCGTTTTGCTGTCTCCTTGGCGCGCGGCTTGCTGAAAGGGGGGCACCAGGTGCGGACCATCTGCATGGAGCACGATGGCTCGCTGGCGGACGAGGCGGGCTTTGAGCTGCGCCGTCTGGCCATCCCCCGGCTAGGGAGCTTCTTCACCATGGCCGCTTTTGCCGCGCAGGCCCGCAGGGAAGTCCGCAGGATGGGGCCGGACGTGGCCCTGGCGTTGGGCAGGATCCCCGGGCTCGACATCTATCGAGCGGGGGGCGGTTGCCACGAGGCCTACCTGGACAGCGTGTCCGGCTGGTGGATGTCCCCGCGCCACCACCTGGAGCGGCGCCTGGACCGGGCGTCCGTGCTGCAGGCGCGCTTCGTCGTGGTCAACGCCAGCGATCCCGGGCAGCAGCTCATCGAGCGCTACGGCGCGGACCCCGCACGAATCGTCGTCATCCCCAACGGCGTGGACAGAGGCCTGTTCAAGCCCGATGCCGAGGCGCGAAGGCGGGTGCGGGACTTGTTGGGGCTGGGCGAGCGCACCAGGCTGGCCCTCTTCCTCGGCGCCGGTTTTCGCCGCAAGGGCCTGACCACGGCCATAGAGGCGGCGGCGGCGCTGCCCCGGCTGGAGCTGGCCGTGGTGGGGGGGGATCGGGGCGTCGCGGCCTATCGGCGCCAGGCTGGGCGGCTGGGGCTGCGCCTGCACCTGCTGGGGGCCCGTCCCGATCCCCAGCGCTTCCTGGCTGCCGCGGACGTCATGCTGCTGCCCACGCGCTACGACTCCGCGGCCAACGCCGTGCTGGAGTCCATGGCCTGCGCGGTGCCCCCCGTGACCAGCGCGGCCAACGGGGCTGCGGAGTTCATCCCGGAGCGGGATCTGGTCGTAGAGAACCCGCGCGACGCCCGGGGCTTCGCGGACGCTACGCGGCTGGCCTTGGAGACCCCCGGGCTGGGGGCGAGCTGCCAGGCCGCCGCACGCCAGCTGAGCTGGGCGCGCAACCGGGAGGCCCTGCTGGCGCTCTTCGCGCGCGTGCAGGCCGAGCGGGCTGACGCTACCGGGGGGGTGAGGTGAACATGCCTTTGCTGCGGACGGAACGAGCGCTCCCCAAGCGGGAGCTCCTCCACAGGAGGCGCAGGAGGGGGCTGGTGATCACCATCAGCGTCATCCTGCTGCTGCTGCTGCTGGTCGCCTGCCTGGCGGTGGCGGCTTGGCTGTACCGCAAGCACATCTTGCTGGAGCCGGGAGAGCACACCAGCCGCCAGGCCATCCTGGACATCATCTCGGAGGAGAGCCCGGTCTATTTCTCGGATGGCCGTACGCGCCTGGGCGTCTTCTTCGCCCGCGAGCATCGGGAGTACGTGCCCTACGACCAGATTCCCCAGCAATGCGTGGACGCCATCGTGGCGGCCGAGGACAAGCGCTTCTTCCAGCACCACGGGGTGGATCCGCAGGGCATCACCCGCGCCATGATCCAGAACATCAAGGCAGGGCGCCTGGTGGCCGGCGGATCCACCCTGACCCAGCAGACCGCCAAGAACCTCTACTACAGGCCGGACCGTTCGGTGCGCAGCAAGGGAGTGGAGCTGCTCAACGCCCTGCGTCTGGAGGCGCACTTCTCCAAGGAGGAGATCCTCGAGTTCTACTTCAACCAGTTCCATGTCTCCGGAAACGGCCGCGGCCTGGGCATCGCGGCGCGCTACTTTTTCGACAAGGACGTGGAGCGCTTGAACCTGCACGAGTGCGCCTTCCTGGCCGGCATGGTGAAGGCGCCGGCCCACTACACGCCCTGGACCGGCCGCAGCGAGGAGGACCGCCAGTCGGCGCGCGAGATGGCCCGGCAGCGCACCGCCTACGTGCTGGGTCGCATGGCCGAGACCGGTGCCATCGACCAGGACCGCTTCCTGGAGCTGGCCGAGCGGCCCGTGCCCTTCAAGCGGGGACATTTCCGCTATGAACGCTCGATCCTGCTGGACGAGGTCGAACGCCGGCTGAGCCAGGCTCCCTTCCCCGAGGTCTTCGCCCGAGCGGGCATCGACAATCCCTCCACCGCCGGTCTGCAGATCGTCACCACCCTGGACCGCGACGCCCAGACCGCGGCGACCTACGGGCTGTGGCACCACCTGAGCTGGCTGGGGACCTATATGGACGGCGCGGGGCTGGACGCCTTCCTGCTGCCTGCCGAGGAGGCGCCGCGCGCCATCCTGGCGGAGCGCCCCCTGCCTCGCGAGTTCCTCGCGGCCAAGGTGGCGGAGGTGCGGATCGACTCCCCGGCCCTGCAGCTGGAGCTGGGTGCGGCCCCTGTCGCCAGGGGGAGCAAGGAGGTCGCGACCCTGCGCTGCTCGGTGGACAAGGAGGCGCTTCAGCGGGTCGCTGACATCCTGCTACGCAGCAAGCGAGCCAACCACTGGGTGAACGCCTCCGGCGAGCAGCGGAAGGCGCTCGTGGCAGGGCTGAAGCCGGGCGCGGTGGTCTGGGCCTCCGTGCGCGAGGAGCGCGAGGGCGAGCTCTTCTGCGACCTGGAGGCCCGCCCCGAGCTGCAGGGAGCGCTGGTGGTGCTCGAGCGGGGCCAGGTGCGGGCCATGGTGGGGGGCAACGACAACAAGAACTTCAACCGGGCCGTGCAGGCCCAGCGCCAGTACGGTTCCACCTGGAAGCCCCTGGTGTACCACGCGGCCATGCAACTCGGTTGGGAAACTACGGACATCCTCGACAATCGAAGGAATGTCTTTCCCTTCGAGGGCACCTGGTACTACCCGCGTCCCGATCACGACCCGGAGCCGGCCGTCTCGCTGGCCTGGGCTGGCACGCGCTCCGAGAACCTGGCCAGCATCTGGCTGCTCTTCCACCTGGCGGACCGCCTCAACCCCGAGCAGATCCGCCGCCTGGCCGAGCTGACGGATCTCGCTCCCCGGGACGGTGAGGAGCGCAAGGACTACATCGTCCGCATCCGGGATGAGTACGGCGTCATCGCCCTTCAGAGCCGCCTGGAGGAGAGCCTCTTCGAGGGGGTGCGGCGCTCGGTCCAGGCCGATCTGGCCTTCACCGGCCACCCGGAGGATGCCTTCGAGCTGCGCAGCCTGCACCACGGCCGCGGCTTTTCGCGCGAGCGGCAGCGCGTGCTGGCGCGCAGCGGCGGAGCGGAGCGCCGGGCCAGGCTGCAGGCCCTGGACCGCAGCTTCCTCTACCTGGAGGAGCGCAGCCGCAGCTGTCGCGCCCAGATGGAGAACCTGGGCAGCCCCCTGGAGCTGGCCATCGGAGCGGTCTCGGGCGAGCCTCCCTCCGGCGACCTGTCCCAGCTCTTCCTGCGACGGACCGACGGCGAGCTGGTCTGCAGCGCAGAAGATCAAGAGGATCTCCAGCCCCTGGCCGAGCTGATCTCGGACGCCGAAGGCCTGGAGTTGCTGCTGGAATCCGGGCGCTCGCTGGATGCGGAGGATCTGCTGGTGGAGGGGATCCTGCACCTGTCCACCCTGGACGCGCTGCGGGCGGCTTTGGACCGCCAGTTGGAGCTGAAGCGCGGGACGGATCCCTGGGCCCCGGAGCTGATCTACCAGCACACCGACTTCCGCCGGCTGCTGGGCATGCGCTACGTCGCCATGCTCGCCAGGTCCATGGGCGTGCAGACCGAGATCCCCCCCGTGCTGTCCATGCCCCTGGGGGCGGCGGAGATCTCGTTGATCGAGGTGGCGGGGCTGTACCAGGGTTTTTTGGAGGGCGCGACCTACCGGTTTCCCGGGCAGGTCTTCGTGGACGGCGCTGTGCCGGGCTTGCGCGATGCGCAGCAGCTGCCGGCTGACGCCTCGAGCACGGCCATCATCGCCCAGATCCGCGACCGCAACGGGGCTGTCATCTACCGCAACCAGGTGCGGACCGTCCCGGTGGTCGACCAAGGGCCCGGGCGTCTGACCGCCGACATCCTGGGCAACGTGGTCAACTGGGGGACGGGCCGGCGCGCCCGGGGGGCCGTGCAGGTGCGGGGCCAAACCTGGCCCCTCTTCGGCAAGACCGGCACCACGAACGAATATCGCAACGCGGCTTTCTGCGGCTTCGCGCCCGTGGCCCGCGACGGGCGGCTCGACCCGGCCGACGCGCTGACGGTGGCCGCCTACGTGGGCTTCGACGATAACCGGCCCATGAGGCGCGGCAGCCTGCGCGTCTCGGGATCCTCCGGCGCTCTGCCGGCCTGGATCGAGACCATTCGCGGCCTGGGGGATGCGGAGCTGCTGACCACCGACGACGAGCTGCCTGCAGCATTGCGCCTGACCGAGCCCAGCGGCACGACCCGCCTGGCCGTGGCCGAGGGATCCGGGTTGCCGCTGGACCGGGTGCCCGAGGAAGGGGAGCGCTCCATCCTGGCCTTCTCCGACAGCGGGGGGCAGGCAGGGGGCGGAAAAAGGCAGCGGCGCTACGCGCTGCTGAACCTGCCCGAAGACCTGCTGCCGCCGCCGGCTGACAGCGCACCAAGCGCGGAGCGGGAAGAAGGAGTCGCGGAGCCCGACGAAGGAGCCGCTGCGTCCCGAGAGGGTGCGGGAGAGGAAGAGGGCGCCCAGAAAGAAGAGGGATCCGCTGACCCCGCCTCTGAGGAAAACCCGGCCAGCATCTGGGATGACATCGAGCAAGGGGGGCTCTGAGCCACCTGCGGGCTCCCCACCGGGCCGGGGCGGCGGGAACAACAACGTCGAGACGACGTGTTACAGGAGCGCCATGTCAGCCTATGTTTTCGCCCTGCTCTGGACCGCCTGCGTCGTGCCCTACGGCGAGGCCCCGGAGCCCCTCGCGAGCTCCGCCGTGGCCAGCGCCGCCAATGCGACCGGTGCCGATCTCAGCGGGCTCGAGGCTCGCATCCTGATGTTGATCGAGGAAAACCAGGACGCTGACCGGGCGCGGCGCTTGAGCGCAGCCAGGCAGCTGCTGCGCAAGGGGCGCGGCTGGGCGCCCGAGGCCCAGCGCGACCTGGTGACCTACCTCAACGCGTTGCTGGACGTGGAGGAGCGCTACCACGTGGAAGAGAGCATGGGCGTGGCGGTGCCCCTGGCTGGCGCCATCCAGGAGCAGACGGCCCTGGACGGCGAGACCGCGCTGCCGGCGCCTGGAGCTGGTGCACTGGCGCAGCCCATGGCCGAGGAGGAGCTGGGCGGGGATGACAGCGACCTACCGGGCACCGAGCCCGCGGAAGACGAGCTCGCCGAGGATCCGTCCTCCGATGCCGAGCTCGCCCTGGCTCCCGCGCGCCAGGCCCTGGCTGATGGTCGATACCTGGAGGCCATCCAGGCCCTGGACGAGCTGGGCAGCGACTCGGAGGAAGCGCAGGAGCTGCATCGCGAAGCTGTGGACGACTACGTGCACCTGGAGCGTGAGCGCGCGGGCCGCCTCTTTCTGGAAGCGAGGTCCGCCGAGGCCGAAGACGCGCGGCTGGGCAAGTTGGGAGAGGTGAAGGAGGTTCTGCAACGCCTCCTGGACGAGTTCCCGGACAATAGCTACGCGGGCGCCATCAGCCGCAACCTGCAGCTGGTGGAGCGGGAGCTGGACCGCGGCCAGTGAGCGCCGTCGGTCCGCGAATACCTACATGTGGGGCCTGCTGGCAGCGGCCGTGACCGCCCTTGATCTGGCCTGCGCCATGGCGGTCTTCGTGGTGTTCGCCAAGCCCGATTTCATCGTCGGATGGCTGGCCTGGGGCTGGCCACCCAGCCGCTGGGACGATTGCGAACCCCTGGATGACGACGAAGTGGACCTGCTGCGCGGCGCGCTGCGACGCCTGCGCTGGCTGGCCCTGGCCGCCCTGGCCGCCCTGGCCTTCGCCTCGGGCGCCTGCCTGATGTGGATTCGCCTGCAATAGCGTCGAAAAATTGCTTTCGCGTTGGAAAATGCGCGCTTCGAACTGTCCGTGTTGACAGCCCGGCCGGCTGCGTTAAACCGTGGGCCGCGCGGCTTGGTAGCTCAGATGGTTAGAGCACACGGTTCATACCCGTGGTGTCGGCGGTTCAATTCCGCCCCAAGCCACCATCAGCGGGGCGATGTTCATTGTGGTTCGGCACCGTCTTTCGGTTCTTCCGGCAGGTGCGTCTCGTACCAGGCGAGCCAGCGACGCAGGTGATCCGCCAGGTGCGCGGGGCTGCGCTGAACGCCGTGCCCCTCGTCGGGGTAGATGACCAGCTCCGTGGGGGCGCCCTTGGCGATCAGGGCCCGGTAGAGCTCCTTGCTCTGCGCCACATCTACGCGCTGGTCGTCCTCGCCGTGCATGATCAGCGTGGGCGTGGTGGCCGTCTCGAGCTGGTAGATGGCCGACGCTCGGATGAAGTTGTCGGGTTGGTTGACGGGATCGCCCAGGAACTCCCACTGCGCTGCCACGCCGTGGTTGACATCTGAGAGCCCGTAGTTGCTGACGGCGTCGCTGACACCGGCCACCGAGACAATGGCCTTGAAATGATCGGTCTTCGCGGCCATCTGCGCGGCCATGGTGCCGCCGTAGGAGATGCCCCCCACCAGCAGGCGCGTCGGATCGGCGATCCCCCTGTCCGCCATGGCCTGCACGCCCGAGAGGTTGTCCTGCAGGTCCGTCTCCCCCAGGCGACCTCGGTTGGCCTGGTAGAATCCGAGACCGTAGGCCGTGCTGCCCCGGAAGTTGGGCTCCAGCACGGCGTAGCCGTTGGCTGCGAAGAAGGCGGCCCAGCGACGCCAACCCAGGCTCACGGCCGAGTCGGGACCGCCATGGGGCCAGAGCAGGAGCGTGTAGGGCGCCGTGCCCTGTGGCGGCAGGCTGAGCACGCCCTCGATCTCGGTGCCGTCGTCCGAGGTCCAGGACTCGGTCCTGACCTGCACGCCCTGCAGGGCTGCGACCAGCTGGGGGTTGGCGTCCGTCAGCTGGACCAGGGCGCCGCATGAGCGCGTGCGGCAGGCGTGCAGGTTCCCGGGATCGCTGCGCGTCGATTGACGCAGGACCAGTTCGCCGGCGCGCGCCTGGGGGGCGTCAAGCAGCGCCGCCGCTTCGAGCAGCGTGCGGCGACCGCTGCCGTCGGCACGAACGCGCTCCAGCCGGCTCCGCGTGCCCACCTGGGTGACGAAGGCCAGACTGCGCGCGTCGAGCCAGGTGAAGCCCCGCAAGGTGTCGGCGCTGGTGTCGTTCACCACCTGGTGCCGCCCTGTGGCGGGATCCGCCACGACCAGCGCGTTGGGCAGCGAGAGGCTGTCCAGGTAAGTGATGAAGGCCAGTAGGCGCCCATCGGGACTCCACTGCGGGTCTTGCACGGCGTGGCCGTGGAAAGGCCTGGCCTCCCAGGTCCACAGCGGTTCCCCGTCGTCGCCCAGCACCTCCAGCCGGGCGTTGAGCCAGCTGTGGTACAGCTCGGGACCGCTGGAGGAGACCAGGGCCAGTCGCTCCCCGTCGGGGCTGGTTGCGAACTGCTCCACGTGTCGCGCCCGGTAGGACTCGGCGGGCCACTCGCCAGGCAGTCCCGTGGTCCGCCAGTCGACCTCTCCGCTGGCCTCGTCCAGCAGGCCCAGCCGCTGGCCCCTGCCGGGCTTGTCGTAGCGGTAGGCCTTGATCTCGGCATCGTGCGCCGCTTTCTCCTCGGCCGTCTCTTCTCGCGGCGCGAGCAGGGCCAGCCCCCCGTCGTGGGTCCAGGCGAAGCCGGAGACGCCTTCCTCCAGCTGCGTGACCTGGCGCGCCTCGCCGCCGTTCGCAGACATGCGGAAGACCTGCGCGACGTCCCCGGAGCGCTTGGAGATAAAAGCCAGGGACCGGCCGTCCGCCGACCAGCGCGGATGCCAGGAGTCCGCGCTGTCCGTGGTCCAGGGGCGGTCCAGGCGGCCGTCCGTGGAAGCCAGCCAGATCTCCTTGCGGTGGGAGCCCTCATCCCAGTCGGCCAGACGCCGCACGTAGGCCACCTCGTCGCCCGAGGGACAGAGCTGGGTGTCGCTGATGCGAGTCGGCTCCCAGATCAACCTTGGATGGGCGCGGCCCTGCCAGAATTCCTCTGCCTGCTCTTCTTCGGTCAGCTGCTTGCAGAGGGCCTGGCAGGCCTCGATACCGGCGCCTTCCCTGGCTGCGTCCAGGGCCAGCGTTCCCTCCAGGGTCGCGCAGCGCTCCTGGCAGCGCTGCTCCGCCTCGGCCGTCGGACCCGCGTCCGCCTGGGCGGACAAGGACAGGAGCAGGGAGGAGAGCAGGGTAGGGGTGCCCATGGCAGAGGCCTCCTGTGGGAGAGTCGCAGCGTGAGCTGGTAACAGGTGGAACGTTACTAGACCCCGGCGGCGCGTCAGTCCGCGTGTCAGTCCGAGGTGGCCCCTTGCGCAGCGCGAAGATGATCTCTCAACCTCCGCAAGCGCTGCTATGTGCCCTCTTCTTCGCCGCCATGCTGCTCGCCGCCGAGAGCCACGCCAGTTCCGAGCGCGTGGTCGTCGCCCGTCATGGAGCGGCCACGGTGATCGTGAGAGGCTCGCCCTGGATGATGCGCGCCCGGCCTGTGGCCCGCTGGCTGGCCGAGGAGCTCGCCAGCGCGCTGCCGGGGGAGGCGGATTTCACCTTGCGTGTGCGTCGGACGAGCCATGGCGCGCTGGCCAGCGTGCGGGACCAGGAACTGCTGCTGGATCCGCTGCTGCCCGGAGCTTCGCGCGACGAGCGGCTGCAGGCGCTGACCCTGGCCGCCTGGTTGGTGCTCTCCGACGGACGGGATGCGGACGCCGCCTGGCTGCTGGCCGTGGAGAGAGTGGCGGCCCTGCGCCCGGAGGCGGTGGGTCCGTCGTGGGCGCCGCGCTGTTGCCAGGGGCTGGACGAGCTGGTCCGCAGGCCTCAGCCCGTCTCGGCCGAGCGCTGGTGGCAGGGGCTGGAGGCCGCCCTGGGAGAGCAGGGCCAGCAGCAGGCCTTGGGCTTGCTGGAGGCTGGGAGCGCGCCCGGGGAGATCGAGCAGGCGCTGGGCTTCGCGGCCGCTCCGCCGACGCCGCCGCAGCCACGCAAGGCGCCCGGCCGAGGTGAGCTGGCGGGCGGGTTCCCCATGCCGCTGCTGGACACCTGGCCCTGGGTCGTGGGCGGGGTGGGTCTATGGGTGCCCCTCGAGAGACAGCCGGGGGAGGGGGACACCCCCTCCACGGCGTACGCCCCCTCTCGCGCTCTCGCGCTCCCCCTCCCCCGCGCTGTCCCCCACCGTGAGAGCGCCAGTCCGCCCCTGGTTTCGTTATCCAGGGACGGCCAGGCTGGCCGGTGGAGGACAGCGGGGCGTTGGGAGCTGGTCGCCGGGCTGGAGTGCATGCCCCTGGGCCTGACGGAGCTGCGTCCCGGGCTGGGGCGCGTCTGGGCGAAAGAGCGGATCCTGCGTCTGGACCTGGGGCCTTTGCTGGCGTGGAATCCTGCCAGCGTCATGCCCGCGACGCAGCGCAAGGAGGGGGCGGAGATCCCGGAGCGGGCGCAGGCCGGGATCTGGGGCCACGCCGAGCTGGGAGGCTTCCTGGCGCTGGGCAGGCTGGTGGCGCCGCGTTCTTCGGCGGCGGACACGGCGCGGCTGGCGCTGGACGGCTGGGTGGGCTGGGAGCGCAGGCTGGCCCTGAACGAGCGCTGGTCCCTGCTGCCGTGGACGCGGTTGCGGGCCGTCATGGGGGATCCGCAGCGGGCCGTCTCCCTGGGGGGCCCATGGGGCGTTCGCTGGATGGGCTCGGATGAGGGCCTCGTCAGGCGCGCCGCCACGCTACGCTTCGAGGCCGAGCGCGTCGTAGGGACCGGCTCGCTGCCTGGGCCGCGGGCCCTGCGGCCGCGAGCGTTGCTGCTGCGCGCCGGCTCCGAGCTGGTGCTCTACGACGAGGGGGCGCTCGGGGGGTGGAGCAGCGCAGTGGGGCTCTCGCTCAATCCCTGGCGCGAGGTGAAGGGCACGGTCTGGATCAACCTGGCGGCGCCCACGGACATGAGCGCCTGGAGCGTGTTCCTCTGGCTCTCCACCTGGACCCCGGAGATCTGAGGATTCGCTCTTCACTGCGACAAGTAGGGCAGGTTCTTCAGAAGCGCCTCCAGCCGCAGGCGGATGCCGCGGCGCTGCCGCCTGGCCAGGTGCGCAAACAGAAAGGGTGGCCACAGGAAGTGGAGCAGCTGCAGGGCTTGCAGGGTCTGGCCACGAACCGCGGGATTGGCGTGCGAGAGCACCTGCAAAGGGAAGATCACGGCGATGATGCCCAGGGCGACGACGCCCAGCGCCAGGAAGATGGCCGCGCCCCAGGCCTGGCCGCGCCCCACGGCCCGGCTGTCGATGGTGTAGCCCAGGCGGGTGCCTTCGCCGCTCTCTTCGAACTGGCAGCGGAGCTGGGCCGCACCCGACATTCCGCCGGGGATCCTGCCTCCTGGAGAGAAGCCCAGGCGCAGCTGGGCTAGCAGCTGAGATTCATCGACGGTCTCGATCTGCGCCAGGAAGCCCTGGCGCCCCTCGGCCAGCGCTCGGGCCAAATCCTTCGAGAGCGCGGCTCGGGGCGCTGGCAGGTGCATGGAGCCCCGCGCGGAGCTGGGCGCCCTGGGGCCAAAGGTCTTCAGCCAGCCGCGCAGGCCCAGCGCGCTGCCAGCCAGGCCCGCCGAGAGCACGCTGGCCCAGATCAGGTAGCAAGTCCCGGTCTCCATGTATTCGTGCTCCGTCGGAAGCGCCGGTCGGGTTAGCCTGGAGGCATGTCCGCCAGGCGCCAATCCGCTGTACTGATTCCGGAACCCGTCTCAAGGGTCTTGGCGCTGGAGGGGCCTGTCCAGTTCGTATCCGGCACGAGAAACGCCCGCAGCTCGGTGCGCCTGTCCGGCGCGCCCTTTGACGACTTCCTGGTCCTGTTCGCCTCGCGTCACTCGGAGTCGGTTCGCAACCTGCTGGCCACTCCCCGTTGCGAGGTGCTGGCGGGCGGATCGGACTTCGACTTTCAGCTGCGCATGTACGGGCGTGCGGTGTGCACTGGCAGCGCCGTGGCTCATCCGCGGCGCATGGAGCTGGTCCACTGGCTGCCAGAGGGCAGGGCGCTGCACCAGCTCTGCGCCATCGAGTTCTATCCCGAGCGCATCGAGTTCACCGAAGGGGGTGAAGGCAGGCAGCAGAAGTACCAGGGCGACACCGCGGCGGCAGAGATCCCGGGTCCGAGCATTCGCTGGTTGCACGCCGCTTTCAAGGGTATCTGGCCGGCCGCGCTGTTGGCCGCGGCGGCGGCCTGGATCTGGATTGGCTGGTTCGGGCAGTACTTCCGTCTTCAATACGCGGCCTTGTTCCTGGCCGTTGCAGGAGCGTTGTCCCTGATGGGGGGCGCGCGTCTGGTGTACCGTTCCACAGCTTTCTTGCTCTGGCAGAGGGGCAAGCAACGCCGCGTCGTAGGCGGTGTGCTCTCGGATGGATGGTTGGCGCAGCGGTCCGTCGCGCTCGTAGGCTGGCTCGCCATGGGGGCGGGCGCGTTGTCGATCTTCCTGCTGGCCGCCATCTGGGGTGAGCGTCCCGCCTTGATGGTGCCCCTGGCCTCGCAGATCTGGTATCTGGGTCCGATCTGGGGTTTCCAGCTGCTACAACGGCCCTCCGACGGGAATGATGGCGGTGCGGAGCGCTGGTGACGCGACATTCGTTCCCTTGACAGCTTGTCGCGAGGCGGCAAAAGAGAGTGCGAATCGTCTTGCTGTGAGCCACCGTGGGTATTGAACCGCTTCGATTGCGGAAGACCCTCGCTTTTCTGCTGCGTCACCGTCCCGATGTCGGGCATCTCGAGCTCGATGGGCAGGGTTGGTGCCGTGTGGATAGGGTCACGCGGGCCGTCACACGTCTGACGCGCAGCCCGCTTTCGACCACAGAGCTGGTCGAGGTCGCCCGCACTGATCCTCGGCGTGGTTTCGAGGTGCGCGACGGAAGAATCCGGGCGCGACCGCGGGCGCGACGCCCGCGTCGTCAGCACGTCCCGGACATCCTCTACCTGCCCTGCGAGCAGGCGGACCTGGACGCGGGGCGCCTGCCCGAGCAGCGCTCCGCAGAGGGCTTGCGCCTCTTCGATCGGGAACACAATGCCTGGTTGGTGGCCCACAGGCGGGGTTGTGCAAACCCGCAGGTCTGCTACGTGGACGCCGGCAGGGCGCGGCGAGCGGGTGCCAACTTCAAGAAGCGGCCCGGTGGCGTGTTCCTTGTCGAGCGCCTGCCCCTGCGCTTCGTGCTCAACCTCAGGCGTGGTTTCGGGATCCAGGCCTCGGCCGGTGGCTTCCTGGTTCGCCAGAACGAGCGGGGGACGATGGAGGTGGGCTTGGTGCGGGTGAGAAGGCGCAGTGGCTTGACCTGGGAGGTGGCCAAGGGCAAGATGGAGCAGGGCGAGACGCCTCGCCAGACCGCGATGCGTGAGATCATCGAGGAAATGGGCCTGGATGTGCAGCTCGAGGTGCTGAGGGAGCTCGGGGTCAGCCACTACGGCTTCACCACTCCCTCCGGCGAGCCGCGGCTCAAGATCCTGTACCTGTTCATCCTGCGTCCCAAGGCGGCGGTACGGAGCTTCACCCCCGCCCGGCCCGAGGGCATCGAAGAAGTGGCCTTCTTCGATGCCGATGCTGCGGTCCGTGTCGTGTCCCATGGAAGCCTGCGCGAGCCGGTCCGGCGGCTCAGGCGCTGGATGCACGAGCGCGATGCCAGGCGACTGCGGCGCGAGAAGCGGGCCCAGGCTCGGAAGCCGCAGCGCCCTGTCAAGCCGGTCGGCGCCCCGGCGAGCGAAACCCCGCACTCGGAAGAGTAGGAGGTCCTGTTGCGGTCTTGCGACTTTCTGGTGATCGGGGGCGGTGTCGCCGGCCTGGACTTCGCCCTCGAGGTGGCAGACGCGGGCTCCGTCATCTTGATCACCAAGACAGAGCTGGAAGAGAGCAACACGCGATACGCGCAGGGCGGCATCGCTGCGGTCTGGGACAGGGCCGACTCGCCGGAAGTGCATGTCCAAGACACCCTCTCGGCGGGGGCCGGGCTCTGTCGCCGCGAAGCGGTGGAGGTCTGCGTTCGCGAAGGTCCGGCGCGGGTCGCAGGTCTCATCGAGCGCGGCGTGCGCTTCAGCCGCGATGGGAATGGCCAATACGAGCTGGGGCGCGAGGGCGGCCACTCCCTGCGACGCGTGCTGCACGTGGCCGACCACACGGGGGCGGCTTTCGTGGACGTGCTCACCGCCGCAGTGCGCGAGCACCCGGGCATCTGCGTGCTGGAACGCCATATGGCGGTGGACCTGATCACCTCGTCCTGGCTCGCGCGCCGTCAGGGCCAGCTGCCCGATTTCCCGGACTCCGTCTACGGTGCCTACGTGCTGGAGCTGGACAGCGGCGAAGTGGAGGTCTTCGCGGCGCGAGTGGTGGCGCTGTGCACCGGGGGAGCGGGAAAGGTCTATCTCTACACCAGCAACCCGGACATCGCTTCCGGAGATGGCATCGCCATGGCCTGGCGCGCGGGCGCGCAGGTCGCCAATATGGAGTTCATCCAGTTCCACCCGACCTGCCTCTTCCACCCCGAAGCCAAGAACTTCCTGGTCACCGAGGCCATGCGGGGCGAGGGAGGGGTGCTCAAGCGGCGCGACGGCGCGGCCTTCATGCAACGCTACGATTCGCGGGGGGAGCTGGCGCCGCGCGACATCGTGGCCCGCGCCATCGACGCCGAGCTCAAGCGTACCGGCGAGGAATGCGCCTACCTGGACATGACCCACAAGAAACGCGCCTACCTCGAGGAGCGCTTTCCCACGGTCTTTTCGCGCTGCGCCTCTCTGGGGATGGACATCTCCCGAGAGCCCATTCCCGTGGTGCCCGCCGCGCACTACTTCTGCGGCGGCGTCTTCACCGGCCTGGACGCCGAGACCTCCATCAGCAACCTCTTCGCCATCGGGGAGACGGCCTGCACCGGCCTGCACGGTGCCAATCGGCTGGCCAGCAACTCCCTGCTCGAGGGGCTGGTCTTCGGCCACCGCGCTGCCCAACGGGCGCGCGAGAAGCTGGACTGCATTCCGCAGCCGCCGCAGCTGCCGCCCTGGGACCACGGCGATGCCGTGGACAGCGACGAGCTGGTGGTGATCAGCCACATCTGGGACGAGATCCGGCGCTTCATGTGGAACTACGTCGGTATCGTGCGCACCACGCGGCGCCTGAAGCGCGCCCGACGGCGCGTGGCCCTGGTCCAGGAAGAGATCTCCAACTACTACTGGGATTTCAGGCTCACGGGCGATCTGTTGGAGCTGCGCAACCTGGCCACGGTGGCCGAGCTGGTGGTGACGAGTGCGCTGCGCAGGCGCGAGAGCCGCGGCCTGCACTTCAACACGGATTTCCCCAAGAGCGACAACCGCTTCCTGGGGGATACGCTGCTGCGGGAGCGGGACCTATAGCGCCTGGAGCCAGGCCAGGATGTCGCCCATGACCTGCTCTTTCTCGGGCTCGTTCAGCACCTCGTGGTAGAGCTCGTCGTAGCGCTTCTCTTCCCCGCCGGAGCCATAGCGGGTCATGAATTCCCGGGCGGCCGGGGGATCGCAGATCCCGTCCGCGTCGCTGGTGACCATCAGCAGCGGCGTGCGATAGCTGGCGGCCGCGGTCTGCACGCGCTCCATGGCGGCCAGCATCTCGACGTACCACCGGGGGGTGATGCCCCGGTAGACCTTGGGGTCGGCCACGTAGGCCTCGACCACGTCTTTGTCGCGTGAGATCTTGTCGGTGTCGAGCTCGTTGTCGAGGGAGACGCGGGGCAGCACGCGGGACAGAAAGCCCGCCAGGGCCAGCTTCCAGGCCGGCGCCTTGACGCGGACGCCCAGCAGCGGGTTGGTGAGCACGATCCCCGCGACGGCGGCATCCGGATTGTCGAGCAGCGCGTCCAGCACCACCAGCCCGCCCATGCTGTGTCCCAGCAGGACGCAGGGACCATCGGCCAGCTCCATGGCTAGGGCCAGGTCTTCGGCGTAGCTGCCCCAGCGCTCCACGTGTCCTCGTTTTCCCTCGCTGTCGCCATGACCGCGCAGCTCCAGTCCGATCACCCTCCAACCCGCCTCGGCCAGGGCCGCAGCCACGTGGGCGTAGCGGCCCATATGCTCCGCCAGCCCGTGGACGATTACGACCTGGCCGCGGGGTTCTCCCGAGGCGCTGGTGATCACGGCGTGCAGCTTGGTCCCGTCGCGGCTCTGCAGGTAACGATGTTCTTCGCTCACAGGCGATCTCCTCAGCAGGGGGCGTGGTTACAGCGCTTCCTCGGCCAGGCGCGCCTTTTCGTCTCGACTCAAGAAGAGCGCCAGGCCCGCGCCGGTGGGGGTGGGGGCCACCACCTCACCCATCAGCTCCAGCTCGTCGCCCGAGGGCAGGGTCAGCTTCACCAGCACCGGCGTGCGGGCCTTGCCCAGGCCCGCCACCCTCACGAAGAGGCTCGATCGACTCAGGCTCCGTTGGTAGTCGCCGGCGTAGGCCTGCTTGCTGGCGTAGCGCAGCGAGATCTCGGGCGAACCAGGTGAGCCCCCCATGACGACCTGCGGATCCTGGCTGGGACGGGCGCGGGGCTTGGGTGCCGGCCGGGGCGCGGCAGCGGGCTTGGGTGCCTTCGGCGGCGCGGGTTGCGCGGCGGGTGGCACGGGTCGGGCAGTGCTTGGGGCGGGCGGGGCGGCGGGCGGGGCAGGCGAGGCAGCGCGAGGCGGGGGGGCGACGGCTGGCTGGCTGGCAGGGGCCGACGGGTCCGGCTGGCTGGCTGGCGCCGCCGGTGCCGGCTGGAAGGCCTGTGGGGCGGGCTTGCGCGCGGCGGGCAGCGGCGGCTCGGGATCGCCATCCTCGAGGGCGAAGAGCCCCAGGGAGGCGCTGGGCTGCGAGGGGGCCTGAGCTCCGGCTCGCAGGGCATCCGAGATCGAGGAGCGATCCGCGGAGCCTCCCGCTCCGGACTCCACGTTCTGACCGGTCAGCACGAACTCCTTCTTGAAGATGTCCTTGGTCTTCTTGAAGAGCTTGTCGCGCCTGGCGCGGCGCTCGTTGATGCGCTCGATGACCAGCTTGGTGGAGGCCTGGGTGGCGCCATGCATGCGCTCTTCGAACATGTCCTTGATGTAGTCATCCGGGTTGCGCTCTATGCGCCGCGATGTGCCCCCTTCCGCCTGGTCCTCCATCCAGATGTCAAGCAGCTTCTTGTCCGCTGGTGGGATCTCCACGAGGGAGGCGTAGAAGACCGGCATGCCCGAGGGCCCGCGCGGCGTCACGCTGCGCACGGCCAGGCGGCCCATCACGGTCTCCGCGTAGCCTTTCAGCTCCATGCGGAAGGCCATCTCCTCGCCCACGTGGATGTTGGAGTTCACCTCGAAGGTGACCTCGCTGATCGTCACCTCCAACACGTAGCCGAACGCGAGACCATCCTTGGTCTGCAGCGCGACCATGACCTTGTTGCCTTCGTTTGCCATCTCGACTCCTTCGAGGCGAGGATAGCACTATTCAACAGTGAAGGCAGCGGTCCGGGGGCCTGGGCTAACTGCGCTTCTCGGCAGCCGCCTCCTCGGCCAGGAACCACTCGGCGCCCTTGCGAGCCAACAGGAAGCAGCCCACGGCCAGGCCCATGAACATGGCCAGGCCGATGCCCTGGCCCACGAAGCCCTCGTACCAGTGGGCCGCCTCGCTCACCAGGTACTTGTCCCCACCGTCCGCCAGCTCGACCGCGAACTTCTCGCCGACGCTGATGTACTGGATGGGCGCGCCCAGGGCCACCTGGCGCAGGATCGCTGTCATGATGCCGAAGATGGCGGCCCCTGCCATCATGCCCGAGGCGATGAGGATGCCCTGCTCCTTGCGGGCGTTCCTGACCTTCTCCTTTCCACCGGTGCTGGCCACGATCCAGGCTGTGAAGGCGCCGAAGAGCACGGGCAGGTTGATGTAGATGGGCAGGTAGATGCCCAGGGCGAAGGCCAGCATGGGCACGCCGGCCATCCAGAGCACGATGGCCAGCAGGCCACCCAGGCCGTAGAGCAGCCAGGGCTGGCTGGCGGGATCCGAGAGCAGCCCCTTGCTGACGGCGGCCATCATGTTGGCCTGGGGCGCGGGCAGCACCTTGTCGTTGGCGATCCAGTTGCCGGCGGCGTCCTGGATCACGAAGTGGTAGCCGCTGTCCATGATGGGGATCACGAATGCGACGACCAGCGAGGCCAGGATGATGCCGAGGAACTTCCAGATCTCCTGGTTGCGCGGTGTCGAGCCGATCCAGTAGCCGATCTTGAAATCCGAGATCAGGGCGCCAGCCGTGGACAAGGCGGTACAGACCGCGCAACCCACGATCAGGGCGATGAACATGCCGCCCGTGCCCTTCAGCCCACCCGCAACCAGGGCCAGGATGGTCAGCACCACCGTGATGAGGGTCATGCCCGAGACCGGGTTGACGCCCACGATGGCGATGGCGCGCGCAGCCACCGGGGTGAACAGGAAGGAGAGCGCGAAGCCCACGATGGAGCCCAAGAAGGCGTACCAGACGCTCTGCATGGCCGTGTAGGTGGCGCCGGTCTCGGCGTCCTGGGTGGTCTTGGCCACGACGAAGAAGAGCAGGGCGAACAGCAGCGCCGAGCCGAACTGGATCAGCAGCACGTTGCGCGGGCTCATGTCCAGCTGCGTGCGGGGTTCCTTGACGCTGCCGTCGTCGCCCTTGAGACCCTTGAAGCCCAGGGAGAGGGAGCTCAGGATGATCTTGCCCATGCTGATGATGCCGATCATGCCGGAGATGGCGATGGCGCCGATACCGATGGGCTTGACGAAGTTCGCGAAGATCTGGTTGGAGCTCATGTCGGCGATGGCGTAGGTCGTGCCGGCGTAGGCGAACTCGGGGATCTGCGAGCCGAAGTGGAAGATCAGCGGGACCAGCACCAGGTAGGCCAGCACTGATCCGGCCGCGATGATGGCGGCGTAGCGCAGGCCGATGATGTAGCCGAGGCCGAAGAGCGCTGCGATGCCGTTCATGGACAGGTCGAAGCGCATGCTGGACATCTTGTCGCCCCATCCGCCCATGAGGGTCTTGGTGGTCAGCATGGGGTTCCAGGCGTGTACGGCTTCCACCACGAAGTCGTAGATGGCACCCAGGCCGAAGGCGGCCAGCAGCACCTTGCCCGCGCTGCCGCTGGTGGACTCGCCCGAGACCAGGATCTCGTTGATGGCCGTGGCCTCGGGGAAGGGCAGCTCGCCGTGCAGGTCCTTCACGAAGTACTTGCGCAGCGGGATGATGAGCACCACGCCCAGGGTGCCGCCGATGAAGCAGCTCAGGAAGATGTGCCACCAGGCGACCTCGAGCTGGTTGATGTACAGCGCGGGGATGATGAAGGCGGCGCCAGCGGCGACCACACCGGCCGCCTGGCCGATGGACTGCACCATCACGTTCTCGAGGATGGTGCTCTTGCCGCTGCGCTTCAGGCCTTCGCGGCCGAAGAAGATGGCCAGGATGGCGATGGGGATGGAGGCCTCGATGGCGTTTCCGGCCCGCAGCGCCATGTAGATGCAGGCTGCGGAGAAGACCAGCACCATCACCAGGCCCGTGCTCACCGACCAGACGGTGACCTCGGCGCGCTTGTCGCCGGCGGGGACGATGGGTTGATACTCTTCGCCGGGCGCGAGCTTGGTATAGGCGTTGGAGGGCAGCAGCTTGCTGCTTTTCTTGCTGGAGCTGACTTCCATGGGCGGTCTCTCCCTGGACACTGCGGTGGGGTACGCGGGGCGGATAGACTACGAGACTGCTCGAATGAATGCAACGACGGGCACCGGCCATTTTCACCGACAATGTCGGCGAAAATGACCTGCGCCGTTTTTTTTGGGGGGAAGACAGATTCTTCCCCCCCTATCCGAGGCGGGCACCGCCTCTCCCCCCCATCTTCGCCGCTTGATGAGCGGCGCAGGGCTGCTTACGCAGCCCTGAACGGCGCTGCAGAAGCTCTTCGAGCTGTCGACGTGTTCGGCTTTTTTGTTCGGTGTCCAACGACACCAGCTACGGCAGGAGCGCGCGCTGGCGTCCGCTTGGAAAGGAGAATGGGCGATGACAGGCAAGGCAGGTTTTGATCGAGACGTGGCGCATGCGCTGGTGCACGGCAGGCTGGGCGACTCCCACCTCTTCTGGCACTGTCTGGCCAGCGAGGCCTGCATGGGGGCGTTGGCGCTGCGCCTGGGGGAAGACGAGGAGCTCTGGAGTCTGACCGGTCTGGTGCATGACCTGGATCTGGATGAGCTCGGCGACGATCTCGAGCGACATGCCTTGCTGGGTGCATGCATCCTGGAAGAGAACGGCGCGCCTCCGGAGATGATCCAGGCCGTCCTGGGCCACAACGACAAGGCCGAGCGCCGCAGTCTGCTCGACAAGGCCCTGTGGGTGACGGACCCCACCACGGGCATGATCACCGCGGCGGCCCTGGTGCGGCCCTCCCGCAGCACCCGCGATCTGACGGTCAAGAGCATCCGTAAGCGCATGAAGGACAAGCGCTTCGCCGCGGCCGTCAATCGGGACCAGATCCGCGCTTGCACGGAGCACCTCGGCCTGGAGCTCAGTGATTTTCTGGGCATCTGCCTGAAAGCGATGGACGGGATCCGCGACGAGATCGGGCTGGGCGGCTTATAGGCCTTTGCAGGCAGGGCCCCGCGCGCACGAGGGCCCCCGGAGGCGTGATGGCGGAGACTCTCCAGAGCATTCGTGATGAGCTCGAAGGAGGAAAACCGGTGGCCATTCTGGGTCTGGGCGACTCGTTGACCCAGGGATGGATGGTGGCCCGAGGCTTCTTCGATCGCGCCTGCGACGACTTGGAATCTCGCTACCTGGACGGGCGCGTCCTGCGGCGCATCAACGCGGGGGTGCCCGGAGACACCGCGGCAGGCGGCGTGCGCCGCGTGGGCGACCTCCTGGCCGTTCATCCGCGGCTCGTGACCGTGCAGTTCGGGCTGAACGACTGCTTGTCCGGGGAATACCTGGACGTGTATCGCCGCAATCTCAACCGCATCGCCGAGACCGTGCTGCGCTCTGGCGCAGTGGTGCTGTTGGCGACCTCATGCCCTCCTGCCCCGGAACAGGCCCAGCGAGCCGTGCGTCCTTTCTACGAAGCCATCCGGGGCCTGGGCCAGCAGCTGTCGTTGCCGGTGGCCGATCTGGAGCGCTACTGGCTGCAAGAGGTGGAGCGGGATCAGGTCGACGAGCCGCTCTTCCTGGCGGACGGTGTGCATCCCTCCGACGCCGGCCATGCCTTGTTGGCTCGCGGGCTCGTCGCGGCCATCCAGGAGCTGGACTGAAGGCTGGCAGCGGGTCTGTTCCAGTAGGTTCCTCCCTGGCCTCAGGCTGTCTGTGGGGCTTGTCGGGCCTGGGTCCGCTGGAATGCGAACCCCCTTCTTGGTATTCTAGGGCTGTCAACCGCCACCAGGCTGCGCTGCCATGAAGCTCTTCTCCCCATACGCGACAGCTGGCTTGCTCTCTACGCTCCTGCTCGGCGTCGGCGTTCATGCTCCCCTAGTCCTCGCGGAAGAGCCGGCCCTCGCGGAAGAACCGGCCCCCGCGGACGAGCTGAGCTGCCAGGCCCTGGCGCTGCCAGGGCAGATCGCCGACCGGGTGCAAGAGGCGGAGGCAGCCTTCGCCGCGACGCGTCTCGAAGCCTTCAGAGACGCTACGGACGAGATCCACCTCCTGCTCCCGTGCATGATGGCGCCGCTGGATGGCCCCACGGCGGCCAGCGTGCATCGCATCCGGGGCCTGCGGGAGTTCGTGGATCGCCAAAAGGACCGCAGCCGACAGGCTTTCGCCGCTGCGCGCGCCCTGGAACCCGACTACGTCTTCCCGGAAGAGCTGGTGCCTTGGGGGCACCCCCTGCTGGGCGAGTACCAAGCCCTGGACATCGAGAGCGGCGGGTTGGAGCGGATTCCCCCCCCAGCCCAGGGCTGGGTCTACGTGGATGGACAGCCCAACGAGCCGCGGCCCGAGGCTTGGCCTGCCATCGTGCAGGTCTCCGACGCCGAGGGTGCCATCCAGGCCAGCGCCTACCTGTGGCCCGACCAGCCTTTGCCCGCCTATGTCACGGCCTCTGCGGCCGCTGCGCCCTCTGCGACATCCGGCGCCGAGCTGGCCAGCGCAGTGGATGCGAAGGCCCCCTCCGAGGCTCCTTCGCAAGAGCCCGCGCCGCCAGTGCTGCCCGCAAGCAAGACCACCATCAAGCGCGGCCCCTCGGGGTGGATCGTCGCGACAGCCGCGGGGGCGGCGGTCACCTCGGGTCTGTGCTATTTCCTCGCCTCCCGCAGCGCCTCCGACTACTGGGATCCGCAGACGTCTTTTGGTGAGTTGGACGCATCCCGCGCCCGCACCAACAGGCTCGTCGTCGCCTCAGGCGGCCTGGCCGCCGTGGCAACCGGTGCTGGTGTCGCCGCCATCCTCTCGGTGCAATGGTGAATCCTTCCAAGCAGGTTCGAATCGAGGAATACCACGGTGGGTCAGGTCTTGGGGAGGTGTACCGCGCGAGCTGGGGTTCGCCTGCCCGCCAGGTGGCCCTGCGGCTGTTTCCCCAGTCCTTTGCAGACCGAGCGCAGGATCTCGAGCGGCTCAAGAGCGCGGCGAAGATCGTCGCGACCCTGGATCACGAGGCCGTCTGGAGCGTCTGCAGCCTGGTGCGTAGCGCCCGCGGTTGGGCGTCCCTGGCGCCCTGGCTGCCAGGTGTGGACCTGGAAAGCTGCCTGAGCTCGGGCCCGGTGCCCCCGCGCGTTGTGTTGGAGCTCGGCGAGCGGGCCGCGGCAGCCCTGCACGCGGCCCACCAGGCGCAGCTGCCCACGGGCCAGTCCTTCTGCCATGGTGCGCTGCGGCTGAGCCGCCTGCGCCTCGCCCAGACGGGTGACCTGCGGCTGACGGGCTTCGGTCTTCGGGGATCGGATCCGGCCGAGTTCTGCGCTCCGGAAGGGCCCGGCGCCCCCCCGGCCGACATCTTCTCCCTGGGGGTGGTCATGGCGCGCCTGCTGGGCGGGCGGGACCGCGGTCCTGTTCCCGAAGCCCGCGGGGATCACGCCGCCTACCTGCGGGGCTTGCTGGAGGAGCTGGAAGAGGGGCTGCGGGGCCGCCACGGAAAGCGGCAAGCAGAGGCCCTGCAGGCAGCGGTGCTGATGCTCGAGAGCATGCTGGACTTCCAACCAACGCGGCGTCCCAACGCCTGGCGGGTGGGCATGGGCTGCCACAGCCTGCTCAACGTGGTCGACGGGCCCTGGCTCGAGCCCTGGGCCCCCGCCCAGGTGCCCCATGTCACTGCCGCATCCAGCCCCGGATCGGGCTCGCTCGCCGCCGGCGACAGCTTCGAGATCCTGGTGGAGGAACGCTTCCGCGAGCCGCTTCCGGCGCCAGCCGAAGAGGAGCGACAAGACGCGCCGCTGGTGGAGATGCCAGCCAGCGAAGCGGTGCGCCCCCGTCCGTCCGGAGAGGAGGAAGACGAGGAAGCCGACACCGATCCCGGGCTGCCCGCCGCCGGACCGCCGCCAGTTCGGAAAGAGCCAGCTGAGCCCGAGCCCGCCGAGGCCGAGGCCGCCTCAGCCCCTCCAGCGCCCGCAGCCCCGGATCCCGCACCGCGAGATGCAGCCGAGCCCGAGCCACTCGCTGAAAAGGCGGCGCCACGCGTGCCCGTGAAGGCAGCTGCACCGGCGCCGGCAAAGGCCCCCGAACCCCGGCCCCCTGCTCCCACGCCACGCGCCAAGCCCGACGACAAGGGTGGTCTGCCCTGGATCCCGATCGGCCTCGCGGCCCTGGTCCTGCTGGTCGTGGGGGGAGGGCTCTACGCTGGGGGCGTCTTTGGCCCTCGAGAGGAGACCGCCGCCGTGGTGGAGACGCCGGACGGACCCCTGGCTGGATCCACGGCCTCCGGCCCGGCCCGGCCCGCTACCAGTCCTGCAGCGAGCCCTCCGAGCGAGCCCGCCGCGTCCAGGCCGGTGCAGAGAGCGATCCCCGTGCCCGCGACGGCCCCTCCGGAAGAGGCGGCCGCTGCCAGCGCCGGGACGGAGTCTCCTCCTTCGGAGAAGGCCAACGTGGCCGCCCAGCCCGCCGCTGCGAAGAAGCGGGCGGCCCCCACGAAGAAGAAGACCAGCGAGAAGACCCCGCCTGCCGCAGAGAAATCCTCGGGCACCGGGAAATCGACCAGCAAGAAGAGCTCGACCAGTGGCAGCTCTTCCTCCGCCGCGAGGGAACAGGCCGCCGTCAGTGAGCCGGCGAACGTGAGAGAAAAACCTGTCAGGGAAGAGCCTTCCGGGGAAGAAACTGTCGGGGAAGAAACTGTCGGGGAAGAAACTGTCGGGGAAGAAACTGCCAGGGAAAAACCGGAGAAGTCCGCCTCTGCCGCGGAAGAAGCCGCGTCCGCGACCCGCGAGGAGACCGCACCGGCGGCCGCCGCACCCAGGGCCACGTCCGCCCGCAGCTCGGGCAAGGGCGTGGTGAGCATGAAGGGCGACGCCAAGCGGCTGAGCCTGGAGTCCGCCAAGGGCAGCTACTCCATCGGTCAGGTGCCGCCCGGCACCTACACCATCACGGCCTGGTTCGGCGAGGAACAGCCCGTCCCGGCCGGCTCCTTCTCCATCGCCGCAGGCGAGAACGTGACCCTGCGCTGCGACAGCCTGATGATGCGTTGCTCCAAGGAATGAGCCGAGCTCGGGCTGGGTGAACTCGAGATTCCGGGGCGGAGGTTGCGCCATGGGTGGGACGGTCTTCATCACAGGCGCTTCGTCGGGGATCGGCGCTGCCTTGGCGCGCGAGCTGAGCGGCCGCGGCTGGAGCGTGGGGCTGGTGGCCCGGCGCGCGGAGCTCTTGCAGGCGCTGGCCCGCGAGCTGGGTAGCGGCTGCGCCTGGGCTGAGGCTGACGTGTCGCAGCAGGCCTCCGTGGAGCGCGCCTTCGCTGCGCTGGAAGAGCGGCTGGGACCATGCGATCTCCTGGTGGCCAACGCCGGAGTCGGTTCGTTCACCTGGGTGCGCGGGCTGGACGCGGCCGAGGTGCGGCGCGTCATGGAGGTCAACTTCGGCGGCGCCGTCAACGCCGTGGCTGCCGTCCTTCCAAGCATGCTGGACAGGCGCCGCGGTCACCTGGTGGCCATCTCCAGCCTGGCCGCCTACCGCGGCCTGCCGCTCGGAGCGGCCTACAGTGCCAGCAAGGCGGCGCTCTCCACCTTCATGGAGTCCATCCGTCAACAGCTGCGCGGCACGGGCGTGGCGGTCACCACGGTGCATCCTGGCTACGTGGACACCCCGATGACAGCCGTCAACAGGCACAAGCTGCCCTTTCTGCTGCCCGCGGATGTCTTCGCTCGGCGGGTGGCGGATGGCTTGGAGAAGGGCCGGGTCGAGATCAACCTGCCCTGGCAGATGGCCTGGTTCCTGGGGCTGCTGCGCCTGGCTCCCAACTGGCTCTACGAGGCCGTGATGCGGCGCGTCTCACCTGTCAGGGACCAGCCGCGGCAAGAGGGCTGAGAAGCCGGCGTTTGGCACGGAATTTGCATGCTTTGCGGGATCGAATCGCCTCACACGAGGTCTTGTCGATATGAGACCGCGCTGTTCACTCATCCACTCCCTCTGGGCCAGCCTGCTGCTCGCAGCCTGCAGCGAGTATGGCTTCTACGATGGGAACATGATCTACGACGGGGCCGAGACCCCCTTGGCGGGCGAGCCCACCGAGGAGAGCTGGGACATGGAGGAAGCCTGGGGATCCGACATCCTCTTCTTCGGCGACACCAGCGGTTCCATGTCCGAGGAGCTGGAGACGCTGGGAGAGAAGGTGTCCGAGTTCGTGGCCGGACTGCACGAGTTCACCGACGACTGGCAGCTGCTGGCGGTCACGGGCCCCGATGGCTGCGGGGTCAACGGCGTGCTGACACCTCAGACCCAGAACTACGAGGAGCTCTTCGCCCAGGCCATCGTCACACCCCCGGGGCAGGACGAGGTGGACGAGTGGGGCCTGTACAACGTGGCGACGGCCATCGAGCTGACGGGCGAGGGCGAGTGCAACCAGGGCTTTCTGCGCGACGACGCCATGCTGCACGTGGTCTTCATCTCCGACGAGGACGACAACTCCCCGGGCTGGGAGGAGGGGGGCGACTACTGGCGCGACTACGTGGACGATGTGCTGGCCGCCAAGACCTACGACGGCGCGGTGGCCTTCTCGGCGGTGGCCGGCCCCGTCCCCGATGGCTGCGAGGGCGCAGAGCCGGGCTGGGGCTACGCCGATGCGGTGGAGGACACCGAGGGGGAGTTCCTCTCCATCTGCGAGCCCTGGTACGAAGAGCTCGGGGTGCTGGTGGACGTCTCGGTGCGGCGCTCGGTGTTCTGGCTGGCGCAGACGCCCATCGTCGACACCATCGAGGTGGAGGTGAACCAGGTCGCGCGCGAGGACTGGAGCTACGACGCCGAGCTGAACGCCGTGCTCTTCTCCACCGACGCTCCCCAGAGCGGGGACGAGGTGTTGATTCGCTACGAGCCGGAGGTGTAGAGCGGGGGATCCTGACCCTGGAAAAGCGACATCGACGCCCCTGGATTGGGGCGTCTAAGGGGCGGACTAGTGCCCCAGACGGGTAATCCTGCCCCGGATTTCCCGCGGCGCTGCGCGCCGACCGCTGTGCGGCCCTGGGGCACCAGTGCTCTTCGTGGGGGGCTTCGCCCCCCAACATGCGCCTGCGGCGCATCCCCCCACCGGCCGCTATCGCGGCCGGAGTGCCGGCGGCAGGTGCGCTCGGGAACTGGGGCGGAACTTGCCGCCGCCGGCACTAGTCGGGTTCGGGGATGACCTGCGCCTCGTAGACTTCGATCTGCGCTTCGGCCACCGCGTCCGGTGGCAGCCCGGCCTTGCGAGCAAGGTGCGCCAGCATGGTGTTCCGATCCCAGCCCTGCTCCGGGCCCACCTGGGGCAGGTAGGTGGCCCGGCGCGTGCCCCTGGACAGCACCACGCCATGCCGCCCCACGATCACCGAGCGCGGTCCGGCCACCTTGCGCGAGGGGCCCAGCAGCGAGATGTCCAGGTGCAGCGAGGGCAGCTCGGAGGCGGTGACCGGCGAGAAGCGGGGGTCGTGGACGGCGGCGTCCACGGCGCGGGCGATGACCGCCTGCCAGGCGGGTCGGGTGGCAGTGATCTCGCCGATGCAGCCCCGCAGCCGGTCGCCCTTTTGCAGGGTCACGAAGGCGCCCAGGACCGTGCTGGCGTCGCTGGGCAGGGTGCTGGGATCCACCTCAAGCAGCGATCCCTCCTCGAACCAGTGCTGCAGGGAGCGCTCGGCCAGCTCCAGCAGCAGGGCGCCCGTCTCGGCGGACACCAGCCGCGCCACGCCTGTCTGGGGACCGCGGCCGCTCCAGGGCGCGCCGTCGGCGCGACCTGCCAGGTAGGACACCGAGTTGGCCCAGTCTCCGGTCATGGCGCCGCTGCTCGTGTAGACCAGCTCGCTGGCGCGGCCCTGCGGGCCCAGCAGCGCTGCCAGCACCAGCAGGCCCGAGCGCCCGCAGATGGTGGCTCCGGTCTGCTGCAGGTAGGCGTAGAGGCGCTCGGGATCGGGCTCGGCCACGTGCTTCCAGGCGCCGTGGTCCAAGTCGTCGATGCGCGTTCGCAGGTCCGAGGAGCCGGCGAAGGGGGCGTAGCCGAAGCGGGTGCCGTAGTGCGTGAAGTCGGTGGAGATCACCAGCAGGTCTCCGGGGCCCAGCTCCTGCCGCAGCACCTCTGCGATGGAGCGTGCCGTGCCGTCGTCGAAGCGCCCCAGCAGCAGGGGGACCAGCTCGAAGGCGCCCAGGGCGCGCTGCAGGATGGGCAGCTCGATCTCCAGGGAGTGTTCACCCCCGTCGCCGCTGCGCAGCCAGTCGAAGCCATCGTGGCGGGCCAGGCGATCGAGCACGGCGTGGTCCAGCGGCAGGTCGCCCAGGGGCGTGCGGAAGGCGTCGTCCGTGTACAGGCCGACTCCCTTGAGCGGAAGCCGGTGGCTGGGCGCCAGCACCCATACCCGCCGCACCGGGCAGTCGCGCACCTGGGCGAAGGCCTGGCCCGCGGCGGCGCCGGAGTAGACGTAGCCCGCGTGGGGGGCGACCAGGGCCAGGGGGAGCTGGGCGCAGGAGCCCCGTTCGCCCCCGTCCAGGAAGCCATCGGCCATGCGCGCCAGCTCGCTGGGATCGTCCGGATACCAGCTGCCGGCGATGACCGAGCTTCGGATCTGCAGCTGCTCTGACATACGATCCTGCTCCTGTTCGCCCCCTGGTGGGTCGAGGGCCTGCTTGGGGGAGGGGGAGACGGACGCGGCATCCCGGGCGCAGCCCAGCACGACCAGCAGGGACAGCAGCGCCAGGACCAGCGCGATGAAGACTCCGGCGTAGCTGTCAAGCACGTGCGTGCCCCTTGGAGATGACGACGAGCGGAGGTGGCGCGCCTGTCTGGCGCCGCGTCAAACATGATACCTGAGAATCGGCCCTGGCTGGCTCGCGGGGCGTCACGGAGAGGTCCCATGAACTCCCGACTCCCTGGCTTCTACAAGCTGCATCCCGATGGCCGCCTGCAGGCCCTGCTGGGCGCGGCCGAGCTGGATGAGCAGCTGGCGGGCGCCTGGCGCGCCCAGGGCCTGGACGTGGCCACCGCCGATCTGATGATCGAAAACGTCGTGGGGCTGTTCCATCTGCCCGCGGCCGTGGCCGTCAACTTCCGCATCAACGACCGCGATCGCCTGGTGCCCATGGTCGTCGAGGAGCCCAGCGTGGTGGCGGCGGCGGGGAATATGGCGCGGCTGGCCCGTCGCGCCGGGGGCTTTCGCGCCCAGGCCGATCCTTCCTTGATGATCGGCCAGGTGGAGCTGCGCGATGTGGCGGACACCGGGGCCGTGGTGGCGGCCCTGGAGCCGGAGCTGCCGCGCCTGATGCGCCTGGGAGATGCCTGCCTGCCCGAGCTGGCAGCCCTGGGGGGCGGCCTGCGCGGCATGGAGCTGCGCTGTCTGCGCTACGACGAGCCTGGCGAACGCCCCCGGGACCTGGTGGTGCTGCACTTCCACCTGGACTGCCTGGACGCCATGGGCGCCAATATGGTGAACACGGTGGCCGAGGCCCTGGCGGGCGAGCTGGAGGCCATCAGCGGCGCGCGCGCCGGCCTGCGCATCCTCTCCAACCTGGCCGACCGGCGTCTGGCGCGGGCTGCGGTGGCGCTGCCCTGGGAGCTGCTGGGCGATGGGCGCTTCAGCGGGGAGCAGGTGGCCAGGGGCGTGGCCGCCGCCTATCGCTTCGCCTGGGCCGACCCCTACCGCGCAACCACCCACAACAAGGGCATCATGAACGGCATCGACCCGGTGGTGATCGCCACGGGCAACGACTGGCGGGCCATGGAGGCCGGCGCTCACGCCTTCGCCGCCCGTAGTGGCCACTATCGTCCCCTGAGTTCCTGGAAGAACGAGGGCCAGGTGCTGCACGGGCGTATCGAGCTGCCCGTGCAGGTGGGCACGGTGGGGGGCACCTTGCGTATGCATCCCACGGTGCGGGCCAATACGACTCTGTTGGGCGTGGAAGGGGCTGGTGAGCTGGCGCAGGTGCTGGCCGCCGTGGGGCTGGCCCAGAACCTGGGTGCCCTGAAGGCCCTGGCCACCACGGGGATCCAGGAGGGGCATATGCGGCTGCACGCGCGCTCGGTGGCGGTGGGGGCTGGAGCGCAGGGGGCCGAGGTGACCCGGCTGGCGGCGCGGTTGGCGCGGGATGGCCGCTTCGACGCTGGCCACGCGCGGCGCCTGCTGGCCGAGCTGCGCGGGGAGGCGCGGTGAGCCCTGCGCCCCGCAGCGCTCTGCTGGCCAGTGGCAGCGCCCCGGGAAAACTGATCCTCTTCGGCGAGCACGCCGTGGTCTACGGCTATCCGGCGCTGGCGGGCGCTGCGGACCTGGACACCACCGTCAGCCTGTTTCCCGGGCAGGGCCCCACACGCTTGACCCGCGTGCCGCTGCGCAGCGAGCAGGTGGAGCGCGCCGTGGCTCGCTTCCTGCCGCCTACGGGGCTCGAGGTGGAGATCCGCACCCAGCTGCCCATCGGGCGAGGCATGGGCAGCTCGGCCTCGCTGTCCGTGGCCCTGGTGCGTGCCGCCGCCGCCCTGCAGCGCCGCAGCTGGACCGAGCAGGAGCTCTTCGACCGCTCCCTTGAGCTGGAGCGCATCTTCCACGGCCATCCTTCGGGCGTGGACAACGCCGTGGTGCTGCATGGGGGGCTGATCCGCTTCCAGCGGGGTCCGCCACTGGAAATCACGCCCCTGGCGCTGCCCCGGCCCCTGCCACTGGTCATCCTGGATAGCGGCTCGACCGGCGACACCGCGGCACTGGTGGCGGGCGTGCGCGCGCAGCGCCCGGCCATCGATCCCCAGCTGGCCCGCATCGGCGCGCTGGCGGACGAGGCCTGCGGCGCGCTGCACGATCTGCCGGCGCTGGGGTCCTTGATGAACCGGAACCACGCCTTGCTGCGGGCCGTGGGGGTGTCCTCCCTACGCCTGGACGAGCTGGCGCAGCTGGCCCGGCAGCACGGCGCCCTGGGGGCCAAGCTCTCGGGAGCGGGGGGCGGGGGCGTGGTGCTGGCCCTGGCGCCTGGCGAGCGTCGCGCCGCCCTGCTGCGGGCGGCCGAGCGGGCCGGGATCCGGGCCTTCGCCGCGCAGCTGAGCGCCGGGGCACCCGGCAAAGGAGGCTCATCGTGAAGGCCACGGCCCAGGCCCACCCCAACATCGCCCTGATCAAGTACTGGGGAAAGCGGGACCGGGCCCTGAACCTGCCCGCCACCTCGTCCCTGTCGCTGACCCTGGATCGCTTCCTCACTCGCACCAGCGTCACCTGGGGAGCGCGCCGGGACGCCGTGCGGCTGGACGGATGCACCGCCAGCCCCGCAGCGGCGGAGCGCGTGCTGCGCTTCCTGGACCTGCTGGATCCCCAGCGCCCGCCCTGCGTCGTCCGGAGCGAGAGCAACTTTCCGGTGGCGGCTGGCCTGGCTTCCTCGGCTTCGGCCTTCGCGGCCCTGGCGCTGGCCGCCAGCCGGGCCGCCGGCAAGCGGCTCGAGCCGCAGCAGCTGTCGGTCCTGGCCCGGCGTGGCTCCGGCTCGGCTTGCCGCAGCATCCAGGGCGGCTTCGTGCGCTGGCAACGGGGGGAGAGAGAGGACGGCCTGGATAGCCACGGCCTACCCGTGCAGCTGCCACTTCCCTGGGACCTGCGGGTGGTGGTGGCCGTGGTCGAGTCCGGCCCCAAGCCGGTCGGTTCCACCGAGGCGATGCTGCGCACCGCCGAGACGAGCCCCTGCTACCCGGCTTTCGTGGAAGAGAACGAGCGTCTGGTCTCGCTGGCCGAGGCGGCGGTGCGCGTCCGGGACCTGCCCCGCCTGGCCGAGCTGATGGAGCGCTCGACCCTGATGATGCACGCCACCATGCTCACCGCGCGGCCCAGCATCCGCTACTGGAAGCCCGCCAGCCTGGCCGTGCTGGACCAGGCGGACGCCCTGCGGGCCGCGGGTGTGGCCTGTGGCTGGACCATGGACGCCGGTCCCAACGTCAAGCTCTTCTGCCAGGCGGCGGACGCGCCGGCCGTGGCCTCTGCCATGAGCGAGGTCGTGCCGCAGGTCCACGTGCTGGGCATGGGCGGGCCGGCGCGCCTGGCGGACGAGGAGTAGCCCTTGCTTCGGCGTCTCGGCCAACCCTGGAGCTCCGCCCTGGCACTCAGCGTCGCGGTGGGCCTCTGTGCGCCGCTGGCCTGCCAGCTGCTGCCCGTGCTGAACGTGCTCACCCACGAGTTCACCCAGGCCTTCAGCGCGCTGGGGGCCGTGGCTCTCTTCTTCTGCAGCGCCCAGGTGGCGCTGCGCGCGCAGGGAGCGGGCTGGGCGCGCACGGCGCTGGGGGCCATGCGAACGGGCCTGCACGCCGGGCTGGTGGCCGGGCTGGGCATGGGCTGCCTGGCCTTCGGGATCATGGCCCTGGCCAACGAGCTGGGGCCCCGTTGCTGGTTCGGGGTCGGAGCGCCTTTCTTCTGGATCACCTGGGTGCCCACGGCGGCCTTCGCCGCGGTGGCGGGCGCCGTGGTCGGTGTGCGCCGCTGGCGTTGGTGGGCGCAGCTGCTGGCCCTGCTGGCCGCGCTGGGCTTGAGCCTGGTCCACGACGGGCTGCAGCTGCTGCTGGGGCCTCACGTGGTGGATTTCTTCCTGGGCCTGCCCCTGGCCTTTGACCAGCGTGCGGACATGGACATCTCGCAGGCGCACTTCTGCCAGCGCGCCTTCCTGCTCTTCTGCGCCTGGTCGCTCTGGCGCTGGGCGCGCTGGCGGCGCGGCGCGTTGGAGCGCCCCGGTCCCGGACAGCGGCGGAAGCAGCGCATGCGGGCCTTCCAGGCGCTCTTCAGCGGTGGGATCCTGGCCTTGATCCTGTGCTGCGCGCGGGGTCAGGTGGGGGTGGGGCCGGGACTGGGAGCCCTGCACGCACGCCTCTCCGAGGAGCTGCGCACCGAGCACTTCGTCATCCGCTACACCCCGGGCAGCTACGCCGAGCTCTTCGCCCAGGCCGTGGCCCGCGATGCCGAGTGGCATCACCACCGCATCTGTCGCGACTGGGGCATCCAGCCCGAGGCGCCCACCAGGCTCTACCTCTTTCGCAGCCGCGATGAGATCGAGCGCTTCACGGACCACCGCAGCGCCCTGGTGATCCTGCGGCGCGTCTATATCGGCTACTGGGCGGCCCTTGAGAGCACGCTGAGCCACGAGCTGGTGCATGCGCTGCACATCGAGCTCTCCCCGACGCCGCGTGTGCTGCTTTCCCGCGGCATGCTCGAGGGTCTGGCCATGGCCTGGGAGCACGACTACGCCCACTCCCCCGCGGCCCATCGCATCGAGGCCGCCGCCTTGGCGGGCGGGACGCTGCCCGCGGCCCAGACCTTCATGGCCTTGGGGGGCTTCGAGGACGTGGACGAGGGCAACGCCTACCAGGCGGCGGGCTCCTTCATCGGCTTTCTGGTACAGCGCCACGGCTTCGAGAAGCTGCGACAGGTGCAGCGGACCATGGATTTCGAGGCTGCCTACGGCCAAGACCTGCAGGCCCTGGATGCCCAGTGGCGCTCCTTCCTGCAGCAGGTGCCCATCGACCTGGCTCAGGCCGCGGCGGATAGCGAAGCCTACGACGCCGAGCTCTGGCCCGGCTATCGCGAGGAGCGCTGCCCCAAGCTGAGGCCGCGCGAGCTGCTGCCGCGGGAGGACGCCCGCCGGCACTGGAAGACCGAGGACTGGGCCGGCGCGTTCTCCCTGTACCACTCCCTCTACCAGGAACAGGGCAAGCCCCGCCTGGCCTACCAGGCAGCCCAGTGTCTGCGGCGCCAGGGCCGGGAGCTCGAGGCCGTGCAGCTGTTGGATGAGGCCTTGCAGGATGAGTCGCTGGAGGTGGAGCAGCGCTTCAGGCTGCTGCAGTCCCGGCTGGCCAGCCAGATGGCGCGCCAGGACTGGGTGGGCGTGCAGGACAGCCTGCAGCGCCGGGCCCGGCTGGAGCAGGAGCCCAACGTGGACCGGGACATGGTGCAGGCCTGCCTGCAGGACGAGTCGCTGCGCGCCGGGGTGGCTCGCGCGCTGACCGTCCCCAGCGCGTGCACGCGCCGCCGGCTGCTGGAGGAGCTGCTGGAGCAGCACCCCGAGAGCCAGGCGCTGCGCTACCTCTACGTCACGCGCGTCTTCCAGGACGGGGCGGATGAGTGGGGCTTGAGCATCAGCGCGCGCGACAAGGAAAAGGTGCGGGAGATGATCGCCTACGCCGAGCAGGCGCCGGGCGCCGCCGATCGCCTGGCCGGCCAGCTGCTGATCTTCCTGGACAAGGCCATCCGTCTGCAGGAGTACTCCCTGGCGCAGGAGGTCGCCCAGCGCCTGCTGGCGGTCGCCCAGGATCCCCTGGTGCAGCTGCGCGTGCGGCGGCGCCTGGACCGCGTCGACTGGGAGCGGGAGCGCTATGGGATCTGGCAAGGGGATTGAGGACCGCAGCTGCCCCCCGGCGCCACACCGCGATACAGCCCAGGCTCGAGGTGCAAGCGCCATGCCTGCCATCGTGGGTTCCATCGCCCCGGGAAAGCTCGTGCTCATGGGCGAGTACGCTGTGCTCGACGGCGCGCCCGCCATCGTGACGGCCGTGGACCGCGGCGTGCGCTGCCGCGTACGGCCCGCGGAGCGCTTGCACGTCGAGACGCCCGACGGGGATCAGCGCTTCGTAGCAGCTGCCCTGCGGCGCGTGGCCGCACCGGCCGGGCGCTACGTCTTCCAGGCGGACAACCCCGTCGCGTTGCCCGAGAAGCCGGGCTTCGGCGGATCGGCGGCCGCCACCGTAGCGGCGGTCCTGGCGGGTGGAGGCGAAGGCCCGGAGGCCTACGAGGTTCACCGCCAGGTCCAGGGCGGGGGCAGCGGCGTGGACGTGGCCGCCAGCCTGAGCGGGGGCTCGATACGTTTCCAGGTCGGCGAGGTCCGGCGCCTCGAGCAGAGCGTCCCCGTTCCGGTGGTGGTCTGGGCGGGAACTGCCGCGTCCACGGCGCCGCGTGTGGCCGCCTACCGAGCATGGTCCGGCGCCAGGGGCGCTTTCCTGTCCGACATGGGCGCCTTGACCGACGCTTTCCCCACAGAGCCCCTGCGGGCCGTTCGGGAAGCCTGGAAGCTGCTGCGCACCATGGCCCGCTCCGCGGGCATCGACTACGAGACGCCGGCCTTGTGCGCCATCGCGGCCCTGGCCGAGGCGCAGGGCGGAGCCGCCAAGCCCTCCGGAGCCGGGGGAGGCGATTGCGCGGTGGCGTTCTTTCCCCGTGATTCGGCGCGCAGCGCTTTCCTGAGGAGCTGCCGTGTCCGAGGCCTGGCGACCATTCCCATTCGGTCCGCTGGCCCCGCCAGGATACTGCGGACTGCATCCGCGCCCCAAGATCCCGGAGCCAAATCGTGACCGATACCATCCGTGGCCGCAAAGACGAGCACCTGGATCTCTGCATGAACGCAGCCGTCGGTTTCCAGCGCAGCACCTTGCTGGAGCAGGTGGAGCTGGTCCACGACGCTCTGCCCGAGCTCTGTCTCGATGAGATCGACCTCTGTCAGGATCTGCTGGACGTGCGCCTGGCAGCGCCCCTCGTCATCGCCGCCATGACCGGCGGCACCGAGCGCGCCGCGCGCATCAACCGTGACCTGGCCGCTGCGGCCCAGGCCACGGGCATCGCCTTCGCCTTCGGCTCCCAGCGCCGGCAGCTGACCAGCGGGTCCACGCTGGGCTTCGACGTACGCGACCTGGCGCCCGACACCTTGATCCTGGGAAATATCGGGGTAGTGCAGGCCCGGGAGAGCCCGGCGGCGGCACTGGAGGACATGGTTCGCGCTGCGGGTGCCGATGCCCTCTGCGTGCACCTGAACCCGGCCATGGAGGTCATCCAGGGCAATGGGGATCGCGATTTTCGAGATTGCCTGGCCACCTTGCAGCGGCTGGTGGAAGAGCTGCCCTTCCCCGTAGTAGCCAAGGAGACCGGCTGCGGTCTCTCCCGAACGGTGGCGGAGCGCGTGCGCCAGGTGGGTGTGCGCCACGTGGACGTCTCGGGCGCCGGCGGCACGAGCTGGACCGGCGTAGAGGCCCTGCGCGCCCAGGGCGTCTCCGCCGAGGTGGGCCGTTGCTTCTGGGAGTGGGGCATCCCCACGGCCGCCTCCCTGGTCCAACTGGACGGCCTGGGCCTGGGAGCCATCGCCACCGGCGGCTTGCGGAACGGGCTGGACGCGCTGCGCGCGTTGGCCCTGGGCGCGCGCGCCGTGGGCATGGCCCGTCCGCTGCTGCAGGCCTGGGACGAAGGCGGCCGGCAAGGGGTAGAGGCCCGCATCCGGCGCGTGCAGGCCGAGCTGCGCACGGGCATGCTGCTGACCGGCAGTCGCGACCTGCGCGCGTTGCGCCAGAAGCCCCTGCTGCTGGGCACCGAGCTGGCGCGCTGGCTGCCCCGCGAGGCCCCCCTGCGTCAGCGCCTGCTGTAGTGGCCGCCAGCCCGGACTCGAAATATCTTCGCGGTCCACGAATCGGAGGTGCCCATGGGTTTCAGGTCCAGCCTGTCCAAGCTCCCAGAGCCCGTCAAGCGCGCCGTCAAAGAGGCCGTCTACCCACCCCTGCTGCCCGAGGGCGAGATCGTGCCCGAGTGGCACCTGCAGGCCCACGACCGGGAGTGGCATCGCCAGGGCATGTTCTGGTCGGTGATGCAGTTCCTGCCCGCTGTGCCCGAGTGCCCCCATGTGCAAGCGGCGCTCGACGACCTGGAACGCAACGCCCCGCGCCTGCGCGAGCTCAAGGCGCGTATCTACGCGGTGTTCCCGGCTGAAGAAGACGTGCTGCAAGCCCTGGCGCAGAGCCGGCAGCTCTCCTACCCCCTGCTCACCGACCGCGGAGCCTCGGTCTCGCGGCGCTTCCGCGCCGCTGTCCAGCTGCCCCTGAAATCGGTGATGATCCCCACCCTCTACCTGGTCAATCCCCGCCGCAAGGTGCGCCTGTCCAACCGGGGCACACCCTCGATCGAAGCCGTGGTGCGTTCCATCGAGGCCCTGAAGCAGGCCACCAAGGCCGGCATGTAGCGGGGCCCTGGTCTTGCGACCCGTCATCGCGGTCACGACCACGCGGCGCGTCCTGGGGCCCGCCGGGACCAGTGCGCGCCTCCAGCGGCCACCGCGGCCCGAGACCTACCTGCTTAGCGACTACCTGCGGGCCATCACCGCGGCGGGCGGGCTGCCCCTGCCCCTGGCCCCTGTGGATGGCCTGCACGAAGCGCTGGCTGGCTGGGCTGCGGACCGCGTGCAGGGCGTGGTGATCAGCGGCGGGCCCATCGACATCGCTCCCCACTGGTACGGCGCTCAGCAGCGCGTTCCTTTTCCCAGCGTGGACGAGGGGCGCACCGAGCTGGAGGCGGCGCTGGTCCGGCACTGCCTGCAGCGGGACATTCCGCTGCTGGGCGTCTGCAACGGCATGCAGCTGCTGGCGGCGCTCACCGGGGGCGATCTGTACCAAGACCTGGAGCATGAGCTGCCCGGCGCCAGCGAGCACCAGCAGCCGACACCGCCTAGTCAGACCTGGCACGAGGTCGAGCTGGAGGGAGGCGCCGTGAGGAGCGCCTACGGCCGAGCGCGCATCCAGGTCAACTCCACCCACCGACAGGCCGTGCGCGATCCTGGGGCATTGCGCATCACGGGGCTGGCGCCCGACGGCGTGGCAGAGGCCATCGAGCTGCCGGGGCATCGCTTCTGCGTGGGCGTGCAGTGGCATCCCGAAGCTCTGGGGGGGGAGCTCTACCCGCAGCTGGTGGCGGCGGCTGGGGGATCCGGCTAGGGCGCCTCATCCCCCGCCAGGAACTTCACCAGCGTGCTGCGACGCAGGTAGAACTGGCGCGCCGCTTCGATATCGATGTTGTGCTTGCGCTGCGCGCCGTCATCGCCCTCGATGAAGACCTCGAATGCGCGCACGTCCAGGCTGTAGTGTTGGGCGTACTTGCCCACCACCAGACCGACAGAGGCCAGCTCCTGGTCCAGCTCGCCCTCGACGCCCGGATACCAGATCTTGATCTCCACATCCAGGGGCACATCGCCACGCCGTCCCCCCCAGCGCAGGATGGGGGCGTGCACGTGGCGCGCGTGGATGTCCAGCCGCGAGAGCTCGATCATCAAGGCCGTCTCGAGGTCGTCGTCCCGGGTGATGGTCACCGTGCCGGACATCATCCGGTTGCGGAGCTCACGCTCCATCTCTTCATAGAAGACGCCGTCGTCCGCCTCGACCTCGGCCGTCGGAACGGGCGCCTGCACCGGCTCGGGCTGCTCCGCTTCGGGGAGGCGGCTCATGGGGTCGAGCACGGTCTTCGAGGTGCTCTCGATGTGCTTGACCACCAGCAGGGCGAAGGCGATGCCGATGGCGGCCGTGCCCAGCAGCAGCAGCGGTCGCACCTGGGAACCCAGGCGGGTCGTGCTGCGGGGCGGCTTGCTGTCCGCACGCAAGAAAGGCGTGGGGTCCACCAGCGCGGCTTGCAGCTCTTCGGGCGAGATGTCCGGTGCCAGCTGGCTCGCCCTGGCGCGCCCGTCGTCGTTGCGCTCGCGGGTGGGGAAGGCGATCACCTGGGCTCCGGAGGGTTCGTCGTCGCCTGGGGCGTCGGCCTGGGGCTGACTGTGCGGATCCTCCGCTGCGCTGGCTCGATCCGCTGCGCTCGCCGGAGGTCCGCGGGCCCCGTCGTCCGTGTCGGCTGTGTCTTCTTCGGGGGTGTCCTCTTCTGCGTCGTCGGACCGGTCCCGCAGGTTGCCTCCCTGAATCACGGTGGTGGGGGCGCTCTGCGCGCGGGGTATTTCATCCGAGGGGTCGTCGGGGTCGGTCAGATCAGTGGGACGATGGAAGACGACAGGGGCCTGCCGGCGCAGCTCATCGGGATTGCCCGCGCGCCCGGGGCGCGCCCGGCCGCCCTTGCCGCGGTGGGAATCCCTGCGTGAGCTGGCCCCCTCGGAGCGAGCAGCGAAGATGGGCCGTAGCGCGCCGAGCTCCGATGCACGACGCCACTGGTCCGACTCCGGATCGAAGACCCGCTCGTCGGGCCCCAGCGTGCCCTCTTGCACCAGGCGCACCAATGCCTCCAGGCCCGCGACGGGAAACTCCATGCCGTCTTTGCGGATGCGGTAGTGGTTCATGAGGACTGGAAGGCCTCCGGAGAGGGCGCGCTGGCTGCGGTGTTGTGCGGATCGTGACAGGGCCTGCTTGCGACGTCAAGGGTGGAGCGCTCAGACCGGCGGCTCCTCGTCGGGCGGATTCGGCTTCAGTCCCCGCCGTATCTGGTCGCGCTTCGCCTCCAGCGCCTCGTCCACTGGTTGCTGGGCCGCCCGCAGATACCTCGTTCGCCGCATATTGTTCTCCACGATGTGCCAGACGAAGAGCAGAGCGATGAAGTAGTCGATCATGCGCAGCCCGGGCGGCATGCCCGGCAGCCCGAACAGGATCAGGAATATGGAGGCCGCCAGGTTCAACAGCTGGACCGCCCAGAAGAGTCCCCGCGGCGCGCCGCTGCCCAGCAGCGCGAGCACCAGCCGGTTGATGGCCAGCAAGGCCACCAGGCCCAGGAATGCGTAGGTGCCCTGGTCCATGGTCAGCGAGGCCCCAGCGCCAGGTTGTCGATCAGGCGAGTGCTGCCTACCTGCGCGGCCACCAGGGCGCGGGCTGGGCGATCAAGCTGCGAAAGGGGCTCCAGCGTGTCGGCATCGACCACCTCGAGGTAGTCCAGGCGATCCGCATCCAGCACCCCCAGCCCCACCTGCAGCAGCGTGGCGATCTCTGTCGCGGGGCTGCGTTGCATGGCCAGCAGGCTCCGGTGAAGGCTGAGCGCTCTCTTCCTGTCATCGGCGGAGAGGTAGCGGTTCCGGCTCGACATGGCCAAGCCGTCGTCGTCCCTGATCAAGGCGCCGCCGACGATCTCGATCCCCATGGCCAGGTCTCTCGTCATGCACCGGATGACCGCCAGCTGCTGGTAGTCCTTCTCGCCGAAGACGGCCAGGTGGGGTCGCGTGATGCCGAACAGGCGTGCCACTACGGTGGTGACGCCCGCGAAGTGGGTCGGGCGCGCTGCGCCGCAGAGACCCTCGCTGAGGCCGGCCACGGTCACCTGGGTCGCGAAGCCGTCCTCGTACAGGGTCCTGGGAAGAAAGACCGCACCGACGCCGTGCTGGCGGCAGAGCTCGAGGTCGCCATCGCGGTCGCGCGGATAGCGGTCGAGATCCTCGTTGGGACCGAACTGCAGCGGGTTGACGTAGATCGAGACGATCGTGTCGGAACAGCGCTGCCGCGCGATGTCCATCAGGGAACCATGGCCGCGATGCAGGTAGCCCATGGTCGGCACGAGGCCGATGCTCCGACCTGCCGAGCGCTGCGCTACGGCCCAGGCGGTCATGGCCTGCGCGTCCGTGAAAACCCGCACTGGTTTCTCCGGGGCTCGTATCAGTAGATGCGCGCCACGCGCGCGGGTCCGCGCCGGCGCCGGAAGCTGTTCTCGGCGGCGGGGAAGGAACCGCCGCGTACCTCTTCGGCGTAGCTGCGCATGGCCTCGACCACGGTGGACTCCAGCTCGGCATAGCGCTTGACGAAGCGCGGCTTGAAGCTGGAGTCCAGGCCTAGCAGGTCGTTGCAGACCAGCACCTGGCCATCGCAGGTCCGCCCGGCGCCGATGCCGATGGTGGGGATGTCCAGGGAGGCGGTGACTTGCGCGGCCACGTCTTCGGGGACCATCTCCAGAACGATGCAGAAGGCGCCCGCCTCCTGCACGGCAAGGGCGTCGTCCAGCAGGCGCTGCGCCGCGGCCGCGCTGCGCCCCTGCACGCGGAAGCCGCCCAGGGCGTGGACAGATTGGGGAGTGAGCCCCACGTGACCCACGACGGGGATGCCCGCCTCGACGATGACGTGGATGGCCGGTGCCGTGCGTTGCCCGCCCTCGAGCTTGACGGAGTGGGCCCGGCCCTCTTGCACCAGGCGGCCCGCGCTGCTCAGGGCCTGGGAAGGGGAGACCTGGTAGCTCATGAAGGGCATGTCCACCGTCAGGTGGGCCTGCTGCAGGCCGCGCGACACGCAGCGGCCGTGGTAGATCATGTCGTCCAGGGTGACGGAAAGGGTGTCCTGCCTGCCCTGCACCACCATGCCCACGCTGTCACCTACCAGCACCATGTCCACGCCGGCTGCATCCACCAGGCGGGCCATGCTGTAGTCGTAGGCGGTGACCATGACGATTTTGCGGTTTTCGGCCTTCATTTTGAGAAGGTCCGGTACCCTTTTGTTGGTCATCGGTTTCTCCTTGTGGCCTCCCCTCGTCAGTGAGGAATGCCTCCCGGCCGGCAGAGCTGGTCCAGGGGTTGGAGGCCGTGCACGAGCCCTGGGGCCCGCGCCGCGCCTTGATAACGCGGTGCGCTGCCGACCACAGCCGAGGTGACGGAGCTTTTCGACGCTTTCGACGCTTTCGACACATCACGAACCTTGGAAACTGCCTTTTCGGCTGTCAAACGTTGGCACGGCTCTTGTACAGGGGGTGGATGGACCTGCAAAACAAAGGAGTGAACATGCAGGGAATCAACAGCGTCGTACTGATGGGGCACCTGGGAGCTGATCCCGAGCTGCGCCAGACCGCCAACGGCAAGACCATCTGCAGGCTGCGGCTGGCCACCAACCGCAGCTGGAGGCAAGGAAACGAGTGGGTCGAGGACACGGACTGGCACGACGTGGTCCTGTGGGACCTGCGCGCCGAGAGCGCCAACCGCCGGGCCAGCAAGGGCAGCCTCTGCGTGGTGGAGGGTCGCCTGAGCTGCCGCAGCTGGGAGGACACCCAGGGCCAGCGCCGCAAGTCGGTGGAGGTGGTCGGCAGGCGGCTGACGGTGGTCCAGCAGCGGCCCCAGGCCCCGCGGCCTGCCAGCGTGACCATGGCCGGGGAGAGCGCCCAGCAGGCGCGATCCAGCGTGGCGCTCCCGGCCGCGCTGCCCGAGCAAGCCACCGTTCCCCAGCCCGCCGCCGTCATTCACGACCCGGCGCAGGCCTCCTATGGCCAGCACGGCCAGCACGGCCAGCACGGCCAGCACGGCCAGCTGCAGCAAGGGGAGGACATGCCTTTCTGAGTAGCGGAAACCTCGGAGGCGCCGGTCGGCTTCAGTCCGCCGGCGCCTCCGCCTCGCCGCGGGTCGGCTCCCCGGGTCCCTGTTCGTCTCGAGGACCGAACCAGCGCCAGACCAGCCACGTGACCAGCGCCAGCAGGGGGGCGAAGCGCACGCTGGCCTCGGTGCCCACCAGGCCCAGCTCGAAGGCTTGGCTCGAGAAGGGGTAGGCCAGCAGGTAGGTGGGCGTGGCGTGCCACTGGAACAGGTCCAGCAGCACGTGCAGCGCGCCTCCCCCCAGCAGGTTGAGCAGCGCCCGCCGCCGCAGGGACTCGGGGACCATGAAGCACAGCAGCAGGCACCAGAGCGCGATGCCGCAAGGCAGGTGCAGGGGCGTCCAGAAGTGGATCAAGGCTGTGGGCACGGGGACCAACCGCCCGTCCGCCGCACTGAGCAGGGCGGGGGGCAGCCGTGACAGCAGGTCGGGCAGCACGGCGCCGGCCACGAAGAAGGGCACGGCGTCCCTCCTGGTCGCGGCCTTGAACAAGAAGGCGCTGCAGCAATGGGTCAGCAGATCAGGCACGGAGCACCAGGCGACCCTGGCGCAGCCGGAAGGCGCGCAGCGCGTAGATGGCGAAGAACAGGGCGCCCAGCACGCCGAGGGCCGATTTGAGGGGCCGCAGCGCGTGCAGCTCGCGGCCGTCTTCGGCCACAGCCAGCCTGCCGGCGTCGAAGCGCCCCAGCACGCTGACGGTGTCGCCGACCTTCAGGCCTTGCGTGGAACCGAGCACCGGGGCGGTGCGGTCGTACTTGGTCACACGGTAGACGTCCTCTTCCAGCGCCACGACTCGCCAGGCCGACATGCGGATCTCCCAACCATCGTAGGCCTGCGGATCCTGCATGCACAGGGAGTAGCCCACGGGCTTCGTGGACGCCTGCCAGGAGTAGTAGCCCCCCAGGGCCGCCAGCGCGGCCAGCAGCAGCAGGATCTTCACGCGGCGCTGCGAGTCCGAGAGCATGTCTGCGGCTAACCCGTCAACAGGCGACTCGACCCATTCCGCGCGCTGCGATATCCGGCCCGGCGTCCCAGCACACACGGACCGTCATGCGTCCCCGCAGCCTGACCATCGCCGGCCTGCGCGTCGAGCCCGCCCTGCTGCTGGCCCCCATGGAGGGCCTGACGGACCTGTCCTTCCGGCGCATGCTGCGCCGGCTGGGGGGCGTGGGCCTGACCTGCACCGAGTTCGTGGCCAGCGAGGGGCTGATCCGCGACATCCCGCGCATGCTGGAGATGGCCGCCCTGGACGAGGATGAACACCCGGCTGCCATCCAGATCTACGGCCGCCGTCCGGCTTCCATGGCCGAAGCCGCCCGCCGGGCCGTGGCCCTGGGCGCCGACGTGGTGGACATCAACATGGGCTGCCCGTCGCGCAAGGTCTGCGCGCACTCGGGGGGAGCGGCGCTGCTGCGCGAGCCCGACCTGGTGCGCCAGATCGTCGCGGCCGTACGGGCAGCCATCCGCGTGCCCCTGACCGTCAAGATGCGCGCCGGCTTCAAGCGCGGCGAGCTCGTCGCGCCCCAGATCGCGGACATCTGCGAAGGAGAGGGTGCGGATGCGCTCACCGTGCACTGGCGCACCCGTGAAGAGGCCTTCAAGGGGGCCATGGATCCCGCTCCCATCGCGGCGGTGCGGCGTGCGGTCTCCATACCGGTGATCGGCAACGGCGATGTCAACGACATCCCCTCCGCCCGGCGCATGCTGGACGAGACCGGCTGCCACGGCCTGATGGTGGGCCGGGGCGCCGTACGCAACCCTTGGCTGCCCAGCCAGCTCGCTTGCTGGTTGAGGGGGGAGACGCCAGCGGAGCCCGGCGCCGAGGCGCGCCGTCAGCTGCTGATGGAGTACGTGCAGCTCATCGTGGAGCAGAGCGCCACCGAGCGCCGCGCCCTGGGGCGCATCAAGAAATTCTGCGGCTACTACACCCGCGGCCTGCCCCATGGCGCTCCCCTGCGCCAGGCCATCTTCCACAGCCAGACCCTGGTGCGATGCCGGCGAGAGATCGACGCCTACTTCCGGCGCCTGGTGCGCTACGAGGGAGGCGACGAAGGCGCCTTTGCGGCGGGCGCTGGCGAGGAGAACGGGGACGAGGGCTGACAGGGGCGGGGTTTGGGCTATGATTCGCTGCGGAGGTCTGCCGTGCGCTATCCATGTCTGCTGCTCTCGCTCCTGGCCCTCGGCCTGCCCCAGTTGGCCCATGGCGTGGCCAACGCGCCTGTGCCCACCGCGGAGGAACGCATGCGGGCTGACGCCGTGGCGCGCATGAACGACGCCAGTCCCGCCGACCGGCTGGTGAAGCTGCTGGAGACGCTGGAGCTGAACCGCGCCGAGCTCTTTGCCCTGGCTGGGCCCGATCCCATCCTGGTGGTGCAGGTCGTGGACGAAGAATCCCGCGCCGTGCTGGGCTACCTGGGCTCGCTGCCGGCCACCGAGCTCTCGGATCTGCGCGCGGGCAACACGGTCGTTCGGCGCATGGAGGGCTTCAGCAAGCGCGAGTACGAGCTGCTGGTGGAGATGGCCACCGCGGCCGGCATCAAGAAGCCCAAGAAGCTGCAGCACGTGCGTGTCGGCACCATCACGGGTCGCAATATGCGCTTCGAGCTGGTCACCAAGAAAGGGTCCATCGAGCTGGAATTCGCAGGCGGTCCCACCCCGGTGGAAGAAGAGAAGGCCCGCAAGAAGCTGACGGCCCACTTCGGAGCGCGCCCCGCCGAGATCACCAGCGGCCCCGGCACCAGGCTGCCCCTGGAGGATTCATCCTTCGAGCAGGAGGACACCCTGGGCAGCCACTGGGCGCTGGAGCCCTGCGTGAACCGCGGCAGCGAGATCCCCGCGGCCGACGTCACCCTGGACCGCGACGAGACCCTGGACGGGCTGCGCAGCCTGCGCTTCCACAGCGACGCCCAGACGCGCAACTGGCCCCAGGTGGCCCAGCGCGTGTCGGTGGCACCGGGCACGCCCCTGGTGCTGCGCGGCCACGCAAAGGCGCACTACCTGCGCAAAGAACGCGACCAGGAGCGCCAGTTCCGCATGGCCCTGGTCTTTCTTGACATCGAAGGCAATGTGGTGGGCCAGCCCGCGGACGCTGCGCTGATCACCGGCGACATGGACTGGCGCGAGTTCGTGGTCAAGGCCGTAGCGCCCCCGCAGGCGGATTACGTCAAGGTGTTGCTGTCCTGCACCGTCAGCGGGACGGCCTGGTTCGACGGCTTGAGCCTGGAGATCGGGTACTGATTGGCGGTATCCTGGAGCGCGGAACCAGCGTGCCTTCCTTTGGCACCGGAATAAGATGCCGACCCTGCCGACAGATAGAGGAGCTTCCGCTGCGCTGATTCAGGGCTGCAAGAGCAGCCCTGCGCCGCTCATCAAGCGGCGAAGATGGGGGGGAGAGGCGGTGTCCGCCTCGGATAGGGGGGGGAGAATCTGTCTTCCCCCCCAAAAAAGGAGCGCACGCCTTTTCTGTCTGC
>CAYVQL010000050.1:0-46536 GCA_964454135.1 uncultured Enterobacterales bacterium | reverse complement strand
TTGACGGCCGCGTCGCCATCGTCGCAATCGCCGCTCTTCTCCGCGTGCCTGTCGGGAGCCAGGCAGGCGGTGACATTGGCCCCATCGTCGCCGTAGCCGTCCCCGTCCCCGTCCATATACCAGGTGACCGCATCGACGGCGTCGTCCTCGTCGATCTCGCCGTCGCAGTCGTCGTCCAGCTCGTTGCAGGACTCGGAGGCGCCGGGGTTCACCTCCGGATCCTCGTCGTCGCAGTCCTCCAGCTGCTCGTCGGACACCCAGCCCGTGGGCTGCGTGCAGGCCTGCAGCGCGGGCTCGGCGCTGGAGACGCCCCACCCGTCCAGGTCCGAGTCCGGATACCACCAGGGCGGATCCTCCACCTCGGGATCCTCGTCGTCCGTCTCCCCGTCGCAGTCGTTGTCGATCCCGTCGCAGACCTCGACGGCGTAGGGATTCACGCTGGCGTCGAGATCGTCGCAGTCCTCGTCGCTGTCCGCCCCGTCGCGATCCAGATCGAGCCGCTCGGGAGCCGTGTCGCCCAGGTTGAACTCGCCACAGGCGGACAGCGCCAGCAGGGCCAGCAGCGGGCAGAACGGGCGTCCTCCCAAGATCGCCCAACCACCGGCCATCAGATCTCCCGAGCGACGCGCATCCAAGGCTCATGGTAGCACAAGGGGAGGCGGACGGAGCTTTCGCCCCCACCTCAGTTCAAGTAGCTCGACCCCGACAGCCACTTCTGGTCCGGGTAGTAGCCGAAGACCAGGCTGCCGCCCTTGATGGCGTCGATCACGGCCCGCGAGATGTCCGGGTCCAGGGCCGGGCAGCCCCAGGAGCGCCCTGCGCGGCCGTTGGCCTCGATGTAGCTGTCCGTCATGTAGTCGGCGGAGTGCATCACGATGTAGCGGCTGCGCGCCTTGTCGTTCCAGCCGTGCTCCAGGCCGTCGAGCTTCAGCGAGTAGCCGTGCTTGCCGTAGTAGGTCTCGGCCGTCTTGAGCAGCCCCAGGTTGGACTTGTGGCTGTTGTTGCGGTTGGAGAAGCGCGTGGGCGTGGTCATGCCCGAGCCGCTGCCGTGGGCGACATGCTCGTGGAAGAGCAGCTGGTTGGAGGACAGGTCGATCACCCACAGCCGCTTCTGGTTCGAGGGCAGGGAGTAGTCGATGACCGTGATGACCTGTTTGCGCGTGTCGCCCTGCTGCCAGGCCTTCTGATAAGCCGTCAGCGCCAGCTCCAGCACCTCGGGGCGCAGGCCCTGGGCCTGGAAGGCGTCGTAGGCCAGATCGCTCTGGCCGCCGGGGCTGTACGCCACGTCGCGCGCGGTGCCCACTGCGGCCTGCAGGTCCGTCACGCAGGCTGTTGGCTGACCGCAGGTGTCAGCAGTGGCGGGTGGGGACAGCAGCAACGACAGCAGGGCGAGGAGGAACGGCATGCGCCGAGACACCGCAAGTTCCGTGCCAGTCCCGCACGAGCGAGCCAAGGCGGCCAATGGGCGGGGCGCGCGGCCAGCGGATCGCGGCGGACGGGATCGGGATGGGGCGACGCGACAAGGATGTCCAGGCTCCGGAACTCGCTGGACAGCGGCGACCTGCTCCTGCAGCCGGACGATGTGGCCAGCGTGGAGGTGACGCTGGCGGCACAGGACCTGGCCGGCCTGAGCTGCCAGCTGGTCATCGCCTCGGACGATCCGCAGGCGGGCACGATCGCCATACCTCTGTGGGCCAACCAGGGCCTGGCCTCCCTCAACACGCCCCCTCAGCTCGCCCTGATCAGCCCAGCCACGGAGCAGGCGGATCACGCCGGTCCCCTGGAGATCGAGCTGCAGGTCTCGGACGTGGACCAGAGCGCAGACACGCTCCTCTGCCAGGTCCGCAGCGAGATCCACGCCGCCGGCGCGCGGATCGCCGACTGCACCCCGGAAGACGCCTCGGGCCATATGGTGTTGGAGCTGGACACGGAGGCCTTCCTGCAGCAAGGCACGGACACCCTCAGCTTGCAGGTGGAGGACGCCGCCGGGGCGCGCGCCACAGCCAGCATCACCGTGATCTCCAGCGCCGGATACCCCGACAGCGACGACGACGGAGACGGCTGGGGAGACAGCGAAGACGCCGACGAACACGGCAACTTCGACTGCGACGACACGGACCCATCCGTCTACCCGGCGGCCGCCGAGGCGCCGGACGGGGCGGACAACGACTGCGACGGCACAGCCGACGAGGGCACCGAAAACGCCGACGACGACGGCGATGGCTACGCCGAGGTCCAAGGCGACCGCGACGACGACGACGCCCAGACCCATCCCGGCGCCAGCGAGCAGGCGGACCTGGAAGACGACGACTGCGACGGGGCCGTGGGCGAGGGCACCGACAACGTGGACGACGACGGTGACGGCTACACCGAGATCCAGGGCGACTGCGACGACGACGACCCCGACCTGGGGCCGACATGCAGGAGATCTGCGACGGCGGCGACGACGACTGCGACGGCGTGCCCGACGACGACTGCCAGGCGCTGGACCCTGCGACCTACCTGGTGGGGACGATGCGGTTGGAGCGCACCGGCTGCGAGCCCGGCGAACAGCTCGCCATCTCGGTGCTGGTCGCCGATCCCGAGGGCCAGGCCATCAGCTACGAGTGGGCCGCGGACGAGGGGCTGAGCGTCGCGCCCCTGACGGGCTCGTCGGAGGTCCGCTCCACCTGCCCCGATCCGGGGCCACAGCAGGCCAGCTGCGGCCTCTACCTGACCGCCACGGACGAGGATGGCAACGCCCTGTGGGCCTTCGACGAGCTGACAGCCCATCCCGCGGGCAGCTTGCACGGCGCCGCGCAGGCCGAGGAAGCCGCTGGCTGCTCGTCACTTCCAGCCGTCCATGGCTTCTGGCTGGCCTGGCTCGCCGCGCTCTGCGGCGTCGTGCGGCGCCGACGCCGTTATTGCCGCGTACAGGTCGGTCGGGTTGGATGGAGCGGAACCTACGACCCCCAGCTCCCGTCGCAGGGCTCCCCGCAGGCCGCGCCGCCACCCAGCTGGCGCTGGACCTCGTCGACCCGATCGTAGACCTCTCCGACAAGGTAGGGGTTCACGCTGTAGTCCCAGGCATCCAGGGTGTAGTAGGCGCAGATGCCGGGGTCGGCGGCGCAGGCTGGCGAGTCCTCCCGATAGTACCGGTCCGCCTCGATCCACGGGCGCATCGCCTCGGCTCGCTCCAGCAGCCAGGCCTCCACCTCTCCAGGCACCATCACCTCGTCCACGAACTCCTGGACCGCGTCTCGGTACTCCTCGCTGCGGGCGTCCAGCAGCCAGCGGGCCACCGCCGGCCCTTCTCTCACGTCGGACCAGCAGGGGTGGTCGCCCATGATGTCGCCCTCGCAGAGGCCGCCCAGGTACTCGTCCAGGTCCACGAAGGCGAGGTCCTTGTCAAAGGGCACCACCACGAAGCCCCGCTCGGGGTGATCGTAGAGCAAGTGGTTCTTGTGGTTTCCGAACATACCGTCGTAGTCCGGGATCACCATGTCCAGGGCGATCTCGCGCAGCCACTGCTCCTCGTCCGCCAGACCCTCGAGCGCGGCCTCGATCACCGAGTCGTCCTCTCCTTCCTCGACGTAGCTACCGACGGTCAGCAGGTCGCGCAGCCGGCCGGGATCCGCCTCGGAGGTTCCGGCCTTCGGGATGTAGTCCAGGGTCCAGTCGTCGCTCTTGTCCCAGTCGTGCGACCAGGTCTGGTGCCCGTCCGTCTCCACCTTCCAGTAGCCCCCGGAGTCCGCACCGGGGAAGTGCTGCCGGAGGAAGCGGCTGGTGTCGACCTCTTCGACCAGGCTGAACAACCCTTCGTACGACCCATCCAGGCAAACCCGCGCGTGACCGGCCCTCGGGGCGACCAGTCCGAACCGGTCCGCCAGGCGGTGCGCCAGGACCTCCTGGAGGTAGGTCGAGTCGGAGCCCTCGCGGGCAATGAGGTTGAGGGTCTGCTGATCGGCGAGCGCCGCATCGAGCCCGAACTCGTCCATGGAGATCTTGAGGCTCGGCTTGCGCGGGAGCTGCCGGTCCAGGCAGTGCTGCAAGGCGTTGGGCAGGGGCTCGAAAGGGCCCCGGAAGTACGGATCGCTGAGGTCGTAGAACATGGCGTAGATGGTCGACCGACCGCGGAAGCGTACCCCGACCGGATCGTAGGTCCTACCCTGAAAGCTCAAGAGGGCGGGCACGTAGGGGTGCACCGGCTGCTCGGTCTCGAGCTCCTCGGTGATCCGCCACAAGTGGTCCGCATAGTCCGAGGCGTTCTGACACAGCTGAGCCCAGTCCTCGTCGGTGACCCACAGGTCGAAGAGCGGCATGGCCCCATCGGAGAAGAAAGCGTCGGCATCTTCCGCCTGGACGCTCACCAGCGCCAGCTCGGGGGCGTCGTAGCCCGCGGGCATGGTGCAGGTCGTCGAACCCGCAATCTGGGTGGGTTCGTCCCCCCGTTTGCACCCCAAGAGCGCAGCCAGGCCAGCGAGGAGCAGGAACTCGGGGCGGGGTGTTTCGCGACCTGTCATCGAGAGCCAGCTGCTGGTACGGGGCGCCGCGGCCCGAGGTGGACCGCTACAACGTAGTATGGAATCAACTGGGCCGCTGCGGCGTATTCTGCCGAGACGATCGCGTTCCGGGAGAAGACCGTCCATGGCGCCAAGACGACTCCACCTGCCACCCTCCCTCTCCGCTGGCCTCTGGCTGGCCCTGGTGGGAGGCTGCGACGGCCTGGGCTGCGGCTCTGGCCCTTTCGAGCTGGGGCGCGACGAAATCGACGAGCTGATCCGCACCGAGTCGGTGGTCACCTACCGCGATGGCCGCACGCGTATCGGCGTCTTCTTCGAGGATGAGCACCGCCAGACCGTGGGCTGGACGCAGCTACCCGTGCCCTTCGTGGTGGCCATCGTGGCGGCCGAGGACGGCCGCTTCTGGAGCCACCGCGGGGTGGACGCGCGCCACGTGGCGCGGGCGGCGCGCGACAACGTCAAAGCCGGGCGGCTGGTGGCGGGCGGCTCCACCCTCACCCAGCAGGCCGCCAAGAACCTCTTCGAGCGACCCGATCGTTCCCTGGGGGCCAAGTGGGAGGAGCTGGACCAGGCCCTGCACCTGGAGAAGATGTACTCCAAGCACGAGATCCTCACCTTCTACGCCAACCAGTTCCACGTCACGGGCAACGGCCGCGGCCTGGGCATCGCCGCACGCTACTTCTTCTCGAAGAGCGCCAGCGAGCTGACGCTGCTGGAGGCGGCCTTCATCGCCGGCGCCGTCAAGGGGCCGGCCAACTACGATCCCTTCATCGGCGACACCGAGCGTCAGAAGAAAGCCCGCGCGCGGGCGGATGCGCGCACACGCTACGTGCTGCAGCGCATCGTGGACGAGCCCCTGGACCACCTGGTGCCGCCCCCTGACGACGAGCGCAGCATCCGGCGCGCCGAGGTGCAGGCGGTGCGCGCCGAGGCGGCCAGGCTGCTGCAAGACGGCTTCGAGCTGCCCTTCCACAAGGGCGTCTTCCGCTTCGACACCTCGGTGCTGCTGGACGAAGTGGCTAGCCGCCTGCAGACCGAGCCCTACAAGAGCGTCCTGGCGCAGGCCGGATTGGACGATCCCGAGACGGCCGGCATCACGGTGGTCACCACCCTGGACGAACAGATCCAGCGCGAGTCCGCCTACGGCCTCTGGCACCACCTGACCGAGGTGGGCGTGATGATGGAGGGGCTCGACGCCAGCGCCTTCGTGCTCGAGGGAGAGAGCGCGCCGCGCGCCGATCCCTTCCGCCCGCCCATCCAGCACGAGCTGCGCCGCGCGCGCGTCAGCGCCCACATCGATGGCAAGCACCTGGAGGCGGACCTGGGCGGGCATGCCTGCGTGCTGGACCGCGACGCCATGGTGCGGGCCGCGGTGGCCGCGCATCGCGGCCAGACCAAGAGCAGCCGCAGCAAGATCTCCACGGCGGCCGTGGACGCATTCGTGGCCGCCATCCCCGACGACGCTGTGGTGCTGGTGTCAGTGCGCCAGGTGCCGGCCGAGGGAGCGGCGCGCTGCGATCTGGAGCTGCGCCCCGAGCTGCAGGGCGCGGCCGTGGTGCTGGAGGATGGCCAACTGCGCGCTATGGTGGGCGGCAACGACAACCGCTTCTTCAACCGCGCCACAGCCCCGCGCCAGATGGGCTCCACCTTCAAGCCCTTGATCTACCACGCGGCCATGACCCTGGGCTGGCGCCCGGAAGACCTGCTGGACAACCGGCGCCAGGTCTTTCCCTTCTCGGGCACCTTCTACGTGCCGCGCCCCGATCACACGCCCGCGCCCACGGTCTCCATGGCCTGGGCGGGGGTCAAATCCGAGAATATCGCCTCCATCTGGCTGCTCTACCACCTCACGGATCGCCTGGAGCGTCGCGAGCTGCACGCGCTGGCCCAGGAGCTGGACCTGGCTCAGCGGCCAGAAGAGACCGCCGACGACTACAAGACGCGCATGCAGGAGGCGGGGGTCATGTCCACCCCGGCGCGCGTCGCCGAGAGCCTCTACCTGAAGACGCGCCATGAGGTGATCGCGCGACTGGAGGAGCGCGGTGAACCGGATCAGGCCCGGGCCCTGCGTTCGCTCTACTACGGCTGGGGATTCGCCCAGCGCCTGAGGCGCGCCAAGGGCGTGGAGCGCGAGGCCCTGGGGGCCAGCTGGCTGGCGGTGGAGCCCCTGATCGAGCCTTGCGCCGCGCAGGCGCAGCAGCTGCAGCGTGCCCTGCGGCGCGGGCAGGAGCTGGACTCCGAGAAGCTGGAGCTCCTCACGGCCCGCGTGCAAGCGGCAGAGGCTGAAGAGGTTGAAGAGGTTGAAGAGGCTGGGGAACTCGTCGAGCCGGTGCTGGACGTGGCCTGTGGCGCCTCGCCCGAGGGCTTCGTTCCGTTGGTCGAGGCCTTGGCGCAGCTGACCACGGCCCAGGAGGAACCTGAAGAGGAGCCTGAGGAGGAGCGGGAACAAGAGCGGCGTTCCCTCTGGTCCCTGGTGATCGAGCCCTTGCGCAAAGAGCGCCAGCTGCCGCGCGCTTCCTTTGATCCCACAGCGGTGCAGGTCAAGGGGCGCTTTCCTCTGGGCGGCCTGCTGGACCTGCAGCGCAGCCTGAAGCGCCGCAGCCTGGTGCACGACGTGGACGAGGACGCCGACCTGTACGGGCCCGACGTGCTCCACTGGAACCAGGACTTCCGAGTCTTGCTGGCCATGCGTCACGTGATGGACCTGGCCGAGCGCTATGGCGTGCGCACGGAGCTGGAGCCCGTGCTCTCCCTGCCCCTGGGGGCCAGCGAGATCACCTTGGAAGAGGCCGCCCGGCTCTACGAGGGCCTGGCCATGGGGGAGATATGGTCCTTTCCCGGCCGAGCGGGCGGACAGCCGGTGGCCGCACCGCCCGCCAGCGCGCTGCTGATCGCCGAGATCCGCGATCCCCAGGGACGCGTGATCTACCAGGCCGAGCCCAAGCCCGGCGAGGGCGCGCGCCCTGAGCTGGCCGACATGACGGCCGATATTCTGCGCAACGTGGTGCGGCATGGCACGGGGCGCCGGGCGATCAAGGCCGTGCCGTGCGCAGGCGCCCACCTGCCCCTGGGCGGCAAGACGGGTACCACCAATGAATTCAAGAACTCGGCCTTTATCGGCTACACGCCGGGCATCGAAGGCGGCGCGCTGCGCGCTGGCGCCGGCCAGCTCGTGGCCGTGTACGTGGGCTACGACGACAACCGGCCCATGCGCTCGGGCAGCATCCGCCTCTCCGGATCCAGCGGCGCGCTGCCCGCCTGGATCAAGATCGTGCAGGGGCTGAATGAGGTCCAGGCCTTGCCCATCGCCGAGCTGGGGGAGGCTAGGGAGGGCTTCTGGCCCCTGGGCCACGAGCCCAGCTTACAGGCGCTGTCCGTCAACCTCGAAGATGGCCAGCTGGCGGTGGGGGGCGAGCCGGCGGCCACCATCCTCAGCACGTCGAGCCCTGTGACGGTGACCGCCGAGCCTGAAAGGAGCGTGATCTTCGAGCCGGAACCGCAGCCTGCAAGGCGACGCTCATGGTGGCCTTTCTGGTAGCGCACGCCAGCTGACGATCCCCTGCTACACTGCCTGGCGCCCCTACCCCTCGGAACCTCATGTCGAGCCTGCCCACGGGCCTGCCAGGAACGCCGGCATCCTGGGTGGCTGCGCGCTGATGCCGGCCAGCTGGCTGCCCCAGGCCCTACGCGCGCCCATCACCGAGGGCGAGCCGCTGCTGATCGGCGCTCTCTCGGTTTTCATCGTCGGCCTGGGGCTGCTGGTCTACCTGACCTGGCGCGGCGCGCGCCGCGGCTTGGCTCCCTCGATCCTCTGGCTGCTGATCCCGGCAGCGCTCTGGGTGCTGAGCGCAAGCGGCGCCGTCACCGGCGCCTGGGAGACCCTGGGAACCGTGGCCACCACCAGCTCCGACAGCAAGGCGCGCTACGCGGCGGCCATGGGTGGCTTCGTCGCGGCCCGCACTGCCATCAGCTGGCTGTTGCTCTGCGCCCTGCTGCTCGCATCCAGCTGGGGCGCAGCCCTGGCAAGCCTGTGGCAGCGGCCCAGCGCAGCGCCATCGCTGGCCCGCAGCCTGGGGCCGCTGGGCCTGGGTCTGCTGGGAGGCGCGGCGCTCCGGACCGCGAGCGGGCCGGGCGCGGCGGGCGTCTTCCTGGCGGCAAGCCTGGGCCTGGCCTTGGCCGGGGTGAGGTCTCCTCAAAAAAGCCGCGGCGAACGCGCCACCGTGGCCTTGCTGGGCGCGCTGGCCTGCAGCGCGTGTTGGCTCGGGCAGCACTGGTTGCTGCGGGCTGGCGCGCTGCAAGCCGCGCTCACGGCGCCGCCCGAGGCGCGTCGCGCCCTGGCCGCGCAGCTCAACGCAGGACCGACCTGGGAGAACGCCGGCCTGCTGCTGGCCGCCGGCTTGCTGCTGCTGGCGGGCGCGCCCGCCCCGCCCCGCTGGCGGGCAGACAAGCGCCCCGTGGTCGCTGCCCTGGGCAACGCCGCGCTGCTGGGCGCGCTCTGCGCGCTGAGCGCCTACGCCGAGAAGCCCATGGCCGCCGTGGCCAGACGCGTGCTGACCCAAGCCGACCTGCGTGTGGGCGCTCTGGCCGAGCTGGGCCTGCAGCTGCCCAGCACGCGCTCGTGGAGCCACGTGACACCGGCCGTCACGCTGACGATCGCAGCGCAGCACGTGCGAATGGAGGGGCGCGTCGTGGCCGCGCTGGCCGACGCCTCGCAGCTGCGGGACGGCATGCTCTGGCCGGCCTTCGAAGAGCTGGATCTGCTGCTGACGCCCATCCGCGACCGCACCCAGGACCGCATCCTGGCCTCGGGCCTGCGCGCCGAGCGCGTCAATCTGGAGGCGGAAGGCACGCTGCGCGTGGGGCAACTGGAGCCCGTGCTGCAGGCGGTGAGCGGCGCGGGCGCCAACCAGCTCTGCATCGTGGCGCAGGGCCCCGACGGCCAGCTGCGTTGCGCCGGGATCGAGCTGAGCGGGGCTCGCCACCCCAGCGCCGGTCAACGCTGGCCCGCGCCTGGCGAGCGACCGGACCGCTATACCGCTCCGGAGGAGCGGCACCTCGTCTCGCCCTGCATCATCGTAGAGCACCCACCGGCGCTGCAGCTCACGCTGCAGCTGCGGCCCGGCGAATACGCCCTGAGCGGATCCGCAGAGCTCGCGCTGGTCCTGGGCGACCAGCGTCGCGCCAGCAACACCGCCGCGCTGCAGGCGCTGCTGCGGCGCGTCAAGGACGAGTACCCGGATCTGTTCGACATCACGCTGCAGCCCAGCGCCGAGCTTAGCCTGGCCGAGCTGGTGCGCGTGATGGACGCCAGCGCCCATGACGAAGACCAGCTGGAGGATGGAAAGCCAAGGCCGCTCTTCCTCTTCGCGCGCCTGGAGCTGGGCGCGAGCGAGTGATTGCACCTCATGGATATCCGGCATCGTGCGCCTGGGATCGAGTCTTGACGAAACACGGGCGGGGCCGCTGAGCAGGACGCTGTCGAGGCCATCATCTTGGGCGACATCTCCTGGCATCAAGAAAAAACCTGGCAGCTGGGAGTCGTCAGGTCGGCTGGCGAGTGGACCTCGGCCAGAGTCCCCTCCGGCCCCAGCCTTGCTATACTGCGTCATTCTCGCCCAGCAGCCCGCTCGCCCGCGGGCCGACCGGAGGTTGACATGTTCTGCGAGCAGTGCGGAGAAAAAGACGGACACGCGGCAGGTTGCCCCAACGCCGCCGAGGAACCCGAGCTGCCTGAGCGCATCGGCGAGCGGCTGCCCGCCGCGCCCGTGGGCCGGCGCCTGGCCACGTCGTCGCTGGAGTACATCCTGCTCATGATAGGCATCATCGCCATCGCCGCCTCCGGCGCTCTGACCGCCTTCGCCTCGCACCTGGTGCTGCCCATCCTGGCCGTCTACTGGGGCGTGCGCGACCTGAAAGGGGGGCGCTACAGCCCCGGCAAGCGCCTGGGGCGCTTCCGGGTGGTGGACGCCAAGACCGGGCAGCTGGCCACCGACAAGCAGTGCGTCCTGCGCAACTCCTACTACGTGGCCCTGATCCTGCTGGCCGCCCTCCCCTTCTGGAGCTTCTTCAACATGTTCCTGGTGGGCCTGGTGATGCTGCTGGACGTGACGATCATGATCGCCACGCCCGAAAACCGCCGCATCGGCGACATGATCGCCGGCACCCAGGCCGTCCCCGTGGAGGACTGAGGCCGTGACCAGCAGCTTCCCCGGCATCCACCCGGACGCCTTCGTCCACCCGGAGGACAAGGCGGCCCTCGAGGCCCTGCGCAACGTCCCCGGCCTGTCCGCTGTGCTCAAGAAGTTCAGCGGCGGGCTGCTGGAGCGCCGCATGCACGCCTTCCAGATGCACCACCAGGTGCGCCTGGGGCCAAAGCAATACCCCAGCCTGCACCGCATGGTAGAGCGCGCCTGCCAGGCCCTGGACATCGAGCAACCCACCGCCTACCTGTCCACGGGCTACAAGGTCAACGCCTTCGCCTTCGGCATGCAGGAGTACACGGTCACGCTGTACTCGGGCCTGGTGGACTTGCTGGAAGAAGACGAGGTGCAAGCTGTGGTGGGCCACGAAATCGGCCACATCGCCTGCGACCACATGCTCTACAAGAGCCTGGCCCACCTGTTGGGGGTCTTTGGCACCCAGGCCCTGGGCGCGCTGCTGGGATCGGCGGCCAAGCTCATCTCGATCCCGCTGCAGCTGGCCCTGCTGCGCTGGAGCCGGGCGGCCGAGCTCTCCTGCGACCGCGCGGCGCTGCTGGTCACCGGAAAGCCCCAGACCGTGGCCCATGTCTCGGCCATGCTGGCCGGCGCCACTACACGCTACCGCCACGAGTTCGACCTGGACGCCGTGCTGGAGCAGTACAAGGACTTCGAAGAGAACGCCTGCACCATGGACCGCTGGATGGAACGCCTGCAGCACGCCGGCCTGACCCACCCCGAGCCCATCCGCCGCGCCCGCGAGATCCTCGATTGGTCCGAGTCGCAGCAGTACAAGGACATCCTGGCCGGCCGCTACACCCTGCGCAGCGAGGCCGCGCTGCGCGAGGAGGGCCTGCGCATCGAGGGTGTGGCCTCCTGCCCCCTGTGCCGCAAGCCGGTGGCCAACTTGCCGCGCTGCCCCAGCTGTCGTATACGCCTCAACCCCCGGCACCAGCTGCGCTGCCCCACCCCCCAGCAGCACCTGAACGATGCCGCCTGGAAGTTCTGCAAGACCTGCGGAGCGGAGCTGAAGAGGGATGAGTCATGAATCACTGGGAAGTCCTGGACAGCGCGCCCACATACGATGGTGTGAGAAACCTGATCCTGATGCGTCGCGGGCATGAGCTGGCCATCTACCTGGATGGCGAACAGCTGATGAACAGCCGGGAGCACGGCTCGGAAGAGGCTCTGGCGGACCTGGCCTGCGATCGGCTCGCCAATCCCAACGCCCGGATCTTGATCGGCGGCCTGGGCCTGGGCTTCACCCTGGCGGCGGCGCTACGGCGCTTGGGCCCGCAGGGCCGAGTGGTGGTAGCCGAGCTGATGCCCAAGGTGGTCGAATGGAATCGGGGCATCCTGGGCGAGGTGGCCGGCGAGCCCCTGGCCGACTCGCGGGCCTCGATCCACGCAGGCGACGTCCGCGAGCTGATGCGCGACCCTCCCCAGCCCTGGGATGCCATCCTGCTGGACGTGGACAACGGGCCCGAGGCTCTCTCCCATCCCAGCAATGAGTGGCTCTACGGCTGGTCCGGCCTGGGCGCCGCCTCCGCGGCCCTCACCCCGGGGGGCGTGCTGGGCGTCTGGGCCTCCTCCCCCGACCCCGCGTTCACCAAGCGCTTCAAGCAGGCGGGCTTTCAGGTCCGCGCCCACACCGTCCGCTCCCACGGTAAAAAGGGCTATCGCCACACGGTCTGGATGGGCGTGCGGCCCCGCTGATAGACTGGGGCCTGGAGGTCGCCATGCGCCGCTCGCCCCTCTCCATCGTCCTGCTGGCCCTGCTGGGCTGCCAACACAGCCCGGTCAAGAGCAGCCAGTCGGCAACCGACGACGCCAGCGGCGATCCGGCTCCGGCCGCGGGCTTCGCCGACGTGGAGGCTGTCAGCTGGTCCAGCGCGGACGGTACGACCAGCTTCTCGGTGACCATCCGCTCCCCCGACGTGGACTGCTCGCGCTACGCCGACTGGTGGGAGCTGCTCGCCGAAGACGGCAGCCTGGTCTACCGGCGCATCCTGAACCACAGCCACGCCACCGAGCAGCCCTTCGAGCGCTCCGGAGATCCGATCAAAGTCGCCGACGATGCCCAGCTGATCGTCCGCGGCCACATGAACGACGCCGGCTACGGCGGCGTCGCCTTCTCGGGCAGCGTGGCCAAGGGCTTCGCCGCAGCGCCCGAAATAGGTGCCGAATTCGCCGCCAGCGTCGAGAAGCAAGAGCCGCTGCCCGAGGAGTGCTGGTGGTGACAGGCCCCGCGCCCATCCCGGCGGTGATGACCGACCTGGGCATGGGCGGTGCGGGGCCTGCCATCGGCTTCGGGCGGCTGCAGCTCTTCGTCCTGCTGGACCTGCAGCGGCCCTACGAGCTCGCCGAGCTACGGCGGGCCGTGAGCGCCTCGGCCGCTCGCATCCCGGTGCTGGGCTGCCGCTACGAGCTGGGCTTCTGGCGCGATCGCTGGATCCCGGCCCCTGAGGCCGCGGCAGAGGCGGTGGAGCAGCGGCCCGCCCTCCAGGGCCTGGAGCGAGCCACGCGCGAGCTGCTGACCCGCCAGCTGGATCCCACCACGGGCTGGCCCTGGCAGGTGGTGCAGCTGGTGGCGGGGGACGCCGCGCGCCTGGTGCTGCTCGTGCTGCACCAGGTGGCCGACGGCGCGGGCGCCATCAGCATCGCCCAGGAGCTGGGGCGGCAGCTGGAGGGGGCTGGGGGAGAGGATCCGCCGTTCTGTACGGATCGGGGCCTGCCCCAGGTGCTGCGGGCCTTGCGCCTGCGAGACCTGCCGGCGCTCAGCCTGGACGTGCTGCGCGAGATGGCCCGCCCCCTGGCTCTGCCCCTGGTGGGACGGACGGCCGAACGCTGGCGTGAGCCCGCTACGGAGCCCACCCCCGGCCTCTACCTCCGCCGTCTGTCCATCGGACCCGAGAGCCCGCTGCGCCAGCGCTGCCGCGCCCTGGATTGCACCGTCAACGACGCCCTGGTGGCGGCCATGGCCGAGCTGGCCCGCTCCCTGTCAGTCCGCGGCCTGGTGGGCGCCTTCTTCACCGTGGACCTGCGTCGCTACCTGCGCGACGAGCAGCCACGCGTCGCCAACCTGAGCGGCTTCGACATGCTGCTGCTGCCCAGGCGCGAGGTGGCGGGCCTGGCGAGCACGGCGCGCGCCGTGGCACGCCGCACCCGCAGGCTCAAGGCGCGCTTCGCCGGCCTGCCCACGCTGCTGGCTGCCGGAGCCTGGGCCTGGCCCTGGCCCTTCGCGCTGCAGCGCTCGCTGGGGCGGGTGGCTACGCGTTGGATCCGCGCGCTCTCCAGCCGCGGACTGCTGATCACCAACATCGGCAACCTGGACCCCTACCTGGCGCCCTGGGGCGAGCGCCTGCAGCAGGCCTGCGTGGTGGGTCCCTTCCTGCGGGGCGCCTCGCTGCCGGCCTTCACCGCCACCAGCTTCCGCCAGCGCCTGACCGTGGTGGTGGACGCCTACGAGCCCATGGACCCGGGGCGCGGCGAGGACCCGCGCGCGCTCCTGGAGCGCCTCGATCGCCTGCTGTGCGAAGAGGGATAGCCGCCCTGCCGAAGCCGCTCAGGACCCCCAGGCCTGGCGATTCTCGTCGATATGGATGACCTTGTAGAGGCGCTTGTCGAGGTCGTCGCCCCGCAGCGGGCCCTCCGGTGCGCGCAGCTCCCAGACCAGCTCGCCCCTCTCATCGAGCTCGTAGATGGCGTCTGAGACCGCGATCATGATGTGCCCTCCGGCGATGCGATTGGCATCGCGGATGCAGAGCTGGCCCTGGTAGCCCGTCCAGGAGCGCCACTCCCGGAAGGCCCGTCGGCTCTCGCGATCGATCTCCAGCACGCGGCGCGGGTTGCGCAGGCTCACCAGGTAGCTGCGCCCGTCCGGCGACAGCTCGGGATCGTGGGGCCGGGAGCCGTAGACGGTGCCTTCACTGGCCAAGGCCACGCCCTCGGCGGCCTCTGCGGCGAAGCTGAGGGAACTCACCACCTGGCCAGCGGGATCCAGCTCCAGGATGGTGTTGAAGTTGCGGATGGACAGGTGCGTGTGGCCGTCGTCGCTGCGATGGACCGCGTTGGGGTGCGCCCAGCCGCCCAGCTCATCCACGTGCCCGAGGTAGGGCTCGCTGCCGAAGGTCTCCAAGCCATCCCATTTCCAGACCACCTCGCCCGCGGGATTCAGCTCGACGACCAGGGGCGGACCAGCGGGTGCGTTGCCGTGGACCACCAGCACGTTGCCGTCTTCCAGCTTGTCGGCGTCGTGGGAGGCGTAGCTGTCCGGATAGGACCAGAGCTCGTTGCCCTGCCGGTCCACCTCGAAGACGCCGTGGTGCAGAACGGTGAAGAGGATGGTGTCCTGGGGCGTGTGGCTGACGTCCATCAGTACGGAGCCTTCCGGGTTCTGCTCCGTGGTCAGCGCGTAGGACCAGACCACTTGGCCCTGCGCATCCACCTCGTAGATGGCGCCGCCGCGCTCGCGCTCCTGGTCGTAGTGCAGGCCGAACAGCACCGTGCCCGGGCTCTTTTCACCGAGATCGTAGGTCTTGGCATCGAAATGGGTGAAGAGGGTGTCGGAGACCTGGTCGTCGCTTGCCTCGGCCTGGTGGATCCGCTCACTCTGCTGAGCGGTGGGCAGGCAAGAACAGATGAGCATGAAGGCGCTGATGCCAGAACGCATGGGATCCTCACATAGGCAGGTTGCCACTCCAGCATACTCCACTTCTGGCCGATTTCGGGCACCCGTTCATGTCCGTCGTCGTGTTGGCGGAAGCGTCGGGCGCCGCTTTCTTTCGTTCGGTGCCCGCGTCCGACTCCTCGACGGCGCGTGACGGCGGTGGCAACAGCTGGCCCGATGATAGACACTGGATCTGCGCTGTTCGATGTTCGCAGGAGCCCCCCAATGCCCCCATCGCAGGACCCGCTGGCAGGTCGCGTGTGGTGGGAGCGCTTCGAGCAGAGCTTCGAGCTGCTGATGGCGGCCCTGATCGCCTTGCCAGTGCCCCTGCCGCTGCTGTTCTGGATGTTGGTCTTGCCGCGGCAGCAGATCACAGTGCATGACGTGGGGGATCGGCTGGCGCATTGGTCCGGATCCGGGGCGGGCGCGCCCTCCCATGCGGTCCGGCAGCCGACTGCGGAGCGGACGAGCGTCCGTGCCGGGACTGTCGAGGGACCTGTCGCCACGAGCGCTCGGCAGGCCGAGACCTCGGCCTCCGCAGAACCAGATCGGGGAGGGGCGGCTGAACGGGCGCTCCAAGGCGCCCAGCCCTTGACCACGGTCTCCTCCCGTTCCCCGCGCTGGGATCGGGCCGGCGCGCAGGGCGCCGGTTCGAACAGGGCTATGCTGGCTCACGGCATCCCCGTGGCCCAGGGCGGAGGGGCGGTGGCCGAGGCTGGGCCCTTTGACAGCGGCGACACGGGGCTGGCCCCGGGGGACACGGGGGCGCCAGGGGGCGATCTTCCCGTCCGCAACGCGCTGGATACGGCCGCCGCCATGCGCTTTCGCGGCCTGCCAGGGGGTCGTTTCCTGATGGGCAGCCCGGAGCAGGAGCCGGGGCGCTTCCCCAGCGAGGGGCCGCAGCACGAGGTCAGCGTCTCGGCGCTGTGGATGGCCGAGACCGAGGTCACGCAGGCCCAGTGGCAGGCCGTGATGGGGCGCAATCCCGCCTCCTCTCGGGGCCCGGAGCTGCCCGTGGCGGGCCTGAGCTGGTGCGACGCGCTGCACTTCGCCAACGCCCTGTCCGAGCGCGAAGGACTGCAGCCCGCCTACCGCCTGCGGGGTCGCTGCGGCTACGGGGGCCAGGTCAGCTGGAAGCGTGGTGCCGATGGCTACCGCCTGCCTACGGAGGCGGAGTGGGAGTACGCCGCCCGCGCGGGCCGGCAGCAGCGCTATGCGGGCTCCGACCGGCTGGACGAGGTCGCCTGGACAGGCCTCGACAGGGAAGAGCGGCTACGGCCCGTGGCCCAGAAGGCTCCCAACGCCTGGGGCTTGCACGACATGAGCGGCAATGTCTGGGAGTGGGTCTGGGACTGGCGGCAGGACTACGCCTCTCTATCCCAAGCCGATCCCAGCGGTCCCTCCTCGGGGCTGATGCGCGTCTTCCGTGGTGGCTCGTTCAGGCACCTGGCGCGCTTCGCTCGCGTGGCGAACCGCAGCTGGGCGCAGCCCATCTACCGAGCAGACAACCTGGGGCTGCGCTTGGCGCGTTCGCTATTGGGGGGGGGCGATCAGCCGAAGCGGTAGTGCTTGCGCACGGCTCCCAGCACCTTCCAGGTGCAGGACATGCCGGCCGGGAAGGTGACCAGATCGCCCTTGCCCACCCGCACCGGCTGACCCCCGGCCGGGATCACCTCGACGTCGCCCTCCAGGAAGAAGCAGGTCTCGGAGTCGCCGTAGGTCCACGGAAACTCGGAGACCTCCTTGGTCCAGATGGGCCAGCTGGGCACGCCCAGCTTCTGCAGCTCTTCGCGGCTGGGTTGGCGCTTGATCTCGATGTCGGACATGGCTTCGCTCCTTTTCGTCGTGGTTCACTGGTCGTGTTTCGTCATCCCTTCTTCGGCCCTACCCTCCCGTAGAGCGTCAGCTTCGGCACCCAGGACAGCACTGGCCCCGGGCAGGCGCCCCGCCCATCGAAGACCTGCAGGGCGCAGTCCGCCACCTGCCGCACCAGCACGCGCATGGCGGCAGCTCCGGCCCGAGCCGCGGCGCGGTGGGGGCGCCCGGTGTAGCCGGGGAAAGGGCGCAGGCGATACCAGGGCGCGGCCTGGGCCACGAAGCGCAGCTCGCGGGCCAGCTGTTGGCGGCCCAGCCTACGCGCCAGGCGCGAGAGCGCCAAAAAACCGGGCGCCGGCGCGGTGGGGGGACAGGGGGGCAGCTGCTGGTAGTCCCCCACGGTCTGGGGCACGTAGTGCAGCGAGATGGAGGTCTCCAGGAAGCCGGCGTGGAAGTCGCGGTTCAGCCCCTGCAGCATGGCCTGACGCTCGCCCTCGTCTTCGATGTGCGCGAAGGTCGGGGCCAGCTCGTCCAGCGGCGGCGACAGCAGGTTGGCGAAGAGCAGGTTGCCGGGCAGCATGCAGGCCACGCCCCGCTTCTTCAGACGCTGGGCGCAGCTGTTCAGCATGGCGTTGTGCAGCGGGCTGCCGTGGAAGGTCATCAGCACCACGCGCTGGGCGCCCAGCTGCAGCAAGGCCTGGCAGGCCTGCCAGCAGGCTCGATGGCCCACGGCCCAGGGCAGAGGCCGGCTGCCGGGGCCAGGCACCGGGTCCAGCCCGGTGTCCAGCGATCCCCCGAAGAGCAGCGGCCAGTCGGGCTGGGTGCGCTGCAGGGCCTGGTGCAGCTCCTGGATGAAGCCCAGGCTCACCAGGCCGTCGTTGTGCAGCGAGAGGTGGGGGCCGTGGTACTCCACGGGATTGATCGACAGGTAGACCGGGGCGCCGCTGGAGAGCAACGTCCGGGCGCGGGCATGGGGCAGGTCGAGCAGGGGCTGCAAGCGCACCTCGTGGGAAGCTGTCGGACGATAGTCTGTTTCGGCCGCCGCAGGGAGGAAACCATGGACCGCATCCCCGAGCCCGAGCTGATGGAGGACGAAATCCAGGCCATCGCCTACGGCCAGGCCGACTTCGAGGAGCCCAATGCCGCCTACGTGCAGCACCTGCTGGCGCGCTTTCCCCAGCTGCCGCCCATGGCGCGCGTGGCGGACCTGGGCTGCGGGCCGGCGGACATCGCCCTGCGCCTGGCCCGTCGCTTCCCGGGCTGGCAGCTGGACGCCCTGGACGGCTCCGCCGCCATGTTGGAATTCGGAAAGCTGGCGCGGGCGCAGGCCGGTCTGCAGGAACGCGTGCGCCTGGTGCAGGGCTGCGTGCCCGCGGCGCCCCTGCCCGACGCCGCCTACGACCTGGTGCTGAGCAACAGCCTGCTGCACCACCTGCACGAGCCGCTGGTCCTGTGGCGCGAGATCCGTCGCCTGGGCAAGCCTGGCGCCCGGGTGCTGGTGGCGGACCTGTTCCGACCGCAGGACGAAGAGGCGGCCCGGCGGATCGTGGAGACCTACTCGGGGGACGAGCCCGAGATCCTGAAGCGCGATTTCTTCCTGTCGCTGCGGGCGGCCTTCGAGCCCCGGGAGGTGCGCGCGCAGCTGGACGCCGTCCTGCCCGAGCTGCAGCTGGAGGTGATCAGCGACCGTCACCTGCTGGTATGGGGGCAGCTTGCCTGAGGCGCCGGCTCAGAACAGGTTTTTCAACCTGCGGCCAAGGCGACGCAGCAGGCACTCGTCAGCGTCCGTCTTCAGTTAGTCCCTGTGCGTGGATTCCATAGCGCTCCTCCCGGGGATCCTGAGAGAGCCAGGCTACCAGAGGCGCATGAGCCCGGAAAGCCGGCTCGGCCGGGCCTCGGAGCAAGTCCTTGGTGGAGGCCGAATTGGAGTGCGGCGCCGCGCGAGGTACGATGCTGCCATGGCTGACAAACGTGAGCAGCAGCTGGAGAAACTGGCGCGCTACCACCGACTGGGATTGGTGAGTGCGCGGGATTTCGACCAGGCTCGCGCCTGGCTCACCAACCCCGCGGCCATCGGCATAGGCGCCGATCCGCGGGTCGCGGCCCTGCTGCGCCAGGTCGAGGCGGGCATGCAGCAGGCCGGCGAGCTGGGGGATGACGAGGACGCGCCCACCGAGGTCATGGACCGCGACGAGATGCGGCGACGCAACGCGGCCTCTCCCGGTCGTGCCGCTCCCGTCGTGCCGCGAACCGTCAAGCGCTGGCGGCCCCCGGGGACCGGCGGCGGAGCCCAGCCCGGCGGCATGGGAGTCAAGCCCGGCCAGGAAAGCCTGGTTTCGCCGACATTGATCCCGGATCCTCCTGCCATGGAGGAGCCGGAGGCGGTGACCGACGAGTCGCTCTTCCCGCCACCGGATCCGTCCCAGCGGGCGCCAGCGGCTGCTGAGGGAACGCCTCCTGCGCCGCCACCTCCTCCCCCCAAGCCGCAGCCCAGCCAGGAAACCGCCGCCGCGGACGTCTCGGTCGAGGTGGAGGAAGCTCCTGCCGACGCTGCCCAGCCCGCGTCGGAGGAAGGGGCGCTGGTCCGGAAAGGAGTCGTCGAAGAGGCCCCCGTCGAGGTGGAGGACGAGCCGGCCCCGGTTCCCGTGGAGATCACGGGACCAGTGGCGGGGGAGGCTGCGGCCGAAGAAACCGCGCCCGACGCGCCGCCGAAGAAACGCTCGCGGCTGGGCTGCTGGCTCGGGACGGCTGCGCTGCTGCTCTTGCTGGCAGTGGGCGGCGGGGTGGCGCTCTTCGGGGGACTGGGAGGCTACCTGTTGCTGGCCGATGGCGAACAGGAGCTGGCGTCGGATCCATCCGCGGGCTCGCCGCCCGCGGGCGAGGAAGCGGTCTTGCAGGAAGAAGAGGAGCCCTCGCTGGCCGTGGCCGCCCCGGTGGAGGAGGACACGACCGAAGCCGAGCCCGTCGAAGATCTGGCGCAGGGCTCCACCGCGCCCTCCTCCGAAACGATCCAGCTCTACGAGCAGGGGCGCGCGGCACTGGCCCGCCAGGACGCCGCCCAGGCCGAGAGCCTGTTGCAGCGCTGTGTCGAGCAGGCGCCGGACTATGCCGGCTGCTGGTGGGAGCTGGGCTGGGCCCACTGGCTGCAGCAGGACTGGCCGCTGGTGCTCGGCGCCTGGGAGCGCGTGCAGGCCATCGATCCCCAGTGGGACGAGCTGGACCAGTGGCTGCCCCAGGCGCGACAGAAGGCCGCGGCCGACGGGAGCGCCACAGCTGCGACGAGCAGCGGCAACGCCGCGGCGCCCACGACGAGCACCCCCCAGTCCTCGTCCAGCCCCAAGGGTTACGAGGACCTGCAGGTCTCCATCGCGGACGGCACCCTGGTCACATCGGTGGAGGTGACCTGCCCCAGCGGCTACCGCCAGCGCGTGTTGGTCACCGATGGCGTCGGCATCGTGCGGAGCCTGCCCAGCGGGTCCTGCACGCTGCACTTCAAGGGCAGCGTATCCGCCAAGTACTCCCCGGTGGTCGCAGGGCAGGAGATCTCCTGCATGTTCCAGCAGAACACGGCGGTTTGCAGGTAGGGGGCGCCCCGCCCGCGCGGGCCCCGCACCTAGCCCTCGTACCCCCGCGCCTCCCGCTCCAGCGCCCCGCTCAGCGCCGCCAGGTCGAGGAAGGTGAAACGATCGCGGATCAGCCGCGCATGGCGCAGGGCCTGCGCGAAGTAGCTGCGGCTCCAGCCCAGCTGCTCGGGCTTCGTGGGGCAGCCTGCCAGCTCCAACGCATCTTCCAGCTGGGTCACGTCGACCGCTTCGGCATCCAGGCGCTCGCGCAGCTGCTCCCAGTCGCGCTGCAGACGGGCTTGCAGAGTCACGCGCGCCTCGGCGTTCAGCCTCTTCTTCCTGAACAGCTCCCAGCAGCTGTCGCCCAGCTCCCTCCCGAAGATGGACCGCAAAGCCGGCTGGTCCGGCTCAGCGCCCAGCAGCCGCGGGGGATCCGCCTGCAAGACGCGCCGTTGCAGCCGGGCCAGGGCCAGGGTGCAGACGCCGATCTGCTCGCCGTGCAGCGTCTCGGGCGCGTCGGGGGGCGGCAGCATCTCGGCGTAGTGGCTGACCAGGTGCTCGCCCTGGCTGGCGGGGAAGGAGCCGCCGCAGAGCGTCATGCCGCAGCCTGACAGCACCAGGTTGCGCACCAGGTGCTCCATGGCCGCCAGGTCGCCGCGCAGCAGGGCGCCGGCGTCGCGCAGCAGGGGCGCCTCGTGCCCGCGCAGCAGGGCAAAGGGCGCGCGGCGGTAGGGCGTGCCCAGCAGCAGGTGGGACAGGAGCCAGTCGGCCTGGGCCGAGGGCCGGCACAAGCTGTCACCCAGGCCCGCCCCGATCATGCGTCGCGGGGCCGCGGCCAGCACCTGCAGGTCGAAGAAGACCCCGCGCGGGGCGGCTGCCCCCAGGGTGCGCTTGTGGCCCGCGATGGTGATGGCCGCGTTGACCGAGGTGTAGCCGTTCATGGATGGCGCCGTGGCGAAGACCGCGTAGGGCCTGGATTCCAGGAACGCGGCGCGCTTGCAGAGGTCGTTGACCGTGCCCGATCCGACCGCCACCACGGCGTTGGCGGCGCGGCAAGCCGGGCGCAGGCCCTCCACCAGCTGCTGGTCGGCGTGGGGGTGACGCGGCAGGCGAGCGCAGCGTAGGGGCCCGCGCCGCGCCAGGGCCGCCTCGACCCGGGCGCCCAGGGCGCCGTGGGTGTCGGGGTCGCTGACCACCAGCAACCGCGGCCCGAAGCGCAGCTCATCCAGCAGCGCGGCTTCCCGCCCCTGCAGCGACTCGCCGATCTCGATTCGATCCAGGGGCACCCCCAGGGGCGGTCCTCCATCGGGATCGGGCCAGGTTCCCGCCAGCAGCTCCGCGATGGGATCGTTCACCATGGTTCGCCTTCAGCGCTCGTTCAGGCTCTGGGCCACCTCGAGCACGTCACCGATGTCGTAGAAGTCCACCGCCAGGAAGTTTGGCATGCTGCCCGAGCTCCGCTCGCAGGCCAGGACGCGCTCTTCGAAGAAGGGGTTGTGGTTCACCTCTTCGGCCAGCTCCGGCAGGGAGACGGGATCGGTCAGGAAGTGGTTCAGCAGGAAGAGCGCGTTGGAGGGATCGCCGCGGTTGGGCTCGCAGCTCAGATCCTCGGGCGTCTCGGCGTGCCAGTGGGTCTCCCAGGCCAGAGACCAGATGTCCAGCAGCCAAGGAAGCTGGTCGCCGTCATCTTGGTCGCTCAGCACCACCAAGCGCTGGCTCTGGTCGATCATCTCTTGCAGCCCGGGCCAGGGTTGTCCGGGCTGTTGCTCCCAGGCCTGCTCCAGGAGACCGCTGGCCGAAAAGGCCTGCTCCATCAGCTCGGCCGAGATGTAGCTCTCGAAGATGATGGTCACCACGGCCTGGGGCTCCCCGGCCATGAAGACGGCGATCTCGGCCAGGCCCTCGACCAGTGGCTGCGCCCCCAGGGAGCATAGGCCGTGACAGAGCCATGGCTCGCCGTCTTCTTCGTGCACGTCCAGCATCAGGCCGCGCACGCCGGCGCGCAGCTGAGTCGGCACGTCGTGCTGTTGGCTGGGCACGTACCAGCCGTCGTCGCCGGCGGACATGGCGTTGTGGGTCGTGGCCCAAGCCACCTGGTCGTAGGGCTTGAGGAGCAGCGGATCGTGATCCGGCACCCCAGCGGCGCAGCCCGCCAGCAGGCAGGCGCATGCTGGCCAGAGGCGAACTCTTGTGGTGCGCAGGCTCGAGATCAAGGGGGGCTCCGGGGATTAAGACGCTCTCCTAGCATGCCCCGCCAGGTTTCCGCCCCCGGTCTGCGCACGATAAGGACCCCGCCCGACAGGAGGACCTCCTATGAAGAGCTTGCATGCAGGATCGCTCTGCGCCGCCGCCCTTGTGGCGGGAATCCTGGTGGGCCGCTTCACCGCGCCCGAGCTGGCTCCGGGGCCCGGTATCGACCGCCCCGAGACACCCCAGGCGCCCGACATCGTCACCCCTTCCAAGGTGGTGGTGCGCCAGGGCGCCTGCCCCAGGGAGGCGGAGCTGGAGGAGGAGAACGCCCGCCTGCGCAGCCAGCTGCAGGCCAGTGAGCGCTATATGGGGGATATCGCGGACCAGATCGACGGCGTGGCGGCCCGCTGGAATGACAACGTGCCCCCCGCCCTGGGGCCACAGGGCTTCGAGGCCCAGGTGCGCAAGGCCCTGCAGGAATGCGGTCCCGATGCGGACCTTGTGGGCGTGGATTGCGACGAGCCCCCTTGCCTGGCAGTCTTCCGCGCCGAGAACGACGTCCTGTCACAGCAGCTGATCGGCTCCTGCCCCGCCTGGAAGGACCACTTCGGAACGAGCGTCAGCTCCTATTCGACCAACGTCGACTGCGGCGATGGCACCACCGAGCGCATCAACGTGGCGGGGCCATCCATCACCTGGGACTACGTGGAAGAGCCCCAGACCGAAGATCCCTGGAACGGCTCGAAGCGGCTGAGCGCTCGCACCGAGACCTGGATCGCCAATTGGGAATGCCTGGGGAACTGATTCCACCCGGAGGATGCATGGAGCTGCGACCCGCCACCCCGGCCGATGCCGCCACGGTGTACCAGCTGGTCTTCGAGCTGGCCAGCTACGAGCGGGCCCCCGAGGCCGTGGAGGCCACGCCCCAGGCCTTCGCCGCCCAGCTGGCCGCCGAGCGCCCCCCCTTCGAGTGCCTGCTGGCCGAGCTGGACGGTCAGGTGGCGGGCTTCACCCTGTTCTTTCCCAACTACTCCACCTGGCTGGGTAGGCCGGGCATCTGGATCGAGGAGATCTACGTGCGGCCGGCCTTTCGGGGCCAGGGGGTGGCGCGCGCCCTGCTGCGACGGGTAGCGGCCCTGGCGCGGGAGCGCGGCTGCGGGCGGTTGGATTTCTCGGTGCTGGACTGGAACGAGCTGGCCCACGGCTTCTACCGGCGTGTGGGGGCCAGGCCCATGAGCGACTGGACCCAGTGGCGCATCGAGGGGAAGGCGCTGGAGCGTCTCGCGCGGCCCGGTCCGCAGCGGGGGCCATAGACACCGAGGGCCTCGTCAGTGCCCGTCGAAGAAGCAGCGCTCGAATCCCAGCTGATCGCGAGGGGGCACGGGCCTGACCAGGGAGGCCCTGTCCTTGGGTCTGCGGATGGGACGGAAGGCCTCGCCAAGGGACTTGACCGGTTGCTGCGAGGGGTGCTTGGCCCGGCCGGAGCCCTGCGTGGCCGAGGGGAGCACCTGGAAGCTGTTGCAGCGGGGCGAGGGCGGCTCGAAGGACAGCTCCTGGGAGCGCAACACCGCCGCGACCTGCCACTTGTCGCCAACCCAGGCCAGAGAGAGCGGATAGCACAGGTCGCCCAGATGGTCGAAGGAAGCGCGGTGGGCCTGGAAGCTCCAGTGCGCTGCGCGCACGTCGGTTCCGCAAGCCTGGTGGGCTCTGGCCCAGCAGAGAGAGGGGGTGGCAGCCAGACAAGGAACGGCGAACCAGCCCTTCTCGCGCAGCTGTCGGAAGCCGCGGCAGAGGCGCACCAGGTCGGAGTTCCGGTGCATGCGGCCAGGCTGCAGGTCCAGTTCCTGCCGTCGCGGGTAGAAGCGGGGTGTGATCCCCTGCTGGGCGAAGGCGGTCTGGATCCTGCAACAGGCGGCGTTCTGACCTCCGGCGAAACGCATGGGCAGCGTGCTGAACAGCGCCCCGGACCGCCAGACCAGCGACCAGTCCTCTGCGGAGCAGACCAGCATCATGGCGGGGTCGGCCTGGTGCCGGCGGGGGTCGAAGCGGCGGTAGGCGGCAGGGGAGAGCTGACGGTAGTGGATGTCCTGGCGGCGCAGCTTCTCGAAGACCCTTGCCAGGGTATTGGGTGTGACGAGCTGGGGCGTGTTCGGGTTCATGGGTTTGGTTCCTTTCCTTGGTTTCCGCGTCTTGCTTGGACCGGGTCCGCCGGCTGCCCAAGTGCAAAGCAGGAGACGTGCCAAGGTGGTGGGCACCGAGGAAAGTCGATTTTCGGCGAGTTGTGGCGCCGAAGCGTCGAAAAAGCGTCGAAACGCTTCGACGCTTTCGTCACTTCTTCGACGCTCTCTTGCGCTGCGGCCCCTGCGCCTCAGTCCGCCTTGGGCTTCGCCGGCGGGATCAAGAACAGCACCGCACCCGCCGGGAAGAGGACCAACAGGACCAACAGGATCCAGACCAAGGACGGGGCGCTCATGTCGGGCAGCACGCCGTCGAGGCCGTCCGTGAAGGCGACGGCGAGATCGTCTGCCTGTCCCTTGGACAGGACCAGCAGCGCCACGATGCCGAGCACGGGCAGCCCCGCCAGGATGGCGCTCACCGGACGCACGCTGCGCCAGCCCCCACGCGCCAGTCCACAGAAGGCGGCCAGCCCGGCGCCGACCATGGCGACGATCCCCAGCTGGAGGCTGCCCGTCGTGATGCTCATGCCATGGGCGGCGATCGTCGCCCTGGTCTCAGCCGAGGCCCTGGCCATGGCTTCCCAGATGGTGATCTGGCCCCAGAGCATGCCCGCAGCGCAGAGCGAGGCCAGGGCCAGCAGGCTGATGACGGCCAGCAGGGCGCGCACGCCGTAGGTGTCCGCGCCCTTGGGCTTGCCTTCGGCGCTGAGGCCCACCAGGCCGGAAGCCAGCATGCCTGCCAGCAGCGCGACGGGGACCGCCAGGAAGAGGGCGGGCGGGACCACGCGCACCACCTCCGTCGCGACGATGACCACGCCGCAGGACAGGGTGGCGACCAGCCCTATGCCCAGCCCCAGGATTCCCGAGATCGAGGTCGGTCGGCGCACGGCCCCCCTGGAGATGCAGTGGGCGATGGCCACCGCCAGCGCGACCAGGGGCAGCAGGTAGCCGGCGCACAGAAGAGCGGTCACCTCGGTGAACGCTGCCACTGAGAGACCGCTGAAGCACATGGTGGCGCGGTACTCCTCCGAGGCCAGACGCACCGCCTGCTCCGCCATCATCTGCCCCTGCAGGCGACCCGCCACGCCCATGAGGACCAGGATGAGCGGCCCCAGGAGCCAGAGCAGGGCGGGAATGCGCACACGGAGCGCCGACACCACCGCCAGGATGAGCGTGGCGAGGGGTGTCACGATCACCAGCAGCAGGATGGGGTACATGAAGACCCCGCCCTTGTGCATGGCGTTGACGAAGAAATCCATGGGGGCCTCGTTTCAGGAGCGGTAGAGCGGCGGGATCATAGCAGGCCGGAGGTGCGCTCTTTCTTCATCCGGCATTGAGTTCCCCCCGTCCCGCGCCCAGGGATCCCAGCGCCGCAGCATCATCATGCCGAGGGTGGCCGGACGCTTCTACCCCCCAAACAAGTCCTCCAGAAATCCCTCGCAGTCCTTTGCCTCCACGTAGGCCCCCCACTCGTCCGAAGGCTCGCAGTCAGCCGCGTAGGCCTCGCGCTCCTCGTCGGTCTCCAGGGCGTCCCACTCGGCTTGGACCACGCCCATGCAGCTCTCGTAGGCCTGCTCGCCGCTGGTGCAGTCCTCGGTCAGCCCTGCATCGTTGGCGCCCTCGTAGTCTTCGGGGTGCGCGTCCATATAGGCCACGTAGGCCTCGGGATCGGGGTGGCAATCCACAGAGAGACCCCACTCCTCGAGATCGGGCAGGCAGGTGTCGAGGAACTCGCCCCAGAGCTGGCAGCGGTCGGCGCAGGCATCGTCCAGGCCCGAGCAGCTGCTGAGGGACAGGACGGGGATGATGAGGAACATGGGGCGCAGCGAGGACATGGGGCGGGCTCCAGGAGACGGGGTTCGAACTCCACCCGTAACTGCAGGAGAGAATCCCGATCACCCCCTCAGCCTCAAGAAACCTCCCCTGATATGAACCACCACTGTAAGCTGCTTGTCTACCCCTCCGTTGCCACCCCGTCCCCGCCCCCGAGGCCCCCTTTGCACCCCCTCTGGCTCGCCGCGCTGGCCCTCGCTCCCCCGGCCCTGGCCGGCGATCCCAGCGCCGTGGTGCCCCTCGAGGCCCTGCAGGCTCCCGAAGAGGATCCCGCCGCGCCCCCCGAGCGCCTGCTGCTGGACTCCCTGGCGGTGCGGCTGCGCCCAGGTGCCGAGACCGGCGTCGCCGTGGACCTCACCCTGCAGGCCCTGGAACCAGGTTGGATCGATCTGCCCGTCACCGGCGGCGCCCTGGCCGTGGGTCACGCCACGCTCGACGGCGCCCCCGTGGCCCTGCCCGCACGCACCGACGGTCTGCGCCACCTGACCGCCGAGCTCAGCGGCCAGCACCTGCTGCGCATAGAGGGCAGTGTGGCCACCCCCGGCCACGCCCTGCAGCTGCCCCTGCCCCAGGCTGCCCGGGCCCAGGTGGAGATCGCCGATCCCGGCTGGGACGTGGAGCTGGCCGACGCCGTCCGCCTGGCGCCCGAGCGCTTCGCCCTCATAGCCGCCCAACGCCTGGACATCAGCTGGCGCCCGGCCGCCGCCCCAGCACCCAAGCCGCGCCATATCGCCCTCGAGAGCGCAACGGCGTTGCTGGCGGACGAGTCCGGCCTGCAGGGCCGCGCCGTGCTGCGCTTCCAGGTCTCCCACGGCAGCGCCGAGTCCCTGAGCTTCCGCCTGCCCGGCTCGCCCGACAGCCTGGAGGTGACGGGGCCGGGCGTACTGGACCACCAGCTGGCCGGGGACATGGTCACCGTGCGCCTGGCGCGTCCCCTGGAGGGCAGCGTCTCGCTGGACGTGGCCTTCCGCGCTCCGCCTCCGGGCGCCGATCAGGCCCGCGCCGCGCCCCTGCCCGTGCCCGAAGGCGTGGGCGATCACCAGGGCTTCGTCACCATGGCCCGCGGCGACACCTCCATGCTGGTGCCCCAGCCCGGCCGCGGCCTGGAGGTCATCGCCAGCAGCGGCCTGCCCGACTGGGCCACGGGCCTGGTGCCCGGCACGCCCATCGTCAGCTACCGCCTGGCCTCGCGGGATCCGCAGCTGGACTACCGCCTGCTGCGCTACGACCCGGTGGAGGCGCCCCCCACCCTGGTGGACGAGGCGCGCTACGCCATGGCGGTCACCGCCCACGGCCGGGTGCTGCTGCGGGCGCGCTACACCGTGCGCAACGACCGGCGCCAGTACCTGCACCTGGTGCCGCCTGCGGGCTTCGAGGTGCTGGGCGTGCGCGTGGCCGGCCAGGTGCGCCAGCCCGTGGCCGACGGCCAGGGCGGCATCTCCATCCCGCTGGAGAAGTCCCTGGAGAGCCTGCAGGGCCTGATCAGCTTTCCCGTGGACGTCTACCTGCTGGGCAAGGAGCGCTCCTGGACGCGCCGCGGCGATCGGCAGCTGCTGACCCCCGCCGTGGACGCGCCGGTGGCCTACGCCCGCTGGGAGGTCTACCTGCCTCCGCAGGTGGAAGCGCGCGACGTGAGCGGCGTGCCGCGGCAGGTGGAGCGCTGGACCTCCAGCGAGGGCGGCCTGTCCTACGGCCGCGCCCACAAGGACCCCAGCCTGGACCAGAGCGAGCTGGACGACGACTACGAAGAGGAGGAGGAGGACTTCGAGGAGCCCGCGATCCAGTTCGGCCGCGATCGGCCCCGGCGAGGCCTGCGCAAGGCCGACACGGCCGCGCCCCCCGCGGACGACGCCGGCTTCGACCTGCAAGAGGACCGGTCCCTGGAGCTCTTCAACCAGGCCTACCAGGCCTACAATGCCAACAAGTTCAGCGAGGCCCAGGGGCTGCTGGAGCAGAGTCTGCAGCTGGATCCGGCCAACGCCTCGGCTCAGGCCCTGCTGTCCAACGTGGGCGTGGTGACGGGCGGGCAGCAGGCCGGCGGCGAGGGCGAGGCCCAGGCCCGCCGCGTGCGCGAGCTGGCCAAAGCGCGCACCGTGGACACCCAGCTGGAGCAGAAGAAGGTCGAGGAGGCCGCGGAGCAGGCTCTGCGTGCCGGCGACATGGAGCGGGCCGAGCACGAGCTGGCCCGCCTGACCGACATGACCCGCGAGCTGCAGCAGCTGGAGCAGAAGGAGAGCGCCGAGCAGCGCCTGCTGTTGGAAGAGGCCGAGCGCAAGCTGGAAGAGACGCGCAGCAAGATGAAGAAGAAAGAGGTGCGCAAGGACGCCCCTTCGAGCCTGGTCAGCTCCGGCAAGCGCGGCGAGGCGATCCAGGGCCAGGGTTGGGGAACCTCCGCGGGCCCCGTGGCCGACGCTCCCCCCGGAGAGCCCTCCTGGGACGAGGACGGCAAGAAGAGGCGTGTGTTCATCTTCGAAGAGGAGATGATCATGGGGGAAGAGGAGGTGGAGGCCACCGAAGAGGAGGCCCCGACAAAGGGAGAGCCGGAGCCGGAGATCGTCTACAAGTCCCGCACCGAGATCGACTTCGACGCCATCGATATCAGCGGCGAGCTGGTCAAGCCGCAGGGCCAGCTGCTGCTGGACCGCAAGCAGGCGGACATGAGCCCCCTGATCGACCTGCGCAACGACTTCGATGGGGAGATCTCCGTCGATCTGCCCGAGGGCGGGCACGCCGCGGAGCTGGGAGACCTGGACGGTCTGCTGGCCGACGAGCTCGATCTGCGGGGCGCGGATGAGGGGAAAGACATCGGGATCGAGACCGACGCGGAAAAGGCCCCCCTGGGCGAAGAGGCCGGGCTCATGTCCTGGTACGACGACGCCATCTCGCAGCTGGACCCATTTGTCCAGGAGATCCTGCAACTGGCCCGCGATGCGGATGCCGCCGTGGCTGCCGCCGAGGCGCAGCATGACGTGGCTGCGCTCTCCTGTCTGACGTCCCGACAGGCCAGCTTGCACGCCCTGTCCACGGTGGCCGCCGGCGTCTTGGCCCAGCTCGAGGCCCCTTTGCCACCCGAGCGCGTGGAACACGAGCTGCGCAAGCTGCAGGTGGCCCACGCCAAGTCCCGCCAGCTCTGGGCCGAGGCCGGCATGTGTTCGGCTGGGGGCGAAGCGGGCGCCGCCGCGGTGTCCGTGGAGCTGGAGTACGCCGTTGAGGCCCCCAGGAGCGCCAGCCGCTCATCGCGCCGCAGCGGCGGCTTCGGCGGCCTGTCGATCTTCGGCGGCGGGCGCAAGCGCAGCGCCAGCGCCGAGCCCGCCGCTCCAGCTGCCGCAGCCCCCGAGGAGCCGGTCCCCGAGCTGCTCGAGATCCCAGACCGCTTCGCCACCATCATCCTCTCCGATGAAGAGCTGGACGCCCCCGTCTCGGGCACGGACGACCAGCCCATCGCGGTCTCCGAGGCCGCGCCCATGCCCGTGGCCGCCCCGGCGCCCAAGCCCGTGCCCACCAGCACCAGCACGCGCCGCGCTCCGGTCCCTGAGGCGCCACCGCCACCTCCTCCGGCCCAGCCGGCCCTGCCGCCCCCGGGCAAGACCAAGGCCCTGCCGGCCCCTCAGCAGACCGTCAGCGCCTCGCATTTCGTCATCAACATCCCGCAGACCGGCCAGCGGCTGGCCTTCGAGCAGCTGCTCGTGGCCGCTGGCGAACCCCTCTCCGTCGAGATCCGCTACCGAACCAGGAGCCGACCATGAGCAAGCGCATCCCCCTCCTCCTCTGCCTGATCTGCGCCTGGGCGACCATCATCTGGTCGGCCGACGCCTGGGCCCGCCCCGCGCAGGACGACATCCCCAGCGCCCGGGTCACGCTGCCCTGGAGCGACTTCAAGACCCTGTACGAGAAGGGCATGGCGCCCGAGGATCCCCCCGAGGCCGCGCCCCAGGACTACGCCATCAGCAGCGCCAGCTACGATGGCACGGTGGACGAGGAGAGCACCCTCTTCCAGCTGGACCTGACCGTGGAGGTGCTCAAGGACAAGGGCTGGGTCACCGTGCCCCTGCTGCCCACCTCGGTGGCCCTGCGCTCCGCCCGTCTGGGCGGCCGCGACGCGCCCATCTTCCTGAAGGACGGCTGGTATCGCCTGGTCACCGACCGCAAGGGTGTGCTGGACCTGCAGCTGGAGTTCGCGGTCACCACCTGGGAGAGCGGCGGACAGAACGGCTTCTCCTTCGCCATGGCGCCCTCGGGCGGCACCGAGGTCAACGTCAGCGTACCGGCCGAGAACGACCTGGACTTCCAGGTGGCCAACGCCCAGCAGACCACCCGCGAGACCCGCGGCGACCGGCGCCTGTTGAAGGCCCTGCTGCCCGCCACCGGCAACCTGTCGGTCAGCTGGCAGCGCGCCCAGGACGAGCAGGAAGAGGCCGCGGCCGTGGCGCGGGTATACGCCGAGCACCAGGCCCTGGTGGGCGTAGCCGAGGGCCTGCTGCAGTGCACCAGCGCCGTACACTACTCCATCCTGCACGCGGGCGTGGAGCAGCTGGCCGTAAGCCTGCCGGCCGACGTCACCGTGTTGGACGTGAAGGGCAACGGCGTGCGCGACTGGAGCGTGGAGACCGCCGGCGAGCGCCACACGGTCAAGGCCGAGCTCAACTTCGAGGCCAAGGGATCCTACAGCCTGTACGTGGACTACGAGCGCCCCCTACCCGACGGCTCCACCGAGCTGACCGTGCCCGACCTGCAGGTGCTGGACGTGGAGCGGGTCAAGGGCTGGGTGGGCATCGACGCCCGCAGCAGCCTGGAGGTGGCCGCCGGCCAGACTGAAAACGCCAGCACCGTGGACGTGCGCGAGCTGCCCACCGCCATCCTGGGGCAGACCAGCTGGCCCGTGCTGTTGGGCTTCAAGTACCGCAAGCAGGACTACCGCATCCCCTTGTCCATCCACCAGCACGAGGACGTGGACATGCTGGTGACCATCATCGACAGCAGCGCCGCCACCACGGTGATGACCCGCGACGGCCGCCGCATGACCCAGCTGGTCTACTCCATGCGCAACAACCGGGCCCAGTTCCTGCGCCTGCAGGCCCCCGAGGGCATCGAGGTCTGGAGCACCTTCGTGGGCGGCAAGGCCGTCAAGCCGGCGCGGGCCGACGACGGCCGCTTGCTGATCCCCCTGGCCCGCAGCCAGACCAGCGGCGGTGCCCTGGCCCAGTTCGCCGTGGAGCTGGTCTACGTGGAGGACAGCCCAGCGCCCGATGCAAGGGGCAAGGGCCGCTTCGAGGCCGCGTTGCCCATCGCCGACGTGCCGGCCACCCAGGTGGCCTGGACCATCTACCTGCCCGACGGCGCCAAGATGAAGAAGAAGACCATTGAAACGAGCCTGCGCCGGGTGGAGTGGTTCACCTCCATCAGCACCCAGGGCTACGCCGTGGACGCGCTGGAGGTCAACCAGGCCGTGCAGGCCCAGGCCGCCCAGCAGTTCGCCGGTGAAGCCACCGCCGCTGGCGTGCAGCCGGTCAAGGTGTCGCTGCCCATCGACGGCTGGGCCAGCTACTTCGAGAAGCTGCTGGTGCTGGACGAGCAGCTGACCCTGGCCTTCGACTACAGGGGATTGAAGCGCTGAGGCGCCTCAAGCCCGCGTCAAGGTGATCAGGCTCATCTCCGGAGGCACGCCCAGGCGCACCGGCAGAAAGCCCATGCCCACCCCCCGCGAGACCAGCACCGGGCAGGTGGGCCCCTGGCAGAGGCCGCCGGCGTACTTCTGGCCGTAGCGCGAGGGGATCTTGGGAGTACCCACCCAGGGCAGGCGCACCTGGCCGCCGTGGGTGTGGCCCGACAGCATCAGGTCGACCCGCAACCCGGCGGGCAGCAGCTCGGCGTAGTCGGGATTGTGGGAGAGCAGCAGCCGCGGCATGCCCTCGGGCACCTGGTCCAGGGGCTCGCGCGGGTCGTGCTGCTCCTCCCAGAGATCCGCCAGCCCAGCCAGGCAGATGGTGTCTTCGGTGGGCGCCTCTGTGATTCCGCCGGGGCCCAGAAAGACGCGGTCCCGGTCCAGCAGGCGCACCCCGCCGCGGGCGAAGGCCGCGCGACAGGCCGCGGCGCCTTCCCAGTGGTCGTGGTTGCCCAGCACGGCCAGCACGCCCAGGCGCCCGCGCAGCTGGCAGAGCAGGCCGATGCCGGGCTCGATGGCGCGCGAGGTGCGATGCACGTAGTCGCCGGTCAGCAGAACCAGGTCGGCGGGGGGGGGGGGGGGGCGCCCCCCCACCCCCCCGGGGGGGGGGGGGGGCGCCGGCGGCGCGGGGGGGGGGGGGGGGGTTGTGGGGGGGGTTTTGGGGGGGGTTGTGGGTTTGTTGTTGGTCGCCGCTCCGCTGACGGGGGTGGGGGGGGGGGGGGGGGCCCCCCGCCACTACGCTCTGCAGGTAGGGGAAGGACACGTAGGGCCCGTAGTGGGTGTCGGTGATGTGCAGGATGCTGAGCCCCTCGGCCCAGGCCGGCAGGTCTCTCACGGAGAAGCGCTGGCTGCGGATGCGCAGGCGCTGGGGCTCCAACAGCACGCCCCATGTGGCGGTTCCCAGGGCGGCCGTACCCAGAGCCCCCAGGCCCAGGCCCAGCAGAGCTCGACGCGCAGGGGAGGCGCTGCGCCGCGCCCGGGTGACGTCCCTGGCCCGCGCGCGCCAGGCGGCCAGCAGCGCCCAGGCCGCCAGCACCGTGCCCAGGGCGGCCAGGACAGCGTGCTGCGCCGGGACGTGGTGGTCTTCGGGGGGCTTGATGCTGCGCAGCAGGAAGCCCACCGGGGTGGTGAGCCAGAAGACCACCCGGTAGACGGCGTGCCCTGCCGGCTGCAGCTGGGGGGGCAGCCAGATCTCGTTGCCCTGGGCCAGGGCCAGCCAGAGCAGGCCCCAGGCCAGCAGGGCCAGGAGCGCGGCGCCGCGCGTCGGCAGGCGGGGGCGAAACATGCAGACTAAGTAGTCGACGCCTCGTCCCCGTGCTGGCCCCCACGCAGCGAACCAGGAGCCCGATCCCTTGCCCCTGTCCGCCAGACTGCCCACCCCCGCCACGGCCCTGCTCTGGACCGCTGGCCTGGCCTGCCAGCGCCGCGGACCGCCGGCCGACAGCGGCCCCACCGACACCGCTGCGCAGAGCCACCCCTCCGCAGCCAGCCCCTTTGGTCTGTACAACGGGCTGAACGTCCACCAGGAGTCGGACAAGGTCAGGATGGAGCTGGAGGAAGCCCTGGCACTGCTCGATGACGACGTCGAGCAGATGCGGGCGCTGGGCATGGGCACCAGCCGCATCCACCCGGAGGACGGCATCTTCTCCTTTGCCTGGCCCGGCGTGGATGAGGACATGGATGGCCGGGGCTTCGACTTCAGCTGGCAGGACGCCCTGCTCTCGCTGGCCTGCGAGCGCGGCATCGACCTGCTGCCCACCGTCGCGGCGAGCCCGCGGGCCGAGGCCAGCACCCTGCCCTACATCACCGACAAGGACGCGTTTCAGATCTACGTGGGCAACCTGGTGGAGCGCTACGACGGAGACGAGGTCTTTTCGCTGGACGAGGACATCCTCCCGCCTGACGAGCAGACCGCGGGCAGGATCCGCGCCTGTCCCATCCGCACCTGGATGATAGGGAACGAGCCCGACAATGCCTGCACCACCTACCCCGACTGGTGCGGCGTGGAGCAATACGTCGAGCTCTTCCTGCTGGCTGACGAGGCGGCCAGGGCGGCCGACGCGGAGTGCGCACTGCTGTACGGCGGGATCGGCATCAAAGCCATGGAGGTGGAGGAACGCCTGCAGTTCCTGCAGGATTTCCTGGCCTCTGAAGCTGAGATGGACGAGATGGCCGTCCACATCTACCCCAAGTGGATCGACGTCGAGTCCCTGCGCAGCTTCGTGGAGGCCACCGTGGGCGCGGCGGACAAGGAGAACTTCTGGGTCACCGAGGCGGGCTTCGCGGGAGTCTACGAGGCGACCTACCCGGGCAACGGGATCCAGGACAGCAACGCCTCGGAGCTGAGCCAGGTGCGTCAGCTGCTGACCGCGCAGCTGATGACCATGGCGCGCGGGAGCCGCGCCCAGCTGCTGATCGGCATCTACGGCCCGCAGGATGAACTCAGCATCTTCTACGGCTACGGCCTGCACGAGCCAGGCACCCAGGCCCCCTGGTTCGGCTACTGGAGCTATCGCAAGATGGTGGAGCTGCTGGGCGAGGTGCGGCCCGAGCAGGTGGAGTCGGTCTTCGAGGATCCCAAGGGCGGACGCTACGCCTACCGGGTCGCGCAGGAGGAGCGCGATCTCTACCTGCTGACCTACGATCCGGCTTCGCTGCCCAGCTACGTGCCGGACGGGCCGCTGGACGAGGGGCAGGTGGTCTTCAGCCTGGAGGTGGGCACGGGCCAGGCCCTGCTGATCCAGGCCGTGCCCCAGGGCGAGACCGGGACCGACATCGAGGAGCCGGTCTTCGAGGAAGAGGACCTGGGCAGCGTCGACGGCACGCTGGTGGTGGAGGTGGGGCCGCGGCCGGTCTGGTTGTCCATCTCGCCCTGATGCCGGCAATGCGCTAGAGCGAACAGGGTGCGGATTCTGCACCCAGGAGGCGGCATGTCGGTTGCCGGCACGCGACAGCACCTGGCGCTCCTCTTGCTGGCGGCGGCCTGCGGCGGCCCGTCCGCCGACCATCCGGCAGCCCTTGTCCCTCCCGACCTGGCGGCCGCGCTGCCCACGGCGCAGGGAGAGCCCCCGCCAGAGGGCCTGCCGCAGCTGCGGGTCTCCCAGCGGGGAGTCTGGCTGGATAGCGCGCTGGTGGTGGAGCTGGAGCGCCATGCCGGCCAGGTCCGCATCCCGGAGCGGAAGAGGAAGGGGCTGAGCATCACGGACCTGGAGCGCCTGCTGACGCAGCGGGTTCCGGCGGTGGAGTCTCTGCAGCTGCGCATGGATGCCGAGCTGCCCACATCGCTGCTGCGTCGCGTCCTGGTCACCTGCCAGGAATCCGGCGTGGAACGCTTCTTTTTGACGGCGCGTCCCGCGGCCGACCAGCCGCTGGCGGTCATCGAGGTGGGCCTGGACGCCGCAGGCCAGCTGGCGCCGGGAGCCACGCCGCTGGTACTCAGCCTGACCCAGGCCGGCTACCAGCTGGCCGGGGCCGAGGACATGGGCTGCGGAGCCGAGCGCAGCTGCGCGCTGCCCTGCCTGGGGCCACAGGGACAAGCGCGTTGCCACTACGACCAGGACGGGCTGCGCGCGCTGCTGGCGCAGGCCGAGCGCGAGCTGTCCGGCGCGCAGGAGCTGATCGTGGCGCCCGCCAGCGGCGGCCGCTACGGCGAGCTGGTGGCTGCGCTGGACGCTGCGCGCAGCGACGATGGGACGGCGGCTCTCTTCGCCCGCCCCCTGCTGGCGCCGGTGCTGCTGCTGCAGGACGAGAAGCGGCACCTGGAGCCCGAGCTGGTGCTGGACATGCTGGCGCTGCGGCCGGGAGACGTGGTGGCTGACATCGGCTGCGGCACGGGGCACTTCGCCTTTCGCCTGGCCCGCCAGGTGGGGCCTGCGGGCCAGGTCATGGCCCTGGACATCCAGGAGTCGGCCGTGACCCTGCTGCGCAACCGGGCGCTGCGTCCGGAGCTCAACCCCCACGGCAACGTGCGGGCCTGGGTCAACCGTCCCGATGACAGCCTGATCCCGCCCGACAGCCTGGACCTGGCCTTCATCGCCCATATGAGCTGGTACACCGAAGAGAGCCTGTCCCCTGAAAACCAGAGCATGCTCCGCAGCTGCTTCCGGGCCGTCAAGCCCGGCGGCCGACTGGCCGTGCTGGAGTTCATCCCGCGGCCTGGAGGTGCTCGGAAGGTCACCCAGCACTTCGAAACGCTGGGCTTCGAGGAGCTGCAGCAGCGCAGCTTCGAGGATCAGCGCACCAGCTTCTTCGTCTTTCGCAAGCCCGGGTGATGGGCGCCTACGATCCGGTCTCAAGCTCGTAGATGCGCGTGCTGGGCGCGGAGGCCGTAGGCGCGAAGCGGCGTGTGCGCGGATCGGCGGGGTTGTGGCGTGGGCAGGGGGCCACGGGCAGCTCGTGGACCGTGGCGCCCTCGAAGCCCAGCCAGGTCGCCAGGTCCTGCGGCATGCCGAGTTGCTCGCCGCAGCCGGGAATGTACCAGGCGTAGGTCCCGACTGCGGGCGGTGCTACGTCCGCGCCGCTGGGCACCACGTGGGGCGGGCCCAGGTGGGGGGCCAGCAACCAGGATGGCGGCAGGGTGCGCGCCAGGGGGACATCGGCGTAGAAGGCCAGGGTCTCGATGTTCCCGGTGACCAACACGCGCTGCTCAGGCTGCACGCGCTGCGCCAGCCAGGCCCCCACCACCTCGCTCCAGGCCCGGTCCCGCGTGAGCAGCTCATGGGCAAAGGGCAGCAGGGGCAGGCCTGGCCGAGCGGCGGGGCCCAGCTGCTCGAGCCAGTGGGCGGCCTTGTGCGATCCCGCCAGCCTGGCCGGCCAGAGCGTGGCGGCCCAGAAGCTCCACGAGCAGAGGTTGGTGCACAGCAGGACCAACAGCAGCAGCAGCCCGCCGCGCTTCATGCGCGCCAGCGCGGCGGCCAGCAGCACGGGCACCAGGCAGAGGGCCACGCAGAGGTAGCGCAGGCCCGGGGTGACAGCGGGCAGCGGCACGATCAGGATCGTGGTCAGGACTGGCGCGGCCAACACCAACAGCCTGTCGCGCCGCGGGTGACGCGCGATGCCCCAGACCAGCAGGGGGAGCAGCGCAAAGGGCAGCAACCAGTCGTTCAGATCCGCCAAGAAGCGCAGCTGGAAGTAGGGCCTGAAGGGCCAGCCGGCCTTGGCCGGGGGCGAGGGCGCGTTGACCAGCAGCAGCCAGGGCGTGGCCAGCGCCGCCAGCGCCAGGGCGACGCCCAGGGCCTGTCTGCGCTGGCCGCGCAGCAGGCGCCAGCCCAGGATGCCCAGCGCCGTGCCGGCGAAGACCAGGTAGTGCGTGTGGAAGAGGCACAGCGCCAGGAGCACCTCGCCGCAGCGCGCCCGCAGGCCCCGGCGCCCGTCCAGCGAGATCCATCCCAGGGCCAGCAGCATGGCCAGCGGGTAGTAGCGGGCCTGGCGCACGTGCAGCAGCAAGGGCAGCGAGGTCACCAGCAGCCAGCTGGCGAAGCGCACCGTGCGCAGATCGCGGCAGATCCGCCAGCACAGGCGCAGGGCCAGGACCAGCGCGGCCAGGCCGCAGAGCGCGAAGGGCAGGCGGGCCGCGGCGGGTCCTGGGCCGAAGAGCGCGCAGGAGCCGGCGCACAGGTAGAGGGGCAGCCAGGGGTGCAGGGCCCAGAGCCCGCTGGCGTCCACCTCGGGGTGGTGGGCGATGCCCATCGTATTGCGGCCGTCGAAGGCCCAGGGCAGGCCGCGCTGCAGGATCGTGCGCGCCAGCACGGCGGTCTGCGCCTCGTCCGAGGACAGCGGGCTGTCCCCCAGCTCCGCCAGCAGCAGCAGGGCGCCCAGAGCCAGGGCCAGCAGGATCCAGGGATCACGGAGCGGCCCTGACAGAAAGCCGCTATCCGCGCCCGGCCGGCTCACCTGGCGCCCTCCTGCGACGGCGCCCCGTCCAGCACCGTATGGCGCAGCGTGGCGGCGGGATCGTCGCTGTCCAGCAGCACCGCGTGCAGCCGTCGCTCATGCCGGCCGGGATTGACCGCCAGCGTGGATCCCACCCGCGCCCACCAGCGGCCCTCGGGCTGCAGGGGCGCCTCGTGGGCATGGCCGTGCAGGCTGATGAGCGCCGGGCAACGCACCAACTGCCGGCGCAGCGCCTGGCTGCCCGCCCGCCCCTGGGGGTGCAAGGGATCCAGGTCGAGCCCGCTCATGGCGGGGGGCGCGTGCGTCATCAGGATCGTGGCCGGCTGCCAGGGCTCCTCGGCCAGCAGGCGCTCCACGGAGGGCAGGGCGGCCAGCATGGGGCTCCAGCGCACCAGCCGGGGCCCGCTGCCGGCGCTCCGATACCCCAGTGGAAGCGCGCAGGGTGAGGGCTGTCCTCGCTCGAGATCCCGGCGTTCGTAGTCCTTCATCAGGCAGGGAGAGGGGGGCGCCCATGGGAAGGAAGCCACGGAGAGGCCATCGGCCAACGCCCGAGCCCGGGGCCCCAGCTCCACGATCAGTCCTTCTCGCAGCAGCGCGGTCCAGCGCCCGGCCGGATCGCCTTGCCAGTCGTGGTTCCCGGGCCCGTGGGCGACGACCAGCCCGGGCAGGCTGCGCCGCAGCCTGAGCAGGAAACGGCGCAAGGGCCCCTGCAGGAAGCGGCCGCGGGCGAAAAAGGCGTCCCAGGCCACTGGCGCCCAGCGCACAGCCCGGCAGACCTGCGACCAGCGATTCTGTGCAGGCGCGGTATTGGCCTTCTTCGGCGGAAGCGCACCCTCCAGGCGGCTGGCCAACCGGGAGTGGTACGGGCCCAGGTCGCCGCCGATCAGCAACACTCCGGGCCGCTGTCGCAGCACCAGCTCCGCCAGCGCCTCAAGCAGGGGCTCGCTGCCGTGCAAGTCGCTGGCGTAGACGATCTTCAAGCCGGACGCCGCCCCGCCAGGATGGCCTCGCTCTCGCGCTTGCGCTTGCGTCGCTCCCGGGCCTCGGCCAGGTGCAGCGAGCCCTCCATCCCCATCTTGTAGGGCCGATCGTAGAGCCTGTGCATGGCGCGCCCGGTAGCCAGGCGGCCCACCGGGGCCGAGCCCAGCAGGCGGATCAAGCGCCGCGGAGCACCCTTGGCCAGCAGCCGGCCCAGGAGGTGGTAGTACGAGGCTTCCTTGGCGAAGTAGTACCTGCCATCCGCGCCCTCACGCCGCGATGCCTGCTCGGCCCGCTCCCAGAGCTCGGTCCCCGGAAAGACCGTCAACGAGAAGAAGGTCATCACGTTGGGCTTGGGCAGCCGGGTCAGCAGCTCGAGCGTGTCGCGCAGGTCTTCCGTCTTCTCTTCGGGATTGTCCAGGATGATGTCGTAGCGCGGTACCACCTGGGGGGCGTAGCGGTTCATGGCCTGGGCGGCATCCAGGATCATCTCTCGCTTGAAGCAGTTGCGCCGGTAGAGCTTGGCGATGCGGGCGCTGCCCGTCTGGATCCCCATCTCCGCCACGCGCAGCCCGGCCGCGGCCAGGCTGGCCATGGTCCGCTCGTCGATCTGGCTGGGGGCGAAGAGCGCGAAGAAGGGCAGGCCGATGCGCTTGCCATAGGCCTGGCAGAACTCGGAGATCTGGTCCTTGCGCCCGCCCAGGAACAGGTCGTCGCCAAAGGTGATGCCCGAGAGCTGGGGGATGCGCTGCCGGGCCAGCTCCAGCTCCTGGATGATGTTCTCGGTGCTGCGGCGACGCACGCGATAGCCCTTGCCATACTCGCGGCGCCAGGAGGGCACGCCGCAGTAGCTGCAGGCGAAGCGGCAGCCGCGACTGGCGATGGTGTTGTAGGCGAAGCTCGAGCCCAGCAGGTAGCGGGTGGAGCGCGCTGTGCATACGTAGCGCTCGTAGCGCAGGCGCTCGTCCATGGGCAGCAGCTCTCCCCACACCAAGGCGTAGCTGTCTTCTACCGAGAGATCCGCGAAGGGCAGGCTGTCGATGTCCTGGCGCAGGGGGCGCAGGGGCATGCGGTGGATGCGGTCCCCCTGGCGCACCAAGATATTGTCCACACCCAAGGGCCCGCGGCCATCCCGCAGGCGCTGCGCCAGCTCCAGCAGGGCGTCCTCGCCCTCGCCGCGGCAGACCATGTCCGCGTGCTGCAGGCACTCCTCAGGGCGCACCGTGGGGTGGATGCCGCCCCAGATGATGGGCGCCGAGCTGCACTGCCGGATGGCGCGCGTCAGGTCGCAGGCGTCGCGCAGGTAGCTGCTCATCACCGTCAGGCCGACCAGGTCGGCGTCACGGCAGAGCTGCGCGACCGATCTCAGCACCTGTGGCGGATAGGGCTCGCCGAAATCGGGGAAGAAGTAGCGTTCACGGGGAAGGAAGATCTGTCGGACCTGGAAGCCCTCGGCCTTGAGCACCGCTGCGAGCACCCGCACACCCAGGTTGGCCATGTGGCCCATGGGGGACAGCAGAGCGATTCTCACGGCGTTGCACTCCTGGCTGTTGGCGCGCAGTCTCCACCCGAGAGCAAGAGCGCCGCGGGTCGAAACGGAAGGAATGCAATCATGACAGGCCTATAATGCCAGGGGTGCGGCCCACCAGGCGGCGGCCAGCACGGGCAGCAGGATGGCGCAGGTTCCCAGGGCGTAACGCAGCGGGTTGTTGTCGCCCGGCAGGTGCCAGCGCAGGGCCAGGCCGCTGACGACGAAGCCGCTGAGGATGAGACAGATGGAGGTGGCCCAGCCCACGCCGACGATGCCCAGGCCCGACTGGATGGCCCAGACATCCGCCACCAGGTTGGCCGCCAGCACGGCTCCGTGTACCGCGATCAAGGGGCGCATATTGTCGTGGGCCACCAGCAGGTGCATGGGGAAGTGGCAGATGGAACGCGCCAGCACGCCAGGCAGAAAGGCGGCGAACGATGCCGCGGCCGGGCCATAGGCCGGCAGGGCCCAGGCCAGCCCCGGAGGCCCGGCCAGGGCCAGTGCCAAGCAGGCCAGGCCCACCACCGCACCGTTCAGCAAGCCGGCCTTCATCACCCAGGGCGTAGGATCGTCACCGCGACCCAGGGCCTTCATCAGGCGCGGCCACTGCACGAAGGAGGCGGCGAAGCAGAGCATCCAAGGCGCCCAGCCCGCGGTGGAGGCCACGCCGTACTGGCCCAGGTGCTCCTGCCCCAGCAGCACGCCCACCAGGCCCCTGTCCAGCAGGCGCAGGGCCACGTCCAGCGCCATGGTGGCGTAGATGGGCAGACCCAGGCGCAGCAAGACGCGCCCCGGCTCCTTCCTCCAGCGGGCGCGCACGCGATCCCCCGCAGCCCCGCGGGTCAAGACCACGCCCAAGGCCAGCCCGATCACCCCCAGGCCGCAGGCCAGCTCCGCCCGGCCCGAGAGCGCGCCCAGCAGCGCGCCCGCCATGGGAGCCACCGTGGCGGTGGCGAGCAGGCGCTCGGCGCGGCGCGTCTGCTCGCGCACGCGGCAGAGCGCCAGGCGCAGGTCCATCAGCTGCCGCAGCGGGATGGCCAGCGCACCGGCCAGCAGGCCAACCCCTATGGCGCCCCCGATGGCGATCCCAGCGATGGCGCAGAGCAGGGCCGCCAGCCCGCCGATGGCCAATGTGCCCGCCCAGGCGCCCTGCACCAGGCGGCGGCCCTGCTCGCGCTCGCCGCGCGCAGCCACCAGCGGCACCTGCTTCTCCATGGCGGCCCGAAAGCCGAAGTGCAGCTGGGGCGCCGCCAGCAGCAGCGTGGCGAAGACCACGAAGGCACCAAAGGGCGCGGGCTGCAGCAGCCGGGCGATACCGAAGCCCGCCAAGAAGCCGAAGGCCTGCGCCACCATCGACCCCCGCAGCACCCTGGCGATGCCGCCCAGCAGGGCCAGGGGCGGGCCGCGATCCCGGCTGGCGGGGCTTTCGGCTTGCGGGGACGTGGCCAGGCTCTCTTCCTCGGGTCCCGGAACCCGCACGGGATGGCCATCATAGCTTTCACGACCGGAAGAACGCCAATGAAGGGCCACTCTCGGCCGCAGAACCTTGACCTCGACGCCAGGGCCCCGATACGAACCCGGCGGCGGCGCTCGCCGTCCACGATCCCCACGCCAGGGACGATGCGATGAAAGCAGCAGCGCAGGTCGGTCGCGTCGCCCTGCTGGCGATCCTGGGCATCGCCGCGCTGGAGATCATCATCATGAAGAGCCCCGCGGCCCGAGCCTTCTACGGCGTGCTGCGCTTCGACGCCCTGCTCGGCCTCTGCTCCCGCTCGCAGGCGACCGCCTGGCTGGCCGGCTTCTTCCTGCCCCATTGCTCCGTGAGCGGCTCCTGGGCGCTGCAGGCGCTGCGCGAGTTGGGCATGTGGCTCTTCGCCCTGGGCATCTGGGGCGCGTTCTTGGCCTCGGCCCAGACCTGGCGGACCCGCCTCCAAGGCCATGGCCTGGCCCAGGGGCTGCTCTACCGCCACATCCGCCACCCCCAGTACCTCTGCCTGGCCATCGCGGGCCTGGGCCTGCTGACCATCTGGCCGCGCTTTCTGCTGCTGGGCGTGCAGGTGGCGCTCTTGTTCGTCTACGCCTCGCTGGCGCGCGCCGAGGAGCGCAGGCTGGCCGCGCGCCACGGAGAGGCCTGGCGCAGCTACGCCGCCGCGCGCGGCGCCTTCTTGCCCGGCCGTTCCTTGCGACGGCTCCTCCGAGCCAGCCAGGGCAGGCTGCCCCCTCGCGCCCTGTTCCGAGCGCGCGCCTTCGCGCTCTGCTTGTTCGTGGCTTTCTGCGTCGCATTCCTGCTGCGCGCCTGCACCCTGGCCCACACCGCCACCCTGGCCCTGCCGGCCGAGCGGGCGCTGCTGGTCAGCATGCAGCCCCAGCCCCAGGCCTGGATGGAGAAGATGTACCGGGCCGCGCTGGCCGACGCCGAAGCCCGCGCCGCTCTGAAGGAACGACGACATTCCGGCCCCGTGGCCGTGGCCATCCTGCCGCCGCGCTACGGCATGGAGGGCAAGTTCCACCTGCGGCCCGGCTCTGCCGCCGAGCGCCCCGCCGGCCCCGGGGCCGACCTGCTCTTGGCCCTGCGCCGCGTCCTCAAGTTCCTGCTGCCGGTCAAGGGCTGGCTGCGGGAAGAGGCCATCCTGGGCGTGGATCCCTCCCTCGTGGACGAGCCCATCCAGCTGGTATTCCTGCGCCCCGTGGGGGCGCCCGGCCGCGAGGAGCCCGACCTCGACGCCCTGCTGGATGCCGGCGCCAACCTGCAGCCCATCGTCGCGGTCGAGCTGCTGCCCTCCAGCGGCCAGCTGCTGGACTGCTGGCTGCCCGAGCGCCGCACGCGCTTCGGGCGGCATGTGCTGCAGCCGCTTTTTTGAGATTGGGTGTGGGCGCCCGCCTCGCCCTAGCTGGACGGGGAACACGGTCGGCATCGGCGGAGTCCCTGCCGAACCCGTTGACGGCAGTGATTGGTATCGTATACGATACCAACATGAACGCGTCGCCACGAATCGTTGTCGACACCTGCGTGTTCATCGCTGCGCTTCGATCAAGGAGGGGAGCGTCTTTCAAGCTGCTATCCCTCGTCGGAACCGGTCGGTTCGACCTGGCTCTCTCGGTGGCCCTTGTCCTGGAGCACGAAGAGGTCGCCGTTCGGCACTTGGATGAAATCGGTATCGGTCGCGGGGACCTCGACGCCATCCTCGATTACCTGTGCGCCGTGGCGCACAAACCCAGAATCCACTTCCTCTGGCGACCGGTCCTGCCCGATCCGGGGGACGACATGGTCCTGGAGCTGGCGGTCGCAGCCCGCTGCAACGCCATCGTGACCTTCAACCTGCGGGACTTCCGAGGATCTGAGAGTCTCGGTGTTCGAGCCATCACCCCTCAACAGTTCTTGACCGAACCTGGAGTCTTGACATGAGCACCATCAGCCTTCGTCTGCCCGCGTCCCTTCACGGTGGCCTGCGCGAGTTGGCCCACAAAGAGGGGGTGTCCATGAACCAGCTGATCGTCACGGCCGTGGCAGAGAAGCTCTCTGCCCTGCAGACCGAGGAGTACCTGGAGGAGCGCGCCAGCCGCGCTTCCAGGGAAAGCTATGAGCGAGCGCTGTCGAAAATCGGGGAAGCTCCGCCAATCGACGAGGATGTCATGTAGAGCGGACAGCCCCCCGCAGCCCCTCCCTCCTGAGCCGCTCGCGCAGGTCCCAGGCCCGGTAGGTCAGGTCCACCAGCGGCCGGGTGGGAGGTTCCGCCAGGCTCAAGGCCCGCACGCGGCGGCGTGAGGAGAACAACCCCAGCAGCCGCGGCGAGAAGCCCGCCGCCCGCAGCTGCAGCAGCTTGGCCACGGTGCGGTCCTGGCGCCCCGCCTCGATCCGGGACGGCCGCGAACGCGCGGTCAGCGGACCCTCCAGCCAATCATTGGGCAGTCCCGGCAGGTGAGCGCCTGGGAAGCGCCGCAGGGGGAAGGCCCCGATACGGGCAGAGGGCGGCATGCCCAGCACCATCTCCCAGGTGGCGTAGTTGTCTTCGAAGCTGGCGCGGGGATCCTCGATGATCAGGTCGTAGCGCACCGTCACCTGGGGGTACTCGTGCAGCAGCCAGGCCGACTGCAGGAAGCGTTCCCTGCTGGGCGTGCGGCGGCAGTACAGCTGGTTCATGCGCTCACTGGCCGACTGCAGCCCCACCTCGATGGCCCGCAGGCCCGCCGCCACGAGCGGGTCCAGCAACCGGCGTCGCAGGTCGTAGGGCGTCAGCGCGCAGAAGAAGGGCAGGCCCACCTCGCGGCGGTAGCGCTCGGCAAAGGCCAGGATGCGCTTGGGATGGCCTCCCAGCAGGCGGTCATCGGAAAAGGCGATGCCGTCCACGTCGGGCAGCCGCGCCCGCATGCGCGCGATCTCGTCGAAGACCTGGTCCTGGTCGCGGAAGCGCAGGCGCCAGGCCCCGCCGAAGAGCTTGCCGTAGCCGGCCCCCGTGTTGTGGCAGCAGAAGGCGCATTTGAAAGTGCAGCCGCGGGTCAGGATGGTGTTGTAGATGCTCTTGGCGCCCAGGTGGGCGTGCAGGTTGCGGTGCAGGGTGTTCAGCCGCTCCTGCAGCACCTCGTCGCTCATGGTCACCAGGCGCCCGTGGCGCAGCACCAGGTCCTGGCCCTCGTCGTAGGCGGGGGGCGGCAGCGCGCCCAGGTCCTCCAGGGGCGGGGCGACACGGCCCTGCAGCGAGCCGTCCGCGGCGCGGGCGAAGACGCCCGGCGGCAGCTGCGCAGGCTCGCCCTGGCCCAGGGCCTCCACCAGCGCGGGCAGGGACTCCTCGCCCTCGCCCACGACGGCGTAGTCGGCGTAGCGGGTGGCGATCTCGGGAGCGAAGCTGGCGTCCACGCCGCCCCAGACCAGCTTGGCATGCCCGGCCTGGCGCACGGCGCGGGTGATGGCGATGGCGTCGGGCCGGTACTGGGTCATCACCGAGACGCCCACCAGGTCGCAGTCCGCGACGCGCCGCCCTACCTCGGCCAGCACCTGCGGATCGAAGGGCGTGGGGGGATCCACGTTGATGTAGTGCTCGCGGGGCAGGAAGATGAGCCGCGTGGCCACGCCCCGGGCCCGCAGCACGGCCGCGATATGACGCACGCCGATGCCGTCGATGTCGTGGCCCGGGTAGATGATGGCGACCTTCATGGGGCTTTCCCTATGCTGCGGGCGGGGTCGTGCAACGGTGGAGCTGGGGCCTGCGCCTCGCGGTTGGTCTGGGCGGTCGGCGAGCGTCTGAGATCGGGGCCTGCGTGGGCGCGGGGTTTGGCTCGGGGTTCCGCTTGTCGCACACTCCTTTTTGACATTCGCCAGAGAGGAGATCCCATGTACTGGCAAGCGCTTCCCTTCCTCACGCTGCTGGTGGCCCTGGGCTGCAATGACAAGGACACGGAGTCCGGCGATCCCACCGAAGCGGACACCGACACCGACACCGACACTGACACCGACACCGATGCAGACACAGGCCTTGGTCATCGTTGCGGGAGCGAAGGCCCCCACCAGTCTGGGGCGGCTTTTTTTTTG
>CAYVQL010000049.1:0-47577 GCA_964454135.1 uncultured Enterobacterales bacterium | reverse complement strand
ACGACAGCGTCAGCGACCAGAGCACCTGGTACGTGGACTCCGACTCCGACGGCTACGGCTACCCGACCTCTACCCAGGATGCCTGCGAGCAGCCCGATGGGCACGTGGAAAACGAGTCCGACTGCGACGACGGTGACGCCGAGGTCAACCCCGACGGTACCGAGGTCTGCGACAGCGTGGACAACGACTGCGACTCGCTGGTGGACGACGACGACGACAGCATCAGCGACCAGAGCACCTGGTACGCCGATGACGATGCCGATGGCTTCGGCGATCCTGCCGACAGCCTGGAGGCCTGCTACGAACCCACTGGCTACACGGAAGACGGCTCTGACTGCGACGACGGCGACGCCGAGGTCAACCCCGACGCGGCGCGCATCTGCAACGACGGGCTGGACAACGACTGCAGCGGTCTGACCGACGCCTGCGCCGTCCCCCTGGAGGATGCCGACACCATCTTCCTGGGCGAGGTGGCGGGCGACCAGGCCGGCAAGAGCGCCACGACGGTGGGCGATGTCAACAATGACGGCTACGACGACCTGCTGGTCTGCTCGCGCCAAGCCACGTCCAACACTGGCACCAGCTACCTGATCTACGGCCCCATCACCGAGATGGGCCAGGTCACCCTGAGCGCCAAGACCACCGACGCCCAGATCTTCGGCGAGAATTCGGGCGATTACGCGGCCGTGACCACGGCAGCAGGCGACTGGGACGGCGACAACCTCAGCGATTTCGCCATCGGCTCTGGCAACCCCAACAGTCAGAAGGGCGCCGTCTGGTTGTTCTTCGGCGCGGTCTCGGGCACCATGACCGTTGCAGAGGCGGATGTCACCATCAACGGTCACGGCACCGTCGACTACCTGGCCACACCGGGCGGCCTGGCCTACGCAGGCGATGTGAACGACGACGGCTATGACGACATCATCATGGGCGCCTACGCCGCTGATCCCAACGGCGCCAGCTCTGGCGAGGCCTACCTTGCCTATGGCCCCCTGTCCACCGGCGATGAGTTCGACGTCGAGGAGCTGGACGCCATCCTGCAGGGCGCCAACACCTCCGAGTACATCGGCAAGTTCGTTGCGGCGGCCGGCGACACCGACGGCGACGGCTACGACGACATCATCCTGGCTTCCAAGTACCTGAACAGCAACGCGGGCGCGGCCTACCTGGTCTCCGGGCCGGTCAGCGGCACGATCGTCATGGACAACCCCGAGGTGCAGCTGGACGGCGAGTCCAGCGCGGACCAGGCGGGCTACTCGGCTTGCGGGAACATCGATCACAACGGCGACGGCTACGCCGACATCCTGGTGGGGGCCACCCACGACGACCTGGGCGATACCGACGCAGGTGCCGTCTACCTGCTCTTCGGTCCGGTCACGAGCCAGACCCTGGGATCCTCCGGCGCGAAGATCTACGGAGAGGAAGCCAGCGCCAAGTTCGGCGCCGCCGTGGCGGCCCTGGACAGCGACTTGCTCGTCGGCGCCATCAGCTCCGGCGACAACGCCGAAGGCGCAGCCTACCTCTTCGAGGGACCATTCACCGATGGCACCAGCCATGCCTCCTCCGAGGCCACGGCGACCTTCGAGGGCACGGATATCAGCGACGCCATCGGCGATCCCGTGTCCTTCACGGGCGACCTCGACGGCTCCGGCGATCCCGCTATCTTGATCGGCGCCTACAGCTCGGACCTCGGCGGCTCGGACGCAGGCGCCGCCTACCTGGTCTTCGACATCGGACTGTAGCAGAACAGACCGGCCCCCACGGGTTTCAGATCTCTGGTCCCCGGACGGCGCGCACTGGTAGCCAGGTCGCCGTCCGGGTATTCTTGCGGGTCATCCCGATGTCATGGAGCACCCGCCTGGGATGAAGCTGCCCCACCGCGCCAGCCTGGCCCCGCATGCCGCCAAGGTGATCGCCTCGGCTCAGGGGACGTCGTGGCGCTGAAAACTCGGTCAAAGGACATCGGCGGGACGCTCTCACTGGCGTTCGCGGTCCTCTTCTTCGGCGCGCTGCTGGCAGCCACGCTCACACTGCCCTGGCTGCCCGTGCTGGTGCTGGCGCTCTCCGTCGTCGTGGGTCTCTTCTACTTCACAAGGCCCGAGTACGCCCTGCTGGCGTTCTTCACCCTGCGCACAGTCTTCGATCTGCTGTGGTGGGCGCCAGTCTCCGTCATGAGCCTGAACGTGATGGAGCTCTTCAGCGGCACCGTGGCGGCCCTGGCGCTGGTGCTCTTCTACCTCGAGGCGAAACGCTTCAACGACCATCCCCTGATCGCCCCCTTCATCCCGTACGTGGTGGTCATACTCATCGCCGGTCTGCGGCACCTGGACCTGCGCCAGGGCGTCGAGACGGTGGCCCGCTACATGAGCACCTTCCTGCTGTGCTTCCTGGTGACTTCTTTCATGAGCACCACCAAGAAGCGCCAGCGGATGTTTCTGCTGTTCACGGCCACCAGCGCCATCCCTATCATAGTCTCCCTCTACCACCTGGCCGCAGGCCAGATGAGCACCTACGAGCTGCACGGCTACAGCCGCCTGCTGGGCGGCTACAAGAACCTGCACAACCACGGCATGATGATGATGTTCTTCTGCACGTGGGCCGTGTTCTGGGTGGACTACCTGCGCAGGGGAAGATTCGCGTTTGTCTTCACCATCTACGGCGGCCTGGCAGCGCTCTGCCTGTACCTGACCTACGTGCGCACCGGGCAGCTTGGCCTGGCCACTTTCATATTGGTCTTCCTGGTGGTGAGCCGGCGCTACACGCTGGCCTTCTGGTTCGTGCTGGCCGTCGGCATCGCCCTCTCCTTCAGCGCCACGATGCAGGACCGCTTCGACGACCTGCTGCTGCTGCTGCTCTACGACCGAAGCGATCCGGAGCTACGCTACCTGGGCAGCGGCCGCTGGGCACTCTGGACCACCTCCATGCGGGAGTTTCTGAAATACCCCCTGGGCGACATGTTCCTGGGCCTGGGCCTGGGCAAGCACGGCCTGCTCACCGAGCCGCTCTACAGCGAGGCCTACTACAATCCATCAGTCGGCTACATCGACACCCACAACGACTACCTGGCGATGCTGTACCAGATGGGACCCATCGCGATGTTCTCCTATTTGATCTGCCAGGCCCAGGTGGTGCGCTACGGCTTGCGCCTGCGGAACATCGCCCGCGACGCCTGGGAGCGCTCCCTGGGGCCCTATATGGTGGCGCTCTCAGTCACCGTCTTCGTCACCAACTTCGTCTCCAACTCTTTCGTCGCCCGCATCACCCTGGGCTGGTACTTCTGGGGACTGGCCGGCCTGCTCTTCGGACAGGTGAAGGATGCCGAACGAGCCAGGCGCGAGGCAAAGGAGCGGCAGCTCAACGACCCCGAAGCTTCTCGGCGAACCGTCTCTTGGCCTGCACGACCAGTGCCCCATCCTGGGGGGTTCGCCCCACCACCCATACCAGCCCAGCGTACAGCGCCACACCCATCACCGTCGGCAGGAGCTGATCGAACGGCAGCTCGAGACGATCCACAAGACGCGCCGCCGCGATGATGGTCACCGCCCCTACCAGGAGCGCCAGGGAGCGCTTCGAGAGGGGCCAGCATCCAGTCACGAGGCCCGCGCAGATCGTCCTGGCCACGCCCCAGCTGCAGAAAGTCACGGCACTGGCGATGGCTGCGCCCTCTCCGCCCAGACGCGGGATGAGGCTGGCGTTGAGCGCCAGGTTGAGCGCCAGGGCGGCCAGCCCCAGGCCCAGGTTGAGCACCGCTCGGCCCGACATGGGGATCAAGCGCCCCGCCGGTGTGCAGATGACAAACACGCACTGCCCTATCACCAGCAGCTGCAGCACGTCCTCACTGGCCAGGTAGGCCTCGTCGAAGATCGAGAGCATCAACCGCGGTCCGCAGAGCAGCGCGAGGTAGAAGGGCATCGCGAGGATGAACAGCCAACGCGTGGCGGTCTTGAGGAGCGCATCCAGGCGGCGCAGCTCTCCCGCATGCAACAGCTCGGTGACCACGGGGTTGAACATGGCCATCAAGGAAGCGACGGGCAAGGCACCCATCAGGGCCAGCACGGAGCCGATGCGGTAGAGCCCCACCTGCTCGGCCGTAGCCAACCACCCCAGCATCAACATGTCCATCCAGCCCACGAGCTGAAACAGCGTGGCCGCGCCACCCTGGGGCAGCGAGTAGCCCAGCAGGCTCTTGAGCTCGTAGCGTGGCACGATGGCCCGATCGCGAAGCAGGGCGCCGTAGCGCCGGGCAGCTGCCACCGCCATCAGCACGAGAGAGACGCCAAAGGCGGCCACGAAAGCCGCCTGGGCCCCTCGCAGACCAGCCCCGAGCAGCACGGCGGGCACGGCCCCGGCCAGCAGCGCGGCCGGAAAGCCGATGCGGAAGAACAGCGCATCGCTGCGCATGTCCTTGGCCCCACGAATGGCACCGGCCAGGTAGAGCAGCACGGTATTGAGGGCCACGGCAGGGCAGATGAACAGCAGTGCGCGTGCATAATCCGGTTTATCTGCCCACAACCACCCAAAACGCGCCGCGCACCACAGTGCAATGGAGCACAAGATGCCCGACAGGAAGGTCAACGCGAAGCCTGCCAGGAGCGCGCCCTTCAGCCGCCGCCTGTCGCCAGCCTGCAGGTAGCGCGCGCCGAACAAGAGGATGCCGTGATTGACGCCGAGGGGGGCGAACAGGGACGTCAAGTGGACGATCATCAGGCCGTATGCGAAGACGCCGTACTCGGCGACGCTCAGAGCCCCGGACAGGAACCAGGTGACCACCATGCGCAGACCCTGACCCGCAGCGCCTCCGATCAGCTGGATTCCCCCTCCTCCCGCCAGCTGACGCGCATCCGAAGACTGCTCCTGCGCCGAATTCCGCTGCACCTCACCCATCTGGCTCTCCGCGCAGCCCCGAGGCTGGAACTTGTCGCCCCTGTCTAACCTGCGCCTCATCCAGCGTCGCGATGCCCGGCCCTCCGACTGGCCGCTCCATACGGGCTCGGATATCACCTGGATCCGCAAAACCCAACGGAATCGCCTGAGCTAAGGGCCACTCCCCATGGCATGCCACGAGCCCAAGAACCGGTCCCAAAGGAGCGCGGTGAAACGGGATGACAGCCGATGAGCCCGATGTTCCTCATCACAGGAGGCGCAGGCTTCATCGGCTCCCATACTGCGGCTCTGCTGACCTCCCTGGGCCACCGCGTGCGGGTACTCGACGACCTCTCGAGCGGCAAGCTCGAGAACCTGGCCGGCCTGGACCTGGAGTTCCAGCGTGGCGACCTGTCCCAGCCCGCAGACGTGGCCCGCGCCGTGCGCGGCTGCACCCACGTCATCCACCTGGCGGCGCGCCCGGGCGTGCCCGCCTCCTGCGAAGATCCCGCTGGCTCCGACCTGGTGAATGTGCACGGCACCGTGCTGCTCTTCGAGGCCGCCCGCCGCGCCGGTGTGCAGCGCGTGGCCTACGCCTCGTCCTGCGCCGTCTACGGCGATGTGGAGGGTTCCTCCGTCGACGAAGCCACAGCGCTGCGACCCCTGAGCCCCTACGCCGCCTCCAAGGTGGCGGACGAGTACTACGGCGCGGTCTTCCAGCGCACGCTCGGGCTCGAGTGCGTCGGGCTGCGCTACTTCAACGTCTTTGGCACTCGGCAGGACCCATTCGGCCCCTACGCGGCCGTCATCCCGCGCTTCGTCGAGCTGGCCCTGCGCGGCGGGCCGCTGCCCATCCACGGCGACGGAGAACAGAGCAGAGATTTCGTGGCCGTCACCGATGTGGCCCGCGCCAACTTGCTGGCCGCCACGACGCCAGGGCTCGCAGGCGCATACAACATCGGCACCGGGAGGCGCACCACGGTCAACCAGGTGGCGCGCCTGGTGCTCGAGACCATCACCGGTTCCGAGCCCCATCCCTCTCAGCGGGTCCAGGAGCCCCCCCGGGAAGGCGACATCCGCCACATGATCGCCGGTACCGCCAGAGCCCGCGAGGCGCTGGGCTGGAGGCCCCAGGCGGCCTTCGAGCCGTCCATCAGGCGCACGATCCGCTGGTATCGCAGCACGCTGCAGGCGCATGAACCAACCCCGACCGGGGGCCGCGGATCCTCTCCGGCCCTGAGATCCACCTAGGGCACGAGCCGGCAGTCCCCTATGCGCACCTACCTGATCGCATGCGCCCTGAGCGCCAGCGCCGGCCTGGTACTCACCTGGCTCGTGCGCAACCTGGCCGTGCGCCACAAGCTCTACGACGAACCGGAGGGCGGCCGCAAGCTGCATCGCCGCCCCATCCCCAGGCTGGGCGGCGTGGCCGTGGTGCTGGCCTTCTCCCTGCCTCTTCTGGCCCTCTCCTTCTACTCCAACAGGATCACCCACACGATCTTCCAGGAACGTGGGATGCTCATGGCCCTGCTGACAGGGGGCGCGATCCTGTTCTTCATAGGCTTGATTGACGATCTCAAGGGCATGCCGGCCCTGATCAAGCTGGGGGGGCAGATCGCCGCGGCAGCGGTGGTCTGGTACTTCGGCATTCGCATCGAGGTGCTCAGCATCCCCTTCCTGCACAAGCTGCAGCTGGAGTGGCTCTCGGTGCCAGCCACCATCTTCTGGGTGGTGCTCTGCATCAACGCCATCAACCTGATCGATGGCCTGGATGGCCTGGCCGGCGGCGTGGTGGTCCTGGCCGGAGGCACGCTCTTCGTCATGTCCGTGGGTGGCGACGCCGGGATGTCCGCCTTGCTGATGTCCTGCATGGTTGGCGCCGTGATGGGCTTTCTGGTCTTCAACCTGAAGCCGGCCAGCATCTTCCTCGGCGACACAGGCAGCATGAGCCTGGGTTTCTTATTGGCCATCAGCAGCATCCACAGCTCCCAGAAGAGCTACACCCTTTTTTCGCTTGTGGCCGCCTTCATCGCACTGGGCTTCCCCATCTTCGATCTGGCCATGGCCTTCACACGGCGTCTCCTGGCAGGGCAGCCCGTCTTCCGCGCGGACCAGGACCACGTGCACCACATCCTGCTGCGCAAGGGCCTGAGCGCGGGCCAGTCGGTGACCGTGCTCTTCACGGCGTCGGCGGCCCTGGGGCTGCTGGCGCTGGTCTTCGTCTACTCCAGCGACGCCATCAGCGCCGTGGCCATCCTGGGCGCCGCCATCGCCATGGCCATCACGGTGCGCGTGTTGGGCTACGGCGACATCATCCAGGCCGGCCGCCGTACCAGCGCCCTGACCCAGCTGCAGCAGGCCGCCGACGTCCGAGCCACCACCGTGGATGAGCTGCGCCAGGCCCTGATAGCCGCAAGCTCCCTGGAAGAGCTGTGGTCTCTGCTCGAGTCTCAAGCCGGCCAATTGGGCCTGGAGCTGCTGGAGCTGCAGCTGTCGCCATCTCTGTGCGAGGAGGGCCGGGCGCAGGTATTCTCCTGGGAGCGCCCCAGTATCAGCAAGAACCCCGACACGAACTTCGCCACGCTGGAGTACACCCGCATGCCCCTGCGGCAAGCCCAGGTGCGCGATCTGGGGGTGTTGCGCACCGCCTGGTACAGCGAGAACGCCCTGCTGCGCCCCCTGCACCTCAGCCTGACCCGCAACATCGCCGATACGGTAGCCCTGGCCCTGGCCGAGCTGCACGGCGAGCCGGTAGAGCCCCGAGACGATCAGCGCAAGTAGCGCGGGTTTTTCTCCAGCAGGTCCAGTAGGGCCGCTGCGTCGCCGAACTCCACGCGGCCGCTCCAGCGACGCGCCAGGTGCTCCAGGAAGCGCCCGATGGCCTGGTAATTGACCAACAGCTGCTTGGTATGGCACTCGATCACCAGCGCGACGAAGGGCGCATCCAGCTGGCTGACCCGCTCCACCACCGCGGCGAAGGAGCGCTTCAGGTAGCTGAAGGGCTGATCGCCGATCTTGAGGTGGGTCAGGTAGCGCCGTTCTCCCCACAGGGCCGTGGAGGGCTTGAGGGCAGGCCCCGACGCCAACACCTCACTGGGGATGGCGCCGTGATAGGCCTGGTGGATGGTGCGATCCGGTGAAAGGCTCGCTTTGCGCAGCTTGCTCAAGAGCAGCCCGGCCGCCTGCGCCAGGGTGGGCCGATACCAGGCCAGCGGCACCACCAGGATGCCCTGGTCCTGCTCCGCCACGCGCTGGATGTCGTCCAGCTGCGCTCGGTAAGGCCTGGTGTCCTCTTCCAGTCGGCGGAAATCGACCCCAGCGGTCGGCAGGTACATGCCCCGCCGCGGTGCCATCACCAGGCGGATCCCCACCGCTCGCAGATCCCGCAGCGCCCCCCCGGAGGGCTGCAGGCCCCATGATCCGGCCTTGAAGGCCCGCAGCTGGTAGTCGGAGTCGGCCTGGCGCACGGTCTCGCAGAGCAGGGCGGCGCTGCGCCGCACCATCTCGCCGCGCTCCTTGTCGGGCCAGCGCCCCAGGTTCCACTCGTCGTCCACGTGGAAATAGCCATCGCGTAAGCTCGCGCTGGCCCACTGCGGGTGCATGTGCAGCTGCACGTCGAAGCCGCGATCGCGCATCAGCCCCACCGTGTCGCGCCAGAGTCGTGCTTGAAGGCGGAGCTGGGGATCGCGATCGGCGTGCTCCAGAAACGCCAGCTGCTGCATGGCATCCACCATGAAGCTGACGCCCAGGCCCAGCTCGGCGGCCTTGTCCATCAGGAAGAGGGCAGGCAGGTACTGCAGGTGGGCCACGTTGCCCAGCCCATTGCCCATCAGCTCCCAGTCGTCTTCGATGATGACCATCAAGCGAGGAGGCATCGTTTCCCCTTGTGCCGCAGGTGCCGCGCTGTATCAGGGGCGTCGCGCCATCGCAAAAGCGCAGCGGTCGAAAGGCGGATCGAAGTGCATGTCCCAGCCCACCAGGTAGTTGCGGGCCTCGTTGCGCGATATAGGCCAGCCCCATCTCGAGCTGCAGAAACCAAAGCGCAAGGATGAAAACGATGGAGCCCTACGAGAAGCACGTCAAAGGCAAGGTGATCCTGGTCACGGGGGGCGCCGGGGCCATCGGCACCAACCTGGTGCGGCGCCTGGCCGAGCTGGGGGCGCGCATGGTGATCGTGCTGGACAATCTGGTGGCCAGCCCCATCTGGAACGTGCCCTCCCTGCCCAACGTGATGTTCGTGCAGGGCGACATCACGAACGAGGTGGACCTCAAGCGTTGCTATGCCGAGAAGCCCGAGATCGTCTTCCACCTGGCCGCCTTCTTCGCCAACCAGAACTCGGTGGACTACCCCCAGAACGACCTGATGGTCAACGGCCTGGGCACCCTGCTGCTCTACCAGTACTCCACCATGTGCGGCGTGGATCGCTTCGTCTACGCCTCTTCAGGTTGCTCCATCTACGGCTGCGCCGCCCCACTGCCGCTCTACGAAGACTTCGTCTCGCTGCACCTGACCACGCCCTACCAGATCACCAAGATGCTGGGGGAGCTGTACGGCAACTTCTTCATGCACCACCACGACCTGCCGGTGGTCAAGTGCCGCTTCTTCAACAGCTTCGGACCGGGAGAGGTGCCGGGCCAGTACCGCAACGTCATTCCGAACTTCATCCACCGCGCCATGCAGGGATTGCCCCTGCCCTTCACCGGCCTGGACGAGGCCTCGCGCGACTTCACCTACGTGGACGACCTGGTGGACGCCCTGGTGCGCGCCGCCTACTTCGACGAGGCCATCGGCCACGAGATGAACCTGGCGGGCGGCCGCGAGATCCGCATCCTGGACATGGCCGAGCGCGTCAACAAGCTGACCGGCAACAAGGCCGGCATCGTGCGCGGCACACCGCGCAAGTGGGACACCAAGGTGCGCCTGTTGGCCAGCATCGAGCGCGCCCACGAGCTGCTGGGCGGCTGGAAGCCCGAGATGGACTTCGACGAGGGCCTGCGCCGCAACATCGCCTGGTTCGAGGAGCGTTGGGACTTGATCCAGAACGCCGCCACCTACGTGCCCGGCATGTCCGCGGCCGTGCGCGGCGCTTCCATGGAAGAGGTCAGGCTGGAGGAGGACTAGGGCGATGGCCGATCGCAGCGAGCTCTTCGGCTGCCAGTTCCATCCCGTCACCCTGCCCGCGGCCCTGGAGCGCGTGGAGCGCTGGATCTCCGACGGCGGGGCGCTGCGCCAGGTGGTGGGCGTCAACCTGGACCACCTGCTCAAGTGCCAGGAGGACGACTGGTTCATGCAGGTGGTCAACCGCTGCGACCTGGTGCTGGCCGACGGCCAACCCCCGGTCTGGCTGTCGCGCTGGTTCGCCCAGCCGCGCCTGCCCGAACGCGTCGCCGTGCCCGACCTGATGGAGGCCATGTTCACCTGGGGCGACGCCCGGGGCTGGAGGTTCTTCTTCCTGGGGGCCAAGGAAGAGGCCAACAAGGCCGCGGTGGAGGCCGTGGAGCGCCGCTTCCCCGGGCTGCAGGTGGCGGGTCGCCACCACGGCTACTACACGCAAGAGGACGAACCGGCCATCGCCCGGCAGATCACCGAGTCCAAGGCCGACGTGCTGCTCATCGCCATCACCTCTCCCAAGAAAGAGGCCTTCATCGACCGCAACCGCGATGCGCTGCAGGTGTCCATCGCCATGGGCGTGGGCGGCTGTTTCGACATCCTGGCCGGTCTGCACAGCCGTGCGCCCAGGATCCTGCGCGAGAACGGCCTGGAGTGGACCTGGCGCGCTTTCATGGAGCCGCGGCGCATGGGCCGGCGCGTGATCCACGATCTGACCTTCGGCAAGTACGTGCTGAAGCGCATGCTCAGGGGAACCTGAGCCGCGAGCTTCAGCCCAGCCGCTCCACCAGCGCATCCACGATGCGCTCGGAGGCCTGGCCGTCGCCGTAGGGGTTGTGGGCGCGGCGCATCTGCTCGTAGGCCTCTTCGTCGAAGAGCAGCCGCTCCACCTCGCTCACGATCAACCCCGGATCCGTGCCCACCAGCCGCACCGTGCCGGCCTCCACGCCCTCGGGCCGCTCGGTGGTGGCGCGCATCACCAGCACCGGCTTGCCCAGGCTGGGCGCCTCCTCCTGGATGCCCCCCGAGTCGGTCAAGATGATGGTGGAGCGGTCCATCAAGCGCACGAAGGGCAGGTAGCCGATGGGCTCGATCAGGTGCATATTGTCCAGCCCACGCAGGTTGGCCTCCACCGGACCCCGCACATTGGGGTTGAGGTGCACCGGGTAGACGTAATGCACCTGGGGGTGGCGCTCGGCCAGCTGGCGCAGAGCCCCGCAGATGTCGCGGAAGCCCTGGCCGAAGCTCTCCCGCCTGTGGCCCGTGATCAGCACCAGGGGCAGCTCTTCGCGCGTCACCACGGGGTAGGCGTCGCCGAAGTCCTCTTCGAAGCGCCGCAGGGGCAGGGCCGCGGCCCGCTCACGCACCATCAGCAGGGCATCGATCACGGTGTTGCCCGTCACCGAGATCTTGGCGCCGTCCAGGCCTTCGGCCAGCAGGGCCTGGCGCGAGCGCTCGGTAGGAGCGAACAGGAACTCGCAGAGCCGGTCCGCCAGCTGGCGGTTGGCCTCTTCCGGGAAGGGCGCCGCCAGGTCGCCGGTACGCAGACCGGCTTCCACGTGGCCCACAGGTACGTGGGCGTAGAAGGCCGCCAGCGCGGCGGCCATGGTGGTGGTGGTGTCGCCGTGCACCAGCACCACGTCGGGATGCTCATCTTGCAGCACAGGGCGCATGCCCCGCAGCACGCGGCTGGTGATCTCGAAGAGGCTCTGGTTGGGCCTCATGATCTCCAGGTCGTGGTGCGGCTCCAGAGAGAAGAGGTCCAGGATCTGATCCAGCATTCCGCGGTGCTGGGCCGTGACGCAGAGCCGCTGCTCGGTATGGGGGCAGGCTTGGAGGGCCTTGACCACCGGCGCCATCTTGATGGCCTCGGGACGGGTTCCGAAGACGGTCAGGACGCGTATGGGTTGGGACATGCTGGCTAGTACTCCTCGTTGTCGTCGAAGCCGCTTGTGCACTGGGGATCCAGGGAGTCCTGCAGGCCGTCCTTGTCGTTGTCCGACGAGTCGTTGCACTGCCAGTCGGTGCTGAAGCCGCCGTCTTCCGTTTCGTCGAGGGCACTGTCGCAGTCGGGATCGTCGGTGTCGATCCAGCCGTCGCCGTCGTTGTCCAGGCCGTCACTGCACTCGGTGTCGTTCTCTTCGTCGGTGTCCAGGCCGCTGGCGCAGCCCGGGTCCTCGGAATCCTCGTCGTAGGCGTCGCCGTCGTCGTTCTGGTCGTTGTTGCACTGGAAGAGATCGTCGAAGTCCAGCTCGTCCGCGCTCCAGGCGCAGTCGGGATCATCGTCGTCGATCCAGCCGTCGCCGTCGTCGTCCGCGCCGTCGCTGCAGCTGCCGTAGGGCGTCTCGGCGTTGTCCCAGGCGTCCAGGCAGTCGGGGTCGTAGCCATCGGTCAGGCCGTCGCCGTCGTCGTCCGCGCCGTTGTGGCACTCGGCGGGATCGGCCGCGCCGGCCTCGGCCGTGGAGTTGATGCAGTCCGGATCGTCCAGGTCGGTCCAGCCATCGCCGTCGTTGTCCGTATCGTCCTCGCAGAAGGAGGACAGATCGGCCTCTTCCTCGTCCTCGGCGTCCAGGCAGCCGACGTCGTCGAAGTCGGTATCGCCATCGCCGTCGTCGTCGGCGCCGTTGTTGCAGACGGCCACGGTGAAGCCGATCTCATCCAGCCCGGCGGCGCAGTCGGGATCGTCGGCATCGGTCCAGCCGTCGCTGTCGTTGTCCAGCGCGTCAGCGCAGCGATCGTCCTCCAGCTCTTCGTCGTCCCAGCCCCAGACGCAGTCGTCGTCGTCGGCGTCGTAGTCTCCATCGCTGTCGTTGTCGGCCAGGTCGGCGCACTCGTAGGCCCAGCTGCCGTCCTCGGCGCTGCCGTCGTAGCAGTCCGGGTCGTCCGTATCCGACCAGCCATCGCCGTCGTTGTCGGCGCTGTCCGAGCAGGTGCCGTCCACATCGTCCTCGGCCGGATCCCAGGCGTTGGCGCAGCCCAGCAGATCGTCGGCGTCGTAGTCCCCGTCGCAGTCGTTGTCCTGGCCGTCGTTGCAGGCCATGGGGGCCAGGCCGCGCTCCTCGCCGTACCAGGCGCAGTCGGGGTCGTCGGCGTCGGTCCAGCCATCGCCGTCGTTGTCCCAGCCGTCGGCGCAGTCGCCGAAGCCCGGGGTCTCGCCGTTGTCCCAGGCGTCCAGGCAGTCAGCGTCGTCGGCGTCGGTGGCACCGTCTTCGTCGTTGTCCTCCCCGTCGTTGCACTCCGAGGCGGCGTAGTCGTCCCTCTCGCGAGTGGACAGGATGCAGTCGGGATCGGCCTCGTCCTCCCAGCCGTCCCCGTCCTCGTCGTTGCCGTTGCTGCAGGCGCCGGTGGTGTCGTCCTCGGCGGCGTCCCAGGCGTGGGCGCAGCCGCTGTCGGCCGCGTCGATGTCGCCGTCGCCGTCATCGTCCGCGCCGTTGGCGCAGACGCCTGGCCACCAGCCCACCTCCTGGTCCATGCTCAGGCAGTCGGGATCCTCGTCGTCGATCCAGCCGTCGCCGTCGTTGTCGCTGCCGTCTTCGCAGTCGTCCGACTCCAGGTTGTCCCAGGCGTCCAGGCAGTCGTCGTCGTCGATGTCGGTGTCGCCGTCGCCGTCGTTGTCGCTGCCGTCGTTGCAGGCCGCCGTGCCGTAGCCGCCCGGGAACTCGGGATCGCCCGCGGCGCAGTCCGGATCCTCGTCGTCCTGCCAGCCGTCGCCGTCGTCGTCGCTGCCGTTGCTGCAGCTGCTGGACACGCTGGACTCGTCGTCGTCCCAGGCGTCGTCGCACTCGAAGTCGCCGCGATCGGTCAGGGCGTCTCCGTCGTCGTCTTCGCCGTTGTTGCACTCGATCAGCGAAAACCCGATCTCCTCGCCGAAGTCCTCGCAGTCGGGATCCTCGTCGTCGACCCAGGTGTCGCCGTCGTCGTCGACGCCGTCCTCGCAGGATCCGGCGGCCGGCTCCTCGTCGTCGTCCCAGGAGACGGCGCACTCGCTGTCATCGCCGTCCACGTCGCCGTCGCCGTCGTTGTCGATGCCGTCGTTGCAGGCGCGGCTGCCCGTGCCCGCCTCGGCCGTGCCCGAGATGCAGTCGGGATCGTCGGCGTCGATCCAGCCGTCGTCGTCGTCGTCGGCGCCGTCCTCGCAGGAGCCCGCGCTGTCGTCCTCCACGTCGTCCGGACCGTTCTCGCAGCCGGCGTCCGCGGCGTCTACCAGGAAGTCGCCGTCGTTGTCGACGCCGTCCTCGCATTCCGTGCCGGCCAGGCCCAGCTCGCTGTCGCCCGCGGCGCAGTCGGCGTCGTCGCTGTCGGTCCAGCCGTCGCCGTCGTTGTCGACGCCGTCCCAGCAGTCGCCGGGATCGGTCTCGTCCTCGTCCGTGGCGTCGGCGCAGCCCGGGTCGTCGGCGTCCTCCAGGCCGTCGCTGTCGTTGTCCGCGCCGTCGTTGCAGGCGCTGTCACCCAGGTCCTCCTCGGCGTCGCCCTCGTCGCAGTCGGGGTCGGCGGCGTCGGTCCAGCCATCGCCGTCGCCGTCGTGGCCGTCGGCGCAGTCGGCCAGGTCGTCCTCTTCGTTCCAGTCGAAGGCGGCGTCGCAGCCGGGATCGTCGTAGTCGGTCAGGCCGTCGCTGTCGTTGTCGACGTTGTCGTTGCAGCCGTAGCGCGTGTCGTAGCCGTCCTCGCTGGCACCGCCATCGGCGCAGTCGGGGTCGGCTGCGTCGATCCAGTCGTCGCCGTCGTCGTCGATCAGGTCGTTGCAGTAGGTGATCGCATCGGTCTCGTCGGTGTCGGCGCCGTTGGAGCAGCCCGGATCGTCGGCGTCGGCCAGGCCGTCGTCGTCGTTGTCGTCGCCGTCGTTGCAGTCGTAGGCGCTGGCAGCGGGTGACTCGGTGGTGCTGGTGCCGCTTGAGCAGGCCGGATCGTCGGTGTCGATCCAGCCGTCGCCGTCGTCGTCCAGGCCGTTGGCGCACTCGTAGTCCGTCTCGTACTGGTCCGTGGCGCTGTCGCAGTCCGGGTCATCGGCGTCGACGAGGCCATCGGGAACGCTTTCATTGTCGACGCCGTCGTTGCACTCGTAGTTCTTGTCGTTGGCCAGCTCCTGGTTGCCGCTGGCGCACTCGGGATCGTCGGCGTCGATCCAGCTGTCCTTGTCGTTGTCCAGGCCGTCCTGGCAGTCGGTGGCCTCGGCCGCGGTGGTGGCGGTGGCGCAGGCGCTGTCCAGGGCGTCGATGGCCCCGTCGCCGTCGTTGTCGACGCCGTCGTTGCACTCGTAGGCGGCGTCGAAGCCCAGCTCCTCGTCGCCCTTGGCGCAGTCCGGGTCCGCGCCGTCGGTCCAGCCGTCGGCGTCACTGTCGAGCTTGTCGCCGCAGCTGTCCTGCTCGGCCTCGTCCGCAGCGTCGGCGCAGTGCTCGTCTTCGGCATCGACGTCGCCGTCGCCGTCGTCGTCGATGGCGTTGTTGCACTCCACCTCGCCGTAGCCGCGCTCGTAGCCCAGGCTGGCGCAGTCCGGGTCGTCGTCGTCGATCCAGCCGTCGCCGTCGTTGTCCAGCAGGTCTTCGCACTCGGCGCTCTCGGAGAAGTCGTCGGCCGAGTCGCAGTCCGGGTCGTTGCCGTCCCACTCGCCGTCGCCGTCGTTGTCCGCGCCGTCGTAGTCGTTGGCGGTGTTGGAGTCGACGTCGCCGTAGCTGTGGTCGTAGGGGTCGTTGGCGCAGTCCGGGTCGTCCGCGTCGATCCAGGTGTCGCCGTCGTTGTCCAGGCCGTCTTCGCAGTCGTTCTGCTCGCTGGGATCCGTGCCGGCGCTGCAGGAGGGATCCGCGGAGTCGATCAGGCCGTCGTCGTCGTTCTCCATCCCGTCGTTGCACTCGTAGCTCTTGTCGAGGCCCACCTCGTCGTAGCCGCCGTTGGCGCAGTCGGGATCCAGGCTGTCGGTCCAGCCGTCGCTGTCGTTGTCCTCGCCGTCCTCGCAGGGATCGTCTTCTTCGCGGTCGTCGGTGGCGCTGTCGCAGTCCGGGTCGTCGGCGTCGACGCCGTCGTCGTCGTCGTCGTTTTCCCAGCCGTCGTTGCACTCGTAGCGCTTGTCGTAGCCCAGCTCCTCGTCGTAGGCGTCGCAGTCCGGGTCGTGGGCGTCGACCCAGCCGTCGGCGTCGTTGTCGATCTCGTCTTGGCAGGGATGGGCCTCGTACTCGCCCCAGGCGTCGTCACAGTAGGAGTCCTCGGCGTCGATGGCGCCGTCGCCGTCGTTGTCCTGCCCGTCGTTGCAGGCGTTGTCGCCGGTGCCCGTCTCCTCGTCGCCCTCGGCGCAGTCGGGATCGTCGTCGTCGATCCAGCCGTCACCGTCGTCGTCTACGCCGTTCTCGCACAGGGTGAGGGGATCGGCCAACACCTGGACATCGGGCACGGAGACCTCGACCACCTCGTCCTCGACGAAGGCCAGTGCGTCGGTGATGCCCGAGAGCACGGTGATGGCGGTGCCATCGTAGCCGCGGGCCTGGAAGCTCATGTCCACGGGCTCACCGCTGCCGGGCAGCAGCTCGAAGGTCGGCAGCTCGCCCGTCTCCTGGTAGGTGGACGTGTCCACCGAGATCACCAGCTCCAGATCCTCGTCGTTGGTGATGGCGTCCTCTATGGCGGAGTTGTCGTCCAGCGCCCCGGCGCCCACGGGCTGACCGTCGTCCCCCATCCAGGGCGAGCTGGGATCCACGATCAGCTCCAAGGTGTCGGCGGCGGCCAACACGGACTCCGCGTCACCGTCCAGGCTGACCACGATGGCCGTGCGCGGGGTTTCGTCGCCGCAGGCCGCCACCAGGGCGGAGAGGCTGAGCAGGGCACCGAACAGAAAACGCCGATCCTGCCGACTGTGCGAGGAGCTTCCGCAGCGATGTTTCAGGGCTGCGCAAGCAGCCCTGCGCCGCTCATCAAGCGGCGAAGATGGGGGGGAGAGGCGGTGTCCGCCTCGGAGAGGGGGGGAAGAATCTGTCTTCCCCCCAAAGAAACGGCGCAGGCGCCCAGCACAGAAGTTCTTTTTGCAGGTCATGGCAGCACCACCACGATGTCGCCGTCGGGCGGGGGTTCGGGCGCCAGCGCGCGGCCCAGCAGGATGGCACCCACCGTGACGCCCACGGCCGCACCGCCGGTGGCGGTCCAGAAGGTCCAGCGCTTGTAGAGGGGAGGCAGCTGTTTCAGCTCGCTCGAGCCGGAGTCGGACTCGGGCACCAGGTCCGCGCGCAAGGTGACGCGGCCGCGGCTGGGCACCTTGAAGCTGCGCTGCGCGGATTTATGGCCCGGGCAGTCCACCACCATGGTGAAGCTGCCGCGCTCGATGCCGTCCAGCTCGATCTTGGCTCCGCTTCCGATGGGGTTGCCGTTGACCGAGACCGCGGCCTGGTCCTGACGGGTCTTGACCCGCAGGCGGGCGCCCTTGGAGCTCAGGTTGGCGATCACCTCGCCCTTGGAGCCGTCGGAGGTGTCGATCTTGCGAAAGAGGTCGGTGTAGCCCGGAAGGTGTACGCGCACATCGTGCTCGCCCCTGGGGATGTCGGTCAGCTCGATGGGGGAGAGCCCCTTCTCGAGACCATCCAGGAAGACGGTGGCGCCCGCCGGTGCGGTGTCGACCACGAACAGGCCCTCGGTGGAGCGCAGCACCAGCTCGAAGTGCAGGTTCTTGCCACGCTGGAAGTGGAACTCGCCCTCCTGGGCCTCGTAGCCATCGGAGGAGACGCGCCAGAGGTGGTCGCCGGGCTTCATCTCGCCCAGGCGGATGGGGGTCGGCCCAATGAGCTTGCCGTCGATGGCGAGCAGGGCGCCCCCGGGCTTGACCGAGAACTCGATGGTGCCCTTGCCCGGAGCCAGCCTGGCCTCGACGGCCGTGGTGAAGGCCTCGGCCACATCGACCCGTCGCACGAAGGGATCGTAGTCGTCGGCCACTACGCGCAGGCGGTGGTTGCCCACCGCCACGTACCCGGTGTAGGGCGTCACGCCGAGCTGTTCGCCATCCATCAGGATGGTGGCGCCCTTGACGTTGGAGCTGACCTTCAGCAGGCCGGTGACCTCCTGCGCCCAGGCCTGTGGGCAGAACGCAAGGAGGAAGGCGAGCATGGCCAGCTGCAGCAGGTACCGGGGGGACCCGGTTGGCTCGCGAAAACGACCTGCAGCCACCGCATGTGGCGGGCGAGGTCCTCGGGCATGGCTAGGGAACATCAAGAGTGCTCCTCCTCTGGATAGGAGCAGCTTATCACTTTCCGGCACCGAACAAGGAACGCCGATCCTGCCGACAGGTCGAGGAGCTTCCGCAGCGCTGTTTCAGGGCTGCGGAGGCAGCCCTGCGCCGCTCATCAAGCGGCGAAGATGGGGGGGAGAGGCGGTGTCCGCCTCGGATAGGGGGGGAAGAATCTGTCTTCCCCCCAAAAAAAGGCGCCGGTCGTTTCCGCCGCCGGTGTCGGCGGAAATGTTCGGTGCCCTCAAAGAAAGGCCGCCCGCGCTCCCCCCACGCGGCGCGTGACGCGCTGGGCGTCGAGCCACTCCAGCAGCGGAATCAAGTGTTTGCGGGTCAGGCCCAGGCGTTCCTTGGCCTGACCCGGTGTGAAGCTGCCCTCGCTGCGCAGCCAGCTCTTGACCTGGGCCGTCAGGTCGTCCAGGGCGCGGCGGTGCCCGATGAAGGGCCCCACCCTCACCAGGCGGCCCCGATCCACCAGGTGATGCAGCAGCGCCTCGGCGTCGGGGTGCGCCCCTTCTGCCACCAGGGCGTGCAGGGGTTCCAGGGCCAGGCCCGGGCGCAGCGCAGCCGCCTCGAGCCGCGCGCAGGCGGCCTGCTGGGCCTCGTCCAGCTGCAGGCTGTGCTCAGCCAGGCGGTAGCGCCCGGCAGCGCGAGCCAGCTCCCCGGCCTCCAACATCTGCTGCAGCAGGGCCTCCAGGGCCCGGTCGCCCAGGGCGTGCAGCGGCCCTGCCACCAGCTCCTTGCGGTGGGCGCCCGGAGACAGAGGCGCCTGGGCGTGGTAGCGCCCCAGGACCTGGCGCACGGTGTCCCACAGGCGGCGCAGGTGCAGGGCGTGGATCGCGCGATCGCCCACCACGCGCCCCCAGGCATCACGGTCAGCCGACGAGCAGTCCCCAGGCAGGCAGCCGCGCAGCCGGGCATCGTCCAGGGACAGCCCATTCAGGCCGGCCCGCTCCAGCAGCACATCCCGCTCCCCCGCGGCCAGGCGCGCCGCCTGGGCTGCGCGGGAACCTCGCTCTCTGTGCCGCACCGGCCGGCACCAGGGATCCAGCACCCGGCCGCCCCCCAGTGTCTCCACCGGCGAGGCGCGCCGCAGCACGAAGCGGTCCTGGGGCAGGCAGCCCACGGGCTTGGCCAGCAGCAGCTGCATGAAGCCCTGCCAGTCCCCGCCGGTCCAGCCCTCGGCCTCGGGCGGCACGCGCTCCGCCCCCAGGGGCCTGGCCGTGGCCACGACCTCGGCGGTTCCGCAGAGAAAGCGCACCTCTGACAGGTCCTCGATGACAGGCGCGCCAGCGAGGTGCGAATAGGCCACCTCCACCACGCGCGTGCTGGGCACCGCTCCCGGGCTGATCACCTGGTGACCGCGCTCCAACTCGCCACGAGAGACGTTCAGGTTCAGGGCCGTGCGCAGCCCGGCCTGGGTGCTGGAGACGGTCTCGCCGTGCACCTGGATGCCGCGCACCCGTACACGCGGGCTGCCGGGCACCACGTCCACCTCGTCGCCCAGGGCCAGCTGACCGGCGGCCACCGTACCGGTGACCACCGTGCCATGCCCATGCCTGCTGAAGACGCGATCCACAGGCAGGCGAAAGCCGCCCTCGACGCGGCGATCGCCCGACTCGAGCGCATCCAGGGCGCTCAGGATCGCCGGCACGCCCTGGCCGGTGACAGAGGACACCGGCAGGATGGGCGCCGCGGCCAGGGCCGTGCCCTCCAGCGTGTCGCGGGCTTCTTCCTCGGCCAGCTCCAGCAGCTCCTCGTCCACCTGGTCCGCGAAGGTCAGGGCCACCAGGCCCTGCTCCACGCCCAGCAGCTGCAGGATGGCCAGGTGCTCGGTGGTCTGGGGCATCACGCCCTCCACCGCCGAGACGCAGAGCAGCACGGCGTCGATGCCGGAGGCGCCAGCCACCATGGTCCGCACCAGGCGCTCGTGGCCGGGCACGTCCACGAAGGCGGCGACGCGCCCGGACGGCAGGGGCAGGTGCGTGAAGCCCAGGGCGATGGTGATCTTGCGCTCCTGCTCTTCGGGCAGGGTGTCCAGATCCACCCCGGTCAGGCGCCGGATGAGGCTGGTCTTGCCGTGGTCGATGTGCCCGGCCGTGCCGATGACCAGGTAGGGCTGCCGATCCATGGGTCGCTCAGCCCTCCCCGGCCGCCGGAACGCCCATGCCGGTGGTCACGCGCTGGAAGACCTCTTCCAGGCTGGAGGTCTCGCGGTGCAGCTCCAGCAGCAGCAGCCCCTTGTCGGCCGCCACACGGAAGAGCTCACCGCGCACATCGCGGTCGGCGATCACCTGGAAGGCCGCGGCGCCGGCGTCCGCGGTCTCGACCGAGGTGACCCGCCGCACGCCATCGATGGACACCACCGCCTCGCGGATGACCTGGCGCGGCAGCTTGACGTCGCCGGGCGCGTAGACCACCTCCACCAGGTGCCCCCCCCGTTGGCGGGCCATGATCTCGTCGGTGGTGCCGTCGGCCACGATGCGGCCCTGGTGGATGATGATCACCCGATCGCAGGTGGCCTGCACCTCGCTGAGGATGTGGGTGGAAAGCAGCACGGTCTTGCGCCGGCCGATCTCGCGGATCAGGTTGCGGATCTCCACGATCTGGTTGGGATCCAGGCCGCTGGTTGGCTCGTCCAGGATCAGGATCTCGGGGCTGTGCACAAGGGCCTGGGCCAGGCCTACGCGCTGGCGGAAGCCCTTGGACAAGCTGCCGATGCTCTGGTTCATGCGCGGCATGAGGCCGCATTCGCGGGCCACGCGCTCCACAGCCGCGGCGCGCTCGGCCCGCGCCAGGCCCCGCACGCGGGCGATGAAGTCCAGGTAGCGGCCGACCCGCATGTCGCGGTAGACCGGCGCCGACTCGGGCAGGTAGCCGATGCGCTGACGAACCCGCACGGGATCCTCCAGCACGTCGATGCCGTCGATGGCCGTACGGCCGGCTGTGGGCGCCAGGTAGCCGGTGAGCACGCGCATGGTGGTGGTCTTGCCGGCCGCGTTGGGGCCCAGGAAGCCGACAATCTCGCCCCGCTCCACGGCGAAGGAGATGGAATCCACGGCCACGTAGGAGCCGTACTTCCTCACCAGGTCCTGCACTTCGATGGTCGCCATGATTCCTCCTGCGGGGCGCCTGTCCGTGCGCGCGGCCACGTGGCCCGTATCCGCGGTGTGCGCAACGACGCCGCTTCCAACGGCACTGCCAGGGCAATTAGCTGGCGAGCCAGGGAACCACCAGCCCAAGATCCTCGCGGTCGTCATCGGCCCTGGGAGCGGCTATCCTGCACCGACGAATCAAGAGGAATAATCATGCGCCCATCCCCTCTTCTTCATCTCCTGCTCGTTCCACTCTGGGGCTGCCACGAAGCCAACTTGATCGGCGGCGTCGTCGGAGACGGCGACTGGGACAGCGCCATGGAGTGCGACTGTCCGGGCGACAGCGGCGAGTGCGAGGGCGAGGGCGAGTGCGAGTGCGAGGACAGCGGCCTGGACACCGGAGACCCCGACCCCATGTGGGACGAGGCCTGGCTGAAGGTGGAGGCCCCCACCAGCGGCTCCTTCCTGCCGATGGACGAAGAGGCCGCCTTCGAGGCGGCTGTCTACGACGCCGACGGCGAAAACACCGGCTTTGAGGACATCGTCTGGACCAGCAGCATCGATGAGGACTGGAGCGGCTTGGGCGCCAACTTCACCGACGACTCCCTGGCCCTGGGCAAGCACGACTTCACGGCCACGGCCCACCTGGTCAACGGCGACCGCCTGGCCTACTCCGTGGGCGACGTCCTGGTGCAGAGCCCCTACGCCGGCACCTACGCCGGCTCGGTCTACGCCGAGACCAGCCTGGAGTACGATGGCGTGGACTACACCTTCTCCTGCGCCGGTGGCGCCAACGGCATCGTCGGCATGGAGGGCGAGGAGATCACGGGCGACGCCGAGTGCATGCTCTCCCTGATGGGCTACGACATGGACATGGCCTACGTCATCGAGGCCACCAACACCGATGGCGCGGTGGACGGATACGTCGGGATCGACCTGATGTTCTACACCTACGAGATGGACGGCGCCGGCAAGCTGACCGAGGACGGCGAGCTGTACATCGACTTCGAGGGCGAGATCCTGGGCTACCTGCAGCTCTACGGCACGGTGGAGCTGTCGCGCATCAGCCGCGACACGGAGCTGTCCGACGAGTGAGAGGGCACCGCCCGACAAAAAGGGGGAATCCATGAGGCATCACTCCCTCGACCGGGGTCGAGAATGGCTGCGACGCGTGCGCAATCCCGATGGGAGCTGGGGCTACCAGGCTGGCCAGGAGGGGCGGCCCGAGCCCACCCTGCTGGCGGCCATGGCCGGCATGGAGCCGCCCTTGGCCTGGCTGGAGCGCCGCGACCTCTCCTGGTCCCGCCGGCTGCTACCCCTGGTGCTCTGGGAGCAACACGGGGCCGAGGCCCTGGTCCAGGCCGCGCTGAGCTGGCTGGAGCACGATCGGGCCCAGGTGGTGGAGGGCGTGGAGTGGTTCGACGCCTCCATCCCGGCCTGGGGCTGGGTCGAGGAGACGGCGCCCTGGGTGGAACCCACCGCCCACGCCATGCTGAGCATCAAGCGCGTCGGACGCCTGCATAGCCCCCGTCTGGCCGACGGTCTGCGCTTCCTGCTGAAGCGCCAGGGCGAGGACGGGGGCTGGAACTACGGCAACCCCAAGATGTTGGCCCAGGAGCTGGAGAGCTACCCCATCCCAACGGCCTGGGCGCTGATGGCCCTGCGCGGCCTGCCAGGCACCGGCTCGGCTACGGACAGAGCCATGGCCTGGTTGGAGGGCCAAGAAGAGCTCAGCGCCCACAGCATGGCCCTGCTGGCGCTGACGCAGCTGGCCTACGGCCGCGACGCGCGTCCGAACCTGCGCTGGCTTGAGGTCCACCAGCAGGCTGGCGGCAGCTGGTACAGCCGCGTGGATGTCACCGCGCTAGCCGTGGCCGCCTTCGCGGCCGCAGAGGGAGAGCCCGTCGCGCTGACGAGGTGAGCGCAGCTCGCGGGGCGGGGAGATCACCGCCCGTCGGTGGCGAGCCGCCCTACTCCAGCCCCTGGAAGCGCACCGAGGGCGCGGCCACGCCCAGGGAGAGCTGGGTCTGGATAGCCTCTTCGATGGTCATGTCTATCGGGCGCAGCTTGCCGCGCCGCGTGGCAATCACGAAGCCCAGGTGCAGGTGGTTGGTGGGCAAGAAGATCAGCACGCGGTCGTCGGGGCTGGGCTCGTGCTCGCAGTCCTCGCAGTCGTTCAGCTCGTGCCCCCCCATCTCCTCCTTGACCACGAAGCCCATCACCCACTGATCCTCGCCCGGCCACTCGAAGAGCACCACCTGCTTGAAGGCCCGATTCTGCTCGTCGCCCAGCAGGGGCAGCAGCACCTGCTTGACCGCAGCGTAGACCGTGCGCACCAGGGGCAGCTTGCCGATGATCTCCTCCACGGCGCGGCTGGCGCGCCGGAAGACCACGAAGCGGGTCAGGTAGCGGGCCGTGAAGCCGGCGAAGACGATGACCAGGAAGGTGATGCCCAGGCCCAGGCCCGGGATGTGGTGTTCCCCCACCAGGGGTTCCAGGCGCGGGACGGCCTCGGTGTCCACGTAGGCCAGGACCTTCCAGACAACCCAGATGGTGACGTAGACCGGCAGGATGGCCACCAGGCCCACCAGGAAGCTCTTCTTGACGGTGTTGTAGAGTCGTACCATCGCCTCCTCCAAGGCTGTCTGGCATTCCTATAGCCTATGCACCCAGCCTTCGACCGCCAGCCCAAAGCGCGCCCCGCGCGACCCCAGGCGCCGATGTCCCCACACTTCCTCGATCCTCTGGCTCCTCCTCCCCGGCGGGGCCCCAGCCGCCGCGCGCTGCTGGGGGGCGCCGCCGGCGCGGGGGCCCTGTTGGCCGGCGGCTACGCCCTGCGGACCTGTCCCTGGCGCCAGCGCCTCGCCCGCGTGACCGCGTTGCGCGTGCCCAGCTACGAGGGCGACCTGGCGGGCCTGCTGGCCGAGGCCATGCAGCGCTGGCCCGCCACGCTGGCGCGCCTGCGCGGCGCCCGCGTGCTCCTGAAGCCCAACCTGGTGGAGCACAGCGACCAGCGCCCCGTCAACACCGATCCGCGCCTGGTGACCGCGGCCGCCGAGGCCTTCCTGCGCCTGGGCGCGCGCAGCGTGCGGGTGGGGGACGGCCCCGGTCACCGGCGGGACAGCGAGGCGGTCTTCGAGGGCAGCGGCCTGGCAGAGGCGCTGCGGCAGGTGGGCGTGAGCTGCCTGGATCTGAACTACGACGACGCGGTCAGCGTCGAGCTGCCCGGCGACCGCAGCGGGCTGGGGAAGCTGCCCATCGCGCGGGCCGCGCTGCAAGCGGACCTGCTGGTTTCCATGCCCAAGCTCAAGACCCACCACTGGGCCGGGGTGACGCTCTCGCTGAAGAACCTGTTCGGCGCGGTGCCCGGGGCTGAGCTGGGTTGGCCCAAGAACCCGCTGCACTGGGCGGGCATCGAGGAATGCGCCTTGGATCTCTGGCAGGCGCTGCGGCCGGGCTTCGCCATCGTGGACGGGGTGGTGGGCATGGAGGGGGACGGGCCCATCATGGGGCAGGCGGTGGCCAGTGGGGTGGTGGTGCTGGGGGAGCACCTGCCGGCGGTGGATGCCACCTGCGCGCGGCTGATGGGCTTGCGGGCTTCGCGGATCCGCACGCTGAGCATGGCGCGGGGGCTGGGGGGGACGATTGCGGAATCGCGGATTGAGGTGGAGGGGGATCGGGTGGAGGGGAGGGAGTTCGAGCTGCTGCCGCAGTGGGGGTGGTTGAGGTGAAACTTTCAAGAATGTGCTATCAACGTCAAACCCCACCACCACTATGAGCCCCCCCAACCCGTGAGCATCCTCTCCCTCATCCGCGTCCTCTACCGCGCCCCCATGGCGCTCTGCTGGACCCTCACGGTGCACTGGATCATCCTCTGGCGGCGCCTCCTGCGCCCCAGCACCTGGGGCAAGCGCTACGGCACCGACCTGATCGGCCGCTGGGGCGCGGGGCTGGCCTGGATCATGGGCGTGCGCATCGTCAAGCGCAATGAGCGCCAGGGCCCCATGGGCGACGTGATCATCGCCAACCACATGGGCTTTCTGGACGTGCCCGTGCTCTTGGCCTGCTTCCCGGCGGTCTTCATCATCAAGGACGAGATGCGGCGCGTCTTCTACTTCGGCAACGCGCTGGTGAAGCACGGCCACGTCTTCGTGCAGCGCGGCAGCGAGGCCTCGCGGCGCTCGGCTCGCGAGGGGGTGCGCCGCGTGCTGGGCGACGGCGAGCGCTTGATCGTCTTCCCGGAGGGGCGCGCCAGCCCCGGCGCCGAGCGCCTGCCCTTCAAGCCCTTCAGCTTCTTCGAGGCCCAGCGGCAAGACAAGCGCATCGAGGCCTGCATCATCGACTACCTGCCCGACCGCAGCATGCTGAAGTGGGACGTCAACCGGCGCATGGTCCCGCAGCTGATCGAGCTCTTCGGGCGCCGCCGGACCGAGGTGAGCGTGGAGTTCGTGCCGTCGGAGCTGCTCGAGGATCCGGCGCAGGACGCCCAGCGCTACCACGACCTGATCGAGGGTCGCCTGCGGGACTACGACGAAGAACGAGCGCAGGGCGCGGGCTGACCCGCGCCCAGGAGGTGCACCATGGCGAAAGGCATCAAGGCTCCGCGCGGGGGGTTGGCGGGGGCCATCGATCAGCTGCTGGCCAGCAATATCGAGCGCATCCTGCCCATCCCGGGCAAGCGCCTGTACAAGCAGTTCGTCCAGGCCACCCACGACGTGCAGGCCACCCAGCTGGCCGTCATGCGCGAGATCCTGGACTACGCAGCCGACACGGTCATCGGGAAGGAGCATGACTTCGCGAAGATCGCCAGCTACGAGGACTTCCGCCAGGCCCTGCCCGTGCGCGACTACGAGGATCACCGGCCCTATGTGAACCGGCACGCGCGGGGCGAAGAGGGCGTGCTCTTTCCGGGCAAGCCCCTGATGTACAACCGTTCCAGCGGCACCACGGCCGAGCCCAAGCTGCTGCCGGTCACGCCCTACGCCTTCGAGCGCACCATCAAGAACCGCGGCAAGCTCTGGCTCTACGGCCTGCTGCGCGAGTTCCCGGGCATATTCAAGGGCAAAGACCTGGTCCTGGTCAGCCCGGCGGTCGAGGGCCACACCGAGGACGGCACGCCCTTCGGTTCCCTCTCGGGCCTGGTCTACCAGAACATCCCCGGCTTCATGAAGCTGGTGCACAGCGCCCCCGAGGTCGTGATCCACATCGAGGACTACGACGCCAAGGTCTACACGCTGATGCGCTACGCCCTGGGCAGCGACGTCAGCTCGATCTTCACCGGCAACCCAGCCACGGTGGTCAACCTGGTCACGCGGGCCGACACCTGGAAACAAGATCTCATCAAGGACATCCGGGACGGTACGCTCAAGGCCGACCTGCCCCTGCCTGCCGAGATCCGCGCCCAGGCCGAGGCGCGCCTGGCGCCGGATCCCGAGCGCGCCGCGCAGCTGGAGGGCTTCGCCGCGGGCGGCCGGCTGCGGCCGGCCGACTACTGGCCAGAGCTGAAGCTGATCCACACCTGGAAGAACGGCAACTGCCGCCTGGTCCTGCCTCAGCTGGAGCCCTGGTTCCGCTCCGACACGCCCATCCTGGACTTCGGCTACATCGCCTCGGAGATCACGGCCACCGACCTGATCGACCGCGAAAACGACGGCTCCATCCTGCAGGTGCGGAACGCCTTCTTCGAGTTCACCCTGGAGGAAGAGGGGGACAGCCCGGATCGCCGCTTCTTCCTGGCCCACGAGCTGGAGGCGGGCCAGCGCTACTTCATCTACGTCACCACCCTGGGGGGCCTGTACCGCTACGACATGAACGACGTGATCGAGGTGCTGGGCCACTTCAACCAGGCTCCGGTCTTCCGCTTCCTGTACAAGGGCAAGGGCATGACGAATCTGCAGGGCGAGAAGCTCTCGGAGGCCCAGTTCATCGAGGCCGTCGGGCGGGCCGCCCAGGCCACGGGCCTGCGCCACGATTTCTTCCTGGGCTGGGCCAATGCCCAGGCCGCCCGCTACGACCTGTACATCGAGTTCGAGCGCGGCACCTCCCCAGCCGACCAGCGACGCTTCGGCAAGGCGGTGGACGAGGCCTTGCACGAGGTGAACTGCGAGTGGGAGGCCAAGCGCAAGTCCGACCGGCTGGCCCCCATCGAGGTGATCCCCCTGGTGCAAAACGCCTTCGACCGCTACCGCGAGATGCGGCTGGCCCAGGGCGCGCTGTCGGGGCAGCTGAAGTGGCTGAACCTGACGGGCATGGAGAGCTCGCGCGAGCTGATGGAGCGCATCGCGCTGCGCCAAGAGCACTGAACCTGGCTTCAGTCGCGGAATATCAAAAAAACCCTCTGGTCGGTTTCCCTGACGCCGAGGGCATAAAAACCCGCTTGCAGAGCGTATTTCACTCTCCTGCGCAAAAAAAGGGCCCACATCGCGCTGGCCGGGCCGCGCTCCGGTGCGATGAAGGGGCGCCTGCGGGCGGTTAGGGCGGGGGCCGACCCTCCCTGGCACCGCTGCCGGTATGCACCCCGACCCCACGCCGGTGCCCATGGATGACGACTCCGGAGAGACTCCATGAGCCGCTACGACATCGCCATCATCGGTATGGGATGCAACTTTCCGCGCGCCGAGACCGTCGAGAAATACTGGCGGAACATCAAGAGCGGCGACTCGTTCTTCACCAAGATGCCAAAGCGCCTCTGGCGTCTGGACAACTTCTACTCCAAGAACCGCGTCAAGCGCGAGAAGTCCTACACCACCATCGGGGCCTTCATCGACGCGTTCGAGTTCCCCTTCCGCAAGTACCGCCTGCCACCCAACACCATGAAGGGCATGGACCCGGCGCAGCTGGTGTCGATCCAGGCCACGGAGCAGGCGCTGGCGGATGCCGGGATCGAGCCGAGATCCGAGGCCTTGGACGACGCGGTCACCATCATCGGCGCCAGCGGCGTCGACGGCTTCGCCCACACATCCACATTCCTGCGACGCCATCGCTTCTTCGACCACCTGCGCCCCAAGCTGGAGCGCAGCGGCGCACCCGCCAGCCTGATCGCGCGCCTGGAAGAGGAGTTCAATCAAGAGCTGCAAGAGCGCGGGCACACGTGGGATCCAGCCAACGCCGCGGTGGGCAACGTGCCCTCCTCCATCTCCAACCGCGTGGCCCAGGTCTTTGGCATCCGCGGCTTCAACATGACCGTGGACGCGGCCTGCGCCTCCTCCATGGTGGCGCTGGACGTGGCCTGCCAGGCCCTCTGCGCGGGCGATACGCGCCTGGCGGTGGCCGGCGGCTGCGATCTGGGGACCAACCCCGGCATCTACGTCGGCTTCAGCCAGATGGAGGGCCTGAGCATCAGCGGCCACTCCAACCCCTTCGACCACACCGCCGACGGCCTGGTGATCGGCGAGGGCGTGGGCGTCATGGTGCTCAAGCGCCTGGAAGACGCCCTGTCCGACGGCGACCAGGTGCGGGCCGTGATCCGCGGCGTGGGCGCCTCCAGCGACGGCGCAGGGCAGGCCATCTACGCCCCCTCGGTCAAGGGTCGCGTCAAGTCCTTCAAGACCGCTCTGGACAACGCCCGCACCCACCCCTCCGAGGTGCAATACCTGGAGGCCCACGCCACCTCCACCATCGTGGGCGACGCGGTGGAGTACGACGCCATCTCCGAGACATACGGTCACGACCGCCAGGGCAATGCCCCCCTGCTCATCGGCAGCGTCAAGCAGCAGATCGGGCACCTGAAGGCCGCAGCCGGCATGGCTGGGCTGATCAAGACCGTGCTGGCGATGGAAAACGGCGCCTTCCCCCACATGCCCCGTTTTTCAAAGCTCACCCCCGAGGCCCAGAACCCCACCGCCAACATCCAGGTGCCCACGCGGGTGATGCGCTGGGAACCCCACGCCAACGGCTTGCGCGTGGCAGCGGTCACGGCCTCGGGCTTCGGCGGCGTGAACTACCACGCTATTCTGGAACAGGGAGACCAGTACCAGCCTCCGCCAGAGCGCAAGACCGTTCCCCGCGACATCGCGGTGGTGGCCATGGTCTGCCGCCTGCCCGGCGCCGACACGGTGGACGGCTTCTGGGACAACGTCACCCATGAGCGCGACAAGTTCTGGCCTGTAGACGCCAGGAAGATCGGCTGGCACGACCACCTCGACGCAGGGCCCGAGAACGAGCGCATCACCACGCGCGTGATCGGCAAGCTGGACGACTGGGATTTCAACTTCCTCAAGCACAAGATCTTCCCCAAGTCCATCTCCCAGATCGCGGCCACCCAGTTCCTGGCCCTCGATCTGGGGGAGCGCCTGCTGGCCCAGGGCGGGCTGGACCTGGCATCCCCCAAGAGCATCGGCGTCAGCGTCGGCACCATGCACGACGACTACTACCCCACGCTCTGCTCGCCCATGTTCGACCAAGAGTACTCCGACGCCATTCGCTGCTGCCCATCCGCACCGCAGCTGGACGCGGAGCGCCTCGACCAGGCGCTGCTGGCGGCGGCCGAACAGTTCAAATCCGAAGATCCCCCCATCACCGAGCACACCCTGCCGGGCTGGATGACCAACGTCACCGCCGGCCGCATGGCCAACAAGCTCAACCTGCACGGTCCCAACTTCACCGTGGATTCGGCCTGTTCCTCCGGCTTGGCGGCCCTGCTGCCGGCCATGTACCAGCTGATGTTCGGCAACGTCGACATGATGATCTCCGGCGGGCTGAACCGGCAGCTGAGCGCCGAGTTCACCGTGGGCGTCTGCACCCTGGGCGCCGTGGCCGAAGAGATCCCGCGCCCCTTCGACGAGCGGGGTCAGGGATTCCTGATCGGCGAAGGCGGCGTGCAATACCTGTTGAAGCGGCTGTCCGACGCGCAGCGGGACGGGGACGAGATCATCGCCGTGCTGCGCTCGGTGCACGGCTCGTCCGAGGCGGACAGCAAGTCCATGGTGGCCCCCAGCGAGCCGGCCGTGCGCCGCGCCATCCGCAACGCGCTGGCACGCACCCCGGTCCAGCCCCAGGACATCCGCGTCGTGGACGTGCACGGCTCGGCCAATCCGGTCTCCGACATCGTCGAAGCCCGCTCCCTGGCCGCGGAGCTGCGCGCCGATGGCCCCGGACCTGGGCCGGTCCACATCACGGCTATCAAGTCCCACGTGGGCCACCTCTACGGCGGCTCGGGCGCCAGCTCCATGCTCAGCACGATCATGGCCCTGCGCTCCGGCATGGCACCCGGCATTCGCAACCTCGAGAGGCTGCGGCCCGAGCTGCAGGACATCGATGACCGCGCCCAACCCCGCAAGGGCTCTCGATCCATCAACGGCGCCAAGGCCGGGGGGGTGAACTCCCTGGGCCTGGGCGGCGCCAACTACTTCGCCGTGCTCAGCCTGCCTGAAGCCAACGCCCAGGCGACGTCCGAGTCATCGCAGACGCCTGAGGCGGAGATCCCCATGCCGCAGCCCAATCCCACCGGTCCGCAGCCGGTAGCCGAAGCCACCGGAGGCCATGCCGCCGGCATCTTCCTCTGCTCCGCCGACGGGCCCCAGCAGCTGCTGGCCAGCCTGCGCCGCGCGCTGCAACAGTCTCCTATGGCCAGCGTGATCCGGGCGGGCGGCACGGGCTCGCTGCGCCTGGCCGCCTCCTACCAGGACAAGCCGGAGCTGAAGCGACGCGTGGAAGCGGTTGTGCGCATGCTGGATGGCGGTCACGACCTGAGCCCCCTGGAATCCCAGGGCGTCTTCGTGGCCGAGCGCCTGCCAGGCGAGGCGCCGCGCAAGCTGGCCTTCTGCTTCCCCGGCCAGGGGGTGCACTACATCTCCATGGGCCGGCACCTGTACGACAGCAACGCCGTCTTCCGCGACGCCGTGGACCAGGTGGACGCCCTGGCGCGCGAGGCCTTCGGCTTCGATCTGCTGGCTCACATCTACGGTCCGGAAGGCGATCCGGGTATCGAGCAGGCCCTGGGGACCCTGGTGGGCGCCCAGACCTCGCTCTTCGCCATCGAGGTTGGCCTGGCCCGTATGCTGGAGTCCATGGGCGTGGCCCCAGACGTGATGATCGGTCACAGCTTCGGCGAGATCTCCGCCCTGACCGCCGCCGGGGTCTGGGACCTGCAGACCGCCTACAAGGTCGTCGAGGAGCGCATCCGCGCCGCTCGCGCCATCAACACGGGTGGCGGCCCGGCTCTGGGCATGATGAGCCTGATCTGCGCCGAGGCGCAGCGCGACTCCCTGCTGGCCCTGGCAGGCGGAGCCGTGCTGCTCACCAACGTCAACGCCCCCGGACGCTACGTGCTGGCAGGCGAGCTGCAGGCGGTCAAGCGCACGGTGGAAGGCGCCCAGGCCTTCGGCGCCGACGCCACGCTGCTGCCCATCGGCGGCGCCTTCCACTCCCGCTACATGGAGCCGGCCCGCGAGCCCTTCCGGCGGGCTCTCGAAGGCCTGCCCTGCTCCCCTCCCCGCTACTCCATCCTGTCCACGGTCACGGGCGAGCACATCGACGCCACCTCGGTCACCAGCAGCTGGCTGGCCGAGCACCTCTCCAAGCAGTTCGTGACGCCCATCGACCTGGTGCGCGACGTGGGCCGCCTGCATCGCGAGGGCGTACGCCACTTTTTGGAGGTGGGACCGCGCTGGGCCATGACCAAGATGGTCGGCGGTGTGCTGGAGGGCAAGCAGTTCCGGGCTGCCTACTGCCTGCACCCCAAGGTGGGCGACGAAGAGACCTTCCGGCGCGCCAAGGCCTTCCTGATGGCCTTGGGCCACCTGGATCCCGACGGGCAACACGAGGCGCCTCAGCAAGACGGCAGGGGACGAGCCTTCGCCTCCCTGCTCTCCCCCTCGTTCCTCGGCTACCTCGGCTCCAGCGAGCCCGCGGTCGTGGCCCTGCTGAAAGAGGCCTACCTGCGCTTCGAGCAGTCCGGCACTCCCGAGCTGCCATCGGAGCCCCCCCCCGCTCCCCCCGCTCCCGTGCGCCCGCCGCCCGCTCCGGTCGTCGCGGCCAGCCCTGCAGCGGCCCCCGTGCCCCCGCAGCCCGAGCCAGCCGCACCCACGCCCGCCGCGCCCTCCGCGGCGCCAGAGGACCTGTCGGTCTGGATCGCACGCCTGCGCCAGAAGCTGGTGGACATCACCGGCTACCCCGCAGACATGCTCGAGGAGCAGCTGGACCTGGAGGCCGACCTGGGCGTCGACTCCGTGCAACGCGCCGAGATCTGGACCTCCCTGCTCAACGAGCACGGCCTGGACGCCTCTGCGCGGCCCAGCGGGTCCCGCACCATCGCCAACCTGGCAGAAAACCTGCTGCGCATGACCAGCGCCAGCCCGCCGGAGATCCCGGCGGCAGCACCCCAGGCCGCCCCGGCGACGACCCCGGCTGCGCCCGAGCCACCGCCGGCTGCGCCCGAGCCGCCCCCGGCTACGCCCATCCAGCCCGCGCCCTCCGCTCCGGCGACCGACGAGCTGTCCGTCTGGGTGGAACGCCTGCGCCAGAAGCTGGTGGACATCACCGGCTACCCAGCAGACATGCTCGAGGAGCAGCTGGACCTGGAGGCTGACCTGGGCGTCGACTCCGTGCAGCGCGCCGAGATCTGGACCTCGCTGACCAACGAGCACGGCCTGGACGCCTCTGCGCGGCCCAGCGGGCCTCGCACCATCGCCAACCTGGCACAAAACCTGCTGCGCATGACCGGCGCCAGCCCGGCGCAGGCCCCGGCGACCGCAGCGCCTCCGGCCGCCCCGGCGACGCCAGCGCCCGGACAGCCCGCAGCCCCCGCTCCGGCAGCCGACGAGCTGTCCGTCTGGGTGGAGCGCCTGCGCCAGAAGCTGGTGGACATCACCGGCTACCCCGCAGACATGCTCGAGGAGCAGCTGGACCTGGAGGCCGACCTGGGCGTCGACTCCGTGCAGCGCGCCGAGATCTGGACCTCGCTGACCAACGAGCACGGCCTGGACGCTTCTGCGCGGCCCAGCGGGCCCCGCACCATCGCCAACCTGGCAGAAAACCTGCTGCGCATGACCGGCGCCAGCCCGGCGCAGGCCCCGACGCCAGCGCCCCAGGCCGCTCCGGCACCGCCCCCTGCCGAGCCGGCGGCGCCCGCGGCGCCGGCGCAGCCCGCGCCCCCCGCTCCGGCGGCCGACGAGCTGTCCGTCTGGGTGGAGCGCCTGCGCCAGAAGCTGGTGGACATCACCGGCTACCCCGCAGACATGCTCGAGGAGCAGCTGGACCTGGAGGCCGACCTGGGCGTCGACTCCGTGCAGCGCGCCGAGATCTGGACCTCCCTGCTCAACGAGCATGGCCTGGACGCCACCTCACGCCCCAGCGGCCCCCGCACCATCGCCAACCTGGCCCAGGCCCTGCTCGAGCTGGTCCCAACCGAGCCAGCCCCGCCGAGCTCCGAGCCGGTCGCTCCTCCCATCCCCGCCCCACCCCCGCCCCCGCCTGATCCGGCGGACCTCGTCGAGCCCGAGGGACTGGCTGCCAGCCCCACCATCGTTCCCCTGGCAGAGCTGGCCGAGGCCACACCTCAGGATGCCTGGGAAGAGCGCCTGCGCCACAGCCTGGCCGAAGCCACCGGCTACCCCCAGGAGATGCTCGAGTCCCACCTGGATCTCGAAGCCGACCTGGGCATCGACTCCGTGCAGCGCGCCGAGATCTGGAGCTCCCTGCTGGCCGAGCGCGGACTGGACCCCAAGGCGCGCCCCAGCGGCCCCAGGACCATCCGCAACCTGGCCCTCTGCCTGGCACAGCTCTCGGAGGGCGACGATCCCGGCCCGGCCCCCGAGCGCGCCCCCACACCCGAGCCCGCCCCGCCGCCCGAGCCCACTCCGACACCGCGGCCGGACCCGGTAGACGAGCTCCGCTCCGAGCCTGCCGTGGCGCTCGAGCAGGCCCTCCCCACGGAGGACCAGGCGCCCACAGGTGAAGCCTGCGCGCTGATGGTCTCTGCCAGCGCGACCCTGCCCAAGCGCGATCTCGCTCCCTTCGCGTGCCGCAGCGTGCTGGCCATCACCGCCGAGCTGGGCAACTGCCCGGTGGCCAAGCGCCTGCGGGGCTGCGGCGTGGACGTGCTCAGCCTGCGCGCCTCTTCGGTGGCGAGCATGGGCGAAGAAGAGCTGGAGCAGGCCATGCAGGGCCGCGACACCCTGCTCTACCTGGCCCATCGCAGGCTGGCAGCCCTCAAGCCCGACGGGGAGTCCCTCAGCGCGGCCTTGAGCGAACAGACGCGCCTGCTCTACGGCGCCTTCCGGGCGCTCTGGCCGCTGCTGCAGCGCAAGGGTCTGCGGATCATGGTGCCGGTCTCCCAGGACGGAGCCTTCGGCGCCTCGCTGCGCACGCCAGCAGGCTTGCTGGGCTCCTTCCCCGCGGGCTTCGTGCGCTGCTTGCGCCACGAGCTCCCCGACTGCGTCATCCAGCTGATCGATGCTGGCGAGATCCCCTGGGAGGATGCCGTGGAACGGCGCCTCGACACGGTCTCCGACGAACTGGAGGTGGGGCGCTCCTCGTTCCGCGATCTGCGTGCCACCCTGGCCCCCCTGGGCGCCACATCCGTACGGCCCGATGTCCTCACGCCCGGTGACCTGGTGCTGGTCACCGGCGGCGCCAGGGGCATCGTCTTCGAGTGCGTACTGGCACTGGCCAAGATCACGGGCGTACGCCTGCTGCTGACCGGCCGCACCGCACTTCCCCAGGACCGGCCCGACTGGCTGAGCGCAAGCCCCGCCACCGTCGACGCCACCATCCGCGCACTGGAGATCGACCTGGTGCGCAACAGGGGCATGGGGCTGGGCGAAGCCAAACGCGTGGGCGCCCGGGCCCGCTCCCAGTGGGAGCTGACGCGCAACCTCCAACGGCTGGCAGCCGCTGGCGTGGAGGCTCGCTACGAGGTCTGCGACGTGAGCGACACGGCCAGCTTCAGTACCCTGCTGGGTCGCATAGCCCAGGCCGACACGGTCCGCGGCGTGGTGCACGGCGCCGGCATCCAGCGCTCGCACCTGCTCGACGAGCTGGACGACGAGACCGTCGATCTCACCATCCGCACCAAGCTGGCCCCCTTCTTCGCCATGCTGGACTCCCTGGACTGGTCCCAGCTGCGCCTCTTCTCGGCCTTCGGCTCCATCGCCGGCCTCTTCGGCAATGCGGGCCAGACCGACTACGCCCTGGCCAACGACCAGCTGTGTTGGGCCGTGCGCTGGCTGCGACAGCGCTACCCCCACCTGCGGGCCCAGACCATCGAGTGGACCGCCTGGACCGGCACCGGCATGGTGAGCGCCGAGGAGAGCAAGCGCTTCGCCGAGGCGGGCCTGACGCCTTTGACCGTCAGGGCTGGCGTCAAGCTCTTCCTGGAGGGCCTGCTGGGCAGCGACCACACCCAGCTGGCGGCCTTCAACCCCTCGGCCGCCTTTGCCGGGGGCCGGCCCATGGCGCGCTTCCCCGTGGCGGCCCAGCCGCTGAAGCGCCTGGTGGAGTTCCCCGAGGGCCGCTCGCCCAGCGTGCGCCTGGACCTCTCCCGGGACCTCTACCTGGAGCAGCACCTGGTGCAGGGGCAGCCCGTGGCTCCCGGCACCTTCGTGGCGAACATCTTCGCCGAGGTGGCCCAACGCGATGGGGAGACCGTGCGAGACGTGCGCTTCCGCCGTCCGCTGTCCGTGCGGCAAGCGGGCCTGGACCTGGAGGTGTTGCGCCTGGGTGACCAGCTGGCGCTGCTGCCTGGGGAACGCCCCGCGCTGGACGACAAGGCCATCCTCAACCTGGCCTACTCCACCTGCCGCGTCGTCCCGCAGGAGGAGCTGACGCCGCCACCGCTGAGCTTCACCGCCCGCGACCTGCTGGCCCTGCACGGCGCCGCCCAGGACGCCGAAACCCCCTTCTACGAGCTGCTGGACCGCGAGTTCAGGCACGCGTTGGACACCGGCCCCATCTTCCGTGGCATCCGCTCCACCCGGCACCAGGACGAGTGCTTCCTGTCCCTGGTCTCTTTAGGTGACGAGGCAGCCGCACTGCTGGCCATCCCCGGAGAGTTCGTCTTCAACCCCGTGCTGGCCGACATGGCTGTGCAGACCGGCTGCGCCTGGGCCATGATCACGCACCGGGTGATGGCCATTCCCTGGGAGCTGGGTGGCGTTGAGGTCCACGGCGAGACCCAGGACCGGGAGGCCGTGGTCATCTGCCGCGCGATCCAGCTGTCTCCCAAGCAGTCCGTGCTCGACATCACCGTGCGCGAGCCCGATGGCCGCCCGGTCTTCCAGCTGGACAGGTTGGTGCTGAAGACCATCGCCGAGCAGGGGGTGGGCCCCGATGACGAGACCTAGGGGGCCAGCAAGCGAGCCAGGCAGGGCCCGGACGCCCGAGGAGCTCCCCGAGCGGGCCGATGTCGTCGTCGTGGGCGCGGGCCTGGGCGGGCTGGCCTGCGCCCTGGAGCTGGCGCGCCAGGGCTTTTCGGTCTGCGTCCTGGAGCAACACAACAAGCCGGGTGGCTACGCCCACGGCTTCCAACGCCGCGGCTATCGCTTCGACGTCTCGCTGCACCACATCGGTGGGCTGGACCAGGGGGCCATGATCCGCGATCTGCTGCAGCAGCTGGGCGTGCTGGACAAGCTGCGGCTGCACAGGCGCAAGGCGCTGTGGGGCGCGGATCATCCAGGCCTGTCCATCGAGCTGCCCAACGACATGGACGAGCTGCTGTCCACGCTGGGCCGTCGCTTCCCCCACCAGCGGAGAGGCCTGGGCGAGCTCTTCCGGCACCTGCGCGAGCTGAAGCACCACGTCACCGGCCCCTGGACAGATCCCTCCTTCGACCTGCCGGTCACGCAGCGCCTGAGCACGCGCTACGCGGACAGCACCATCCTGCAGGTGATCCGCCGCTTCCTGGACGACCCGGCCCTGATAGGCGTGCTCTGCCAGCCCTGGATGTACATCGGCCTGCCTCCCTCCCAGGCCACGGCCACGTTTTCGGCCTGCGTGCTCTGCAGCACCTTGATGGAGGGCGCCTACCACATCAAGGGCGGCGGAGCGGCGCTCTCCCAGGCCATGGCGGACCGGCTGCGCGAGCTGGGCGGTCGCTGCGTCACCAGGGCCCCTGTGCGACGCATCGTCATCGAGAATGGAGCGGTAGCCGGCGTACAGCTGCGCGGAGGCCAAGGCCTGTCCGCGGGCATCGTGGTGTCCAACGCCAATCCCTTCCAGACCTTCCACGAGCTGCTCTCCCCCAACGAGGTCTCCCGCGCCTACCGCATGCGCCTGGACCAGATGAAGCCCTCGCTCTCCTTCTACGCGCTCTACCTGGGTCTGGACTGCCTCCCCAGCCAGCTGGGCCTGGAGCACGAGACCCACTTCTGCAACTACGAGGCGGACCTGGATCGAGCCTACGAGCGCACGCTGCGGCACGAGATCCACCACACCGACTGGTGCGCGACAAGCTATCAGAACTCGGATCCCGACCTGGCCCCGCCGGGCTGCGGTGTCGTGGCCTTCGCCGAGCTCACCCCCGCCGCGGACTGGCTGAGCATGGACCGCGCGTCGTACGTCGAGCGAAAGGCCGCGGTCCGCGAGATCCTCCTGAACAAGTACGAAGCCCGCTTCCCCGGTCTGGCGCGCCACGCCGCGGTCCAAGAATTCGCCACGCCGCGCACCATGGTGCGCTTCTCGCGCAACCACCAGGGAGCCGTCTACGGCTTGGAGCAGAGCGTGCCGCAGTCAAACCGGCGCCGGCTGCGGAACCGCACCCCCGTGCGCGGCCTCTACCTGACGGGCGCCTGGACCTGGGCGGGCGGAGGCTACGAGGGAGCGCTGATGTCCGGCTTGCAGACGGTGGCCACCGTCCTGGCCGAGGTGCCGCCCCCCCATCCCCTGGCTCGCCGACGTCTGGGCGCGCCGCCGGAGCGCCTGCCTCCCATACCGAGCATGGACACCGACGAAGACGCCGCCTACCCCCACCGGCTGCCGCTGGAGGTCTTCCCCGACGCCGCGGATGCCCTGGGCACGCTGCGGCCGGATGCCCTGTTGGGCTTGCTGGACCGCGGGCGCGTGGAGGCCTGCGAAGCGGCCTGCGCCGACAGCGCCCAGGAGAGCTGGCTGGAGCGCTACCTGGTGAACGTCTACCGCATGGACCTGCGCCTGATGGCTCCATGCCGCCCGGGTGAGCTGCTGGAGGTGCGTACCGGCCTGCGCCGCAGCTCATCCCATCGCTCGGTCTTCGACCAGCGCGTCCTGCGCCAGCGCGACGGGCAGCCCATCGCCGAGGCGGCCGTGGAGATCACCTTCCGCGACCGCGACGCAGGCCTGGTGCCCGTGCCCCCTGGCTTCGAGGATCGCCCCGCCCCGTCCGCCGCGCCCGCGGGCAGCCCGGCTCCCATCCCCTTCAGCCAGAAAGACCACTTCGGCTACGGAATACCCCAGCGCGTCTACTACGAGGACACCGACGCGCAGGGCATCGTCTACCACGCCGCCTACCTGCGTTACTGCCAGCGGGCCCTCTACGCCTTGCTGCGCGAAAAGGACGAGACGCAGGCCCTGCAGGCCATGCGCAGCCACCGCTGGGTCATCCGCTACCTGCGGGCGGTGGGCTTCGGCACGCGGCTGGAGGTGCGCCTGGGGGTGCGGCCCGCGCCCGGCGGTCGCCTGCTGCTGGACCAGCGCGTGCTGCTGGCTGCCAGCGGCACCGTTGTGGTCGACGCGGTCAGCGAGATCAGCTTCGCCAGCCCCGGGCGCACCCCCAAGGCGCTGCGTGCCCTGCTGGCCGGACCCGCGACCTGAGGCGGAGCGAAGCCCTCCCTACCAGTCCGCCCACTCCTCGTCCTCTTCGTCCTCTTCGCCCTGGGGCAGGCGCACGCGGATGGGTTCGTCGATCTGGTCCATCTCCGCCCAGTTGCGCAGTCGAACCAGCATGGACTCGGTCACGATGCTGCCGCGGCTGATCACCAGCACGCCCTGACGCGTCTCCACGTCCTGCTCCAGCACCATGCCCTCGATCAGGCGCCCAGCGGGCAAGGCCGCCGCCTTGGCCGTGGCGCTGTCCTCCTCCACGAGCTCCACCAGGGCCTCCAGCAGCTGCGGGTCGTACCAGCCCGGGCGGCGCGTCAGGCGCTGCGCGGCCTTGGACTCGTACTGTCCGGATGACACCAGCGCGTCGAAGTCCCCCACCAGCTTGAGCATGCGCGCCGCCAGCGGGATGTCGGTGCCGCGCTTGCCCTTCAGGGGCGGCCCACGGCCGTCGAAGCGCTTGTGCTGGTAGGCGATGATCTCCCCCACCCAGCCCATGCGCGGGATGCCCGCGATCAGATCCGTCCCCACCTGGGGATGAGCTTCGAACATGCGCTGCTCCTCCGCGGTCAGGCGCTCGTCCCGGAAGGCCTTGTTCAAGGTCTTCTCCGGCACCGCCACGCAGCCCATGTGCGAGAGCATGATGGCCACGTCCAGCTGCCAGTCCTTGGGCTGACGCAGGGCCTGGCAGAGCCTGCCCACCAGCCGCTCGACCCGCGCCGCGCGGCCGAAGGCCACGGGATTGGCCAGCGCCAGCACGTCGGTCAGCACCTTGATGCTCCCGCGCAGGGTCTTCTCCAGCAGCTCTCTCTCGGCCGTGACCAGCTGGTATTGCCGCAGGGCCTCTTCCACGGCGAAACGCAGTACGGCGCTCGGGCAGGGCTTCTCCATGAAGCGGAAGATGCGTCCCTCGTTGACGGCCTGGATGGCGGTGTTCAGGTCGGAATGCCCGGTGAGCATCATGCGCACCGTGTCGGGCGAGATCTGGCTCACCTCTTTCAAAAAGCGCACGCCGTCCATTCCAGGCATGCGCATGTCGGACACCACGACGGCGACCGGACCCTGCTCCATGATGAAGCGCAGGCCCGCCTGACCGCTCTCGGCGGTGCTGATGTCGAAGGTCTTTCGCAGAGAACGCCGGATGCCCGCGAGCACATGGGGCTCGTCATCGACGAATAGGATTTGATCGTTCATGGCTACTTCCTCATGAAACGGGCAGCTCGCAGATCCAGTCGTCGAGCCTGTCAGTCAAGCCTATGCCTTCGAGGAACTCGCGGTCCAGCGATTCCTCGACCGCCGCGCCTTCCTTGACCAGAGCGTTGGCCGCATGCACCGCCGCAAGCACGCCAAAGGACTGGTGGAGGCATTCACGTGGCCGGTTGTGGTAGGCCAGCGCCTCGACCACCGGATCGGGCAGGCCCCACAGGTTGAGCAGGTAGGCGCCCACTTCGCCGTGGCATGCGCCGAAGACCTCGCGCTCCGCCGCCCAGGCCATCGCTCCACGCTTGCGCAGCGCGGTCGTCACCCGCCGGTACTCCGAGGGCAGGTTGGCGGCCAGGACCAGCTTGCCGAGATCGTGCATCACGCCGGCCAGGAAGGCCTGGTTCACCACCTCCTCGGCGGCGCCTTCCCTGCGGGCGATCACGCGAGCCGCCTCGCCGACCCGGGAGCTGTGCTGCCAGAGCTGGTCCAGCAGCAGGCCCCCGGGTCGCCGCTTCTTCCAGGTGGAGAAGACCTTGGCGGACAGCACCAACGCGCTGACCGTGTCCGCCCCCAGCAGCACGGCAGCGTGCACCGGATCGCGCACCTTGCAGCGCAGGCCGAAGAAGCTGGAGCTCACCAGCTGCAGCAGCTTGGCGGTCATGGCCATGTCCTGGCTGACGATGCGGCCCACGCGCTCCATGGAGCAGTTGGGCGACTCGATCTCCTCCACCAGCCGCAGGTAGAGATCGGGCAGGCTGGGCAGCGTCTCGAGCCTGGCCACCAGGCGCCCCAGCTCCTCACAGCCCAGCACACCCTGCAGCTGACATGCGCGCCCGATGGTGGCGCGCAGGGTGGCGGGCTCGCAGGGCTTGGACAGGTACTGGTGCACCGGTCCGACCGTGCGCAGCACCTGCTCTCGCTCCACGCGACCGGACAGGGCGATGCGCGCCGTGGAGGGATAGCGCTCCATGATCTGCGCCAGCAGGCGCACACCGTCCATGCCCGGCATCTGGATATCGGAGACCACCACGTCGAAGGGACGCTCCGCAAAGGCCACCAGGGCCTCGGCGGCCGAGCTGGCAAAGCCCATCTCCCAGTCCTTGCGCATGACCCGCAGCTGACGGCGCAGGCCGGCCAGCACATTGGGCTCGTCGTCCACGAACAAGATCCTCTTCTTCGGTTCTGGCATTTCCCACTCGTGATGTAGAGGAAGTCCGACGCGGCCACGGGCCATCGCGCTCCGGACGGTCTATGCTGGTAGATATCGGACGTTCTGGAGGCATCTTGACAATAAGCAAGCTGGGCGCAGCCCATAGCAGCCTACCGGATCGCATCCTGGATGCCATCCCCTCCATCGTGATCGGTGTGGATCGGCTCGGGCGCGTGCGCTTCTGGAACGCCCACGCGGCGGCCACGCTGGGGCTCTCGACCTTGCACTGCACGGGAAGGGCGCTCAGGTCCCTGGAGATCGACTGGGACTGGGGCCAGGTCACCACCCTGGTGCAGCAGGCCCTGGAGCGGGGCAGGGGCGAGCAGCTCGACAACCTGCCCTTCACGCGGCCCGGCGGCGATCCCGGCTTGCTGCTGTTGGGCGCCACCCGCATCGCCTCCTCCGGACATGCGCAGCGCGAAGTGCTGCTGGTGGGCGAGGAGGTCACCGAGCGACGCAGCCTGGAGGCGCAGCTGCTCCTCTCGCAGAAGATGGAGTCCATCGGCCAGCTCGCCGCGGGCATCGCGCACGAGATCAACACGCCCGCCCAGTACGCGCGCGACAACACCCAGTTCCTGCAAGAGGCCTTCGACGACCTGCGCGTGCTGCTGAGCAGCTACCAGGCCCTGGCGGCGCAAGCCCGCGACCTGCCCGAGCTGGCGGACCAGGCACGCGCCCTGGAAGAGGCCGAAGAGGAGGCCGACCTTGAGTTCCTGCTGGAGGAGGCGCCGCTGGCCCTGAGCCAGGCCCTGGAGGGTCTGGACAGGATCGCCAAGATCGTCGCGGCCATGAGGGATTTCTCCCACGCCGGCAAGCAGGACAGGACCGCCGTGGACCTGAACCACTGCATCGAGACCACGGCCACCGTGGCCCGCAACGAGTGGAAATACTCCGCCGAGCTGGAGCTGGACCTGGATCCGAGCCTGCCCACCGTGCCCTGCCTGCGAGCCGAGTTCAACCAGGTGATCCTGAACCTGCTGGTCAACGCGGTGCACGCCATCCAGGCCACGCTGGACGACTCCGGCGCCAAGGGCCGCATCCGGCTGGCCACGCGCCGCTGCGGGGACCAGGCGGAGATCGAGGTCGCCGACAGCGGCTGCGGCATGCCCGAGTGGTTGCAGAAGCGCATCTTCGATCCCTTCTTCACCACCAAGGAGGTGGGCAAGGGCACCGGCCAGGGCCTGGCCATCTGCCACGCCGTGATCGTGAAGAAGCTGGGGGGCCAGATCGAGGTACGCTCGGAAGAGGGCAAGGGCAGCCGCTTCCTGATCCGCCTGCCCCTGGAGCCCTGAGCTCAGTCCTGCTGGCTGGGCAAGAAGCCGCTCTCCTCCATCCACGCGCAGTCCGCGGTGCAGACGTAGTAGCCCTGCTCGGTGGCTCCCCCCAGGCAGTCGTAGCCGCGGGGACAGGCGTTGGCATCGTCGGGATCGCACTTGTACTGGCAAAGGTCCATGTGGCAGAGCTTGGACCCGGCGAACTCATCGCAGTGCTGGTCGAGGGGGCAGTCGTCGTCGGACTCGCAACTGGACTTCCAGTTGATGGTCGTGACGCAGGTGCCCATGTCGGGGCAGGACAGGCGCTCGAAGCGATCGCAGCTCTGGCAGTGAGCCCGATCGTCGAACTCGCAGGCACCGGTCTGCGTATCGCAGATCTCGCCGTACTCGCAGTCCAGCACGGTGTCGCGACAGCCGTCCTGCGCGCAGCGGCCGCGCTCGACATCGCAGCTCTCGCCTGCTGCGCAGTCCTCGTCATCCTGGCAGCCGTTCATGCAGCGAAAAGCGCGCACGTCGCAGTACTCGTGCAGCTGGCAGTGCGCGGAGCTGATGCACTCCACGGCCCGACAGACGCCCTCGAGGCAGGCCTGCATCTCCTGGCAGTCGCCGATGTCCTCGCAGGGAGCGTTCCCTACGGCCTGGTCATCGCAGGCGAGCAAGGCGCCCAGCAGCCAAAGCCGACGCGAGAGGGCCATGGTCACTCCTCCTCCGTCTCCTGGCAGAAATCGTCGGGGTCGCCGGAGCCCGCGTAGTAGCGCACCGCGATGCGGCTGCTGGTGGGCGGGATGGAATCCGCGGCGAAGACCAGCGTCGGCTGCTCCACGCCCTCCTCGTCGGGCAGCAGCTGATAGCTCCACTGACCGCTCTCGCAGGGCACGATGTCGTCGCCTACGGTCACCTCCATCCCGGCCACATCCGGACTCTCGGAGAGCTGGAAGCGGTCCAGCAGGCGGCTGGTGTTGAGGGACAGCTCCAGCACCACGGACTCGAAGTCCTCGGCGCAGAGGTCGCCCGAGATGCCCCCGGATTGTTGGGCTGCGTCCACGTAGCGGGTGCCCGGAGTCGACTGGGCGACCTGGTCCTCGTCGCAGGCGTCTATCTCGATGACCGTCAGGGCCGAGGTGTTGAACATGCCGCGCACATCCTCCCCCTTGACCGCCCGGAAGCTGTTGACGTACTCGCTGACGGGCAGGTAGGAGCCGTCTTCCTCGTCGCTGACGAAGATGATGGACAGGGCCGCCTCGTCGCGCAGGAACTCCTTGTTCACCCCGCTGATGAGGGGCTCGCTCAGGGCCATCAGCGCGGCCTCCAGGCCCATCTCGAGGGCGCTGCCCTCGGTGCCCACGGCCACGTTGTAGGCGAAGATCTCGGAGGCCTTCTCGGTCTCGGGGGTGATGATGTCGCCGCGGATCTCGCCCGCATCTTCAGAGAAGGTGTCGGTGGTGATGGTCGCGATGCGGTAGTCCACGTCCGCTTCGACGAAGTAGGTCAGGAAAGTCTCGAAGTTGCTGCCCAGCTCCACCTGGTAGGGCTCCATGGAGTGAGAGTCGTCGATGACCAGCAGGATGTCCACCGCCTCCTTCGAGTTCTGGTAGAACACGTCCGCGTAGTCCCACTCGGTGATGACGTAGTCCTGTTGCGCACACCCGGCGACGAGGAGGGCAGGGGCTATCCTGGAGAGGAACATAGGCTGCTCCGTGGGCGTTGCTGGCATACCGAATCCGCTTCAACCTATCCCAGGCCGGCCGGCTACGTCCCGTTTTCGTCGCCTCCGGCGACGGGATGTTGACTCGCCCTTCTCCCCTGGTCCTGTGTTAGGGCGGTGCTGACACCAACGGCTTCCATCGGAGGTCCCATGCGCATTCTGTCAATCCTCTCCCTGGCCCTCCTCTTGGGCTGCGACAGCTCGGGCAAGGACACCGCTGCGGATCCCGTGGACGCAGATGGGGACGGCTTCTTCGCAGGAGAAGACTGCGACGACACCAACGACGGCATCCACCCCGACGCCATCGAGGTCTGCGACGGCACCGACAACGACTGCGACGGCGAGATCGACGAGGGCGACGCGGCCAACGCCTCCACCTGGTATCAGGACGCCGACTCCGACGGCTACGGCGACCTCGCCCAGACCGCCGAGGCCTGCGAGCAGCCCAATGGCTACGTGGCGCTGGCTGATGACTGCGACGACGGCGATCCCGCGGCCTTTCCCGGCGCCGACGAGGTCTGCGATGGCGCCGACAACGACTGCGACGAAGAGATCGACGAGAAAGACGCCCAGGACGCGACCACCTGGTATCCCGACGCTGACGGCGACGGTCACGGCGTAGACAGCGTCCCCGTCTCCTCCTGCGAACAGCCCAAGGGATACGCCGCATCGGCCGACGACTGCGACGACCAGCAGGCCTCGGTCCACCCGGGGGCCGACGAGTACTGCGACGGGCTGGACAACGACTGCGACGACCAGGTCGACGAGCGCGACGCGCTGGACGCCACCACCTGGTTCACGGATTTCGACGGCGACGGCTACGGCGATCCCAAGCGGGCCGAGCAGGCCTGCGACCAGCCCAAGGGCATGGTCGACAATCCCGATGACTGCGACGACATCAGTCCCTCGATCCACCCCGACGCAGAGGAACGCTGCGACGACGAGGACAACGACTGCGACGAAGAGATCGACGAAGATGCCGTAGATGCCGGCACCTGGTATCAGGACAGCGACGGCGATGGCCACGGCGACGCCGACAGCAGCCAGCAGGCCTGCGATCAGCCCAGCGGCCACGTGGTCAACGACAACGACTGCGACGACGGCGACGCCGCCATCAACCCCGCCGCCGAAGAAATCTGCGACGGCATCGACAACGACTGCGACTCCGGCACCAGCGAGGGGGGCGTGGTCACGCTGGACGGCGCGTCCAACTTCTGGACCATCCAGAGCGCGGTGAACAGCGCCAGCTCCGGCTCCACCGTGCTGGTCTGCGACGGGACCTACGCGGAGAACGTGGAGATCGACCAGGACCTGACGTTGAGCTCCCTCAACGGGGCGTCCTCCACAGAGATCGACGGCAGCGCCAGCATGCCCTGTCTGACCCTCTCGGCGGGGGCCGTCACCGTCACCGGCTTCAGCCTGACCAACGGCCAGGGCGGAACCTCTCCCCTGGGCGGTGGCGGCCTGCAGGTCAACTCCACCGACGCCGTCGTCATCGACCAGTGCGAGATCTTCGACAATGCAGCGGACTGGGGCGGAGGCGTCTACCTGGGTGACGGGGCCGCGGTCACCATCAGCGACAGCAACGTGGGCTACAACGACGCCGAGGACATCGGGGGCGGAATCTACATGGGCGACGGCAGCTACGTGCTCGATGCGGTCGAGGTGCAGAGCAACCTGGCCGGGGTCGACGGCGGCGGCATCTACCTGCTCGGCGGCACCCTGAGCATGAACGCGGTCACCATCGAGAGCAATATGGCCGAGTACGGCGGCGGCATGACGAGCTACAGCTCCGAGATCACGGCCTCCAGCGACACCCTGCTCGAGGACAACGTCGCCAGCTACTGGGGTGGCGGCATGTTCTTCTGGGACAACGTGACCTGGAGCGGCGGCGTGGTGAACGACAACAGCGCCGAGTGGGGCGGCGGCCTGATGTTCTACCCGGTGGAGGGCGGATCCGTCGGGATCGATGCCACCGCCTTCACCGACAACGCGGCCGACTACTATGGCGGCGGCGTCTTCTTCTACGGCGACGCCACCGTCAGCGACACGGACATCACGGGCAACGCGGCGGCCTGGGGCGCCGGCCTGATGCTGGCCTACGGCAGCACCACCTCGGACGCCTGCACGGTCACGCAGAACCAGGCCGGGATATCGGGAGGCGGCGCCTACGTGGGCCTGGATTCCATCTTGCTGGTTACCGCCAGCGATTGGGGCAGCAAGGCGACCGACAACAGCCCCGACGACGTCTACGTGGAGGCCGGAGACATCGACTACGCCAGCTACGGCGCGAAATCCTACTTCACCTGCAGCGACACCCAGGGCTACTGCTACTGATCCTGGGGGCTATACTCTTGGGGTCCCCCCCCCCCCGGAGGCTGCATGGGCTGGCGCCTGCTCCTGATCCTGGCCCTCGGCATGGGCTGCGATGACGCCAAAGACACTGCGGATCCCGACCCGGACGCCGACGGCGACGGCTTCCCGCAGAGCGAGGACTGCGACGACAGCGACGCCGGGGTGAACCCCGACGCCTACGAGCTCTGCGACGGACGCGACAACAACTGCGACGGGCAGATCGACGAGGACGAGGCCATTGACGCCAGCACCTGGTACGCCGACCTCGACGCCGACGGCCACGGCGATGCCAGCCGCACCCAGCAGGCCTGCGCGCAGCCCATCGGCTACGTGGCGGACGGCAGCGACTGCGACGACGGCGACGACCTGTGCCATCCAGGCGCCGACGAGCGCTGCGACGAAGAGGACAACGACTGCGACGGCACCATCGACGAGGACGACGCCGTGGACGCCCCCAGCTGGTATCGGGACGGCGACGGCGATGGCTACGGGGACGCCGCGCAGGCCGTGGCGGCCTGCCAGGCTCCCAGCGGCCACGTGGCCGAGGGCAGCGGCAAGGTAGGCTTCGACTGCGACGACGGGGATCCGGCCATCCACCCCGAGGCCGACGAGCGCTGCGACGGCATCGACAACGACTGCGACGAGGTCATCGACGAGGACGACGCCGTGGATGCCTCCGCCTGGTATCAGGACCTGGACGGCGATGGCTTCGGCCAGAGCGACAGCTCCGTCCCCGCTTGCACCCAGCCCAAGGGATACGCCGCCAACGACGGCGACTGCGACGACGACGACGCTGCCATCCATCCCTTGGCCCCAGAGCTCTGCGACGAGATCG
>CAYVQL010000048.1:0-47792 GCA_964454135.1 uncultured Enterobacterales bacterium | reverse complement strand
TCCCGCCGTCCATCCCGGCGCCAGCGAAGTCTGCAACGGCACGGACGACGACTGCTACGGCCTGACCGACGGTGACGACCCGGATGTCGCCGATGCCAGCGCCTGGTACGCCGACGCCGACGGAGACGGCTTCGGAGACGCGGCCAGCACGGCGGACGGCTGCGATGCCCCCAGCGGCTACGTGTCGGACGCCAGCGACTGCGACGACACGAACGCGGCGATCAACCCCGACGCCCAGGAGACCTGCAACGGCGTCGACGACGACTGCGACGGCCTGAGCGACGGCGACGATCCCGACGCCACCGACACGACCACCTGGTACGCCGACGCCGACGGAGACAGCTACGGCGACGCCGGCAGCAGCGCCGAGGCCTGCTCCGCACCCAGCGGACACGTCTCTGATGCCACGGACTGCGACGACGGCGACTCCGCCGTCAACCCCGCCGCCAGCGAGCTCTGCAACGGCACCGACGACGACTGCGACGGCCTGAGCGACGACGACGACCCGGACGTCTCCGACGCCAGCGACTGGTACATCGACCACGACGGCGATGGCTTCGGCTCGGCCGACTACAGCATCAGCGCCTGCTCGGCCCCCAGCGGCTACGTGGCCGATACCAGCGACTGCGACGACCTGGACGCCACGGCCAACCCCGACGAGACGGAGGTCTGCGACGAGGCGGACAACGACTGCGACGGCGCCGTGGACGAGGACCTGGACTGCGACGCCGACACCGGCGACAGCGGAGAGGACACGGGCGATAGCGGCGAAGACACCGGCGACACCGGCGATACCGGCGACACCGGCGACACCGGCGACACCGGCGACAGCGGAACGTACACCGAAGAGGAATGCGCCGGGGTGAACGCCGAGTCGCTGGTCATCTTCGGGGCCACCGACGCCGAGCTGTTCTGCGGCTGCGGCTACACCACCGCGGGCAACGTCTACATCAACGCCACGAGCACCGATGACGTGGATCTGAGCTGCCTGGAGACGGTGGAGGGCTACCTGGAGATCGAGAACACCGTCTCCGGCTCCATCGACCTGTCCGGCCTGCTCACCATCGAGGACGAGCTCTACATCCACGAGAACGACGACCTGATCAGCATCGACCTCTCCGCCCTGACCGACGTGGGCAGCTACCTCTACATCACCAGCAACGACGAGCTGACCAGCGTCGACCTCTCAGCGCTGGAGACCACCGACGAGCAGATCTACGTCGCCAGCAATACCGACCTGAGCAGCGTCGATCTCACCGCGCTCACCTCAGTGGGCTCCTCGCTGCAGTTCAACAGCAACGACGAGCTGGAGGACATCCTGCTGCCCGCGCTCGAGGAGGTCGAGGGCTCCTTCCAGGTGGAGTACAACGACGGCATCGGCGAGATCTCCGCGCCCGAGCTGCTCGTCATCGAGGGCCAGCTCTATCTCTACGACAACGTAGACCTGCAGACCGTCGATCTCTCGGCGCTGACCGAGGTGGGCTCCACCTTCTACGTGGGCAGCAACGACCAGCTGGACAGCGCGGATTTCTCGGCCCTGATGGACGTGGGTTCCACCTTCTACCTGGACGGCAACGACTCGCTGGACAGCATCGACCTCTCGGCCCTGACCAACGTCGATTCCAGCTTCTACCTCTACTACAACTACGCCCTGGAGAGCGTCGATCTGTCGGCCCTGGACGAGGTGGGATCCACCTTCTACTGCTACTACAACACCGACCTGCTGGAGCTTGACATGCCCGCCCTGACCGAGATCGGCGGCAGCATGACGGTCAGCTACAACAGCGCCATGACCTCGCTCTCGGCGCCCCTGCTCTCGTCGCTGGGCAGCAACCTGTACATCCAGGAGAACACGGATCTGACGGACGTGGACCTGTCCTCGCTGACCTGCGTCGGAGACTACACCATCGAGGGCAACAACCTGTCCGAGGACGACCACTACGACCTGCTGGTGCAGATCACCTGCGAGTCCGAGGGCTCCCTGATCGTCTTCCGCGACGATGACGCCGACGACTACTGCGCCACCGGCGAGACCACCGTCGAGAACCTCTACATCAACGCGCTGGGCACCGATCCCATCGACCTGTCCTGCATCGTCTCCGTCGCGGGCTACCTGGAGATCGAGAACTGCATCACCTCGTCCATCGACCTCTCCGGCCTGACCACGGTGGGCGAAGAGGTCTACATCCACGAAAACGACGACCTGGTCAGCATCGACCTCTCCGCGCTGACCGACGTGGGCAGCTACCTCTACATCACCAGCAACGACGAGCTGACCACCGTGGACCTCTCCGCGCTGCAGACCACCGACGAGCAGATCTACGTCGCCAGCAACACCGAGCTGACCACCGTGGTCCTCTCCTCGTTGACCACGGTGGGGTCCTCGCTGCAGTTCAACAGCAACGACGACCTGGAGGACATCCAGCTGCCCGCGCTCGAGGAGGTGGAGGGCTCGTTCCAGGTGGAGTACAACGACGGCATCGACGAGATCTCCGCGCCCGCGCTGCTGACCATCGAGGGCCAGCTCTACCTCTACGACAACGTCGACCTGCAGACTGTCGACCTCTCGGCGCTGACCGAGGTGGGCTCCACCTTCTACGTGGGCAGCAACGACCAGCTGGACAGCGCGGATTTCTCGGGGCTGACGGACATAGGCTCCACCTTCTACCTGGACGGCAACGACTCGCTGGACAGCATCGACCTCTCGTCCCTGACCACCGTCGATTCCAGCTTCTACCTCTACTACAACTACGCCCTGGAGAGCGTGGACCTCTCGGCGTTGACCGAGGTGGGCTCCACCTTCTACTGCTACTACAACACCGACCTGCTGGAGCTTGACATGCCCGCCCTGACCGAGATCGGCGGCAGCATGACGGTCAGCTACAACAGCGCCATGACCTCGCTCTCGGCGCCCTCGCTCTCGTCGCTGGGCAGCAACCTGTACATCCAGGAGAACTCGGATCTGAGCGACATCGACCTGTCCTCGCTGACCTGCGTGGACGACTACACCATCGAGGGCAACAACCTGACGGATGAAGTCCACTACGACCTGCTGGTGGCGCTGACCTGCGGCAGCGAGGACTCGCTGGTGGTCTTCTCGGCCGAGGACGCCGACGACTTCTGCGCCACCGGCGAGACCTGGCTCGAGGAGCTCTACATCAACGCCACCGGCAGCGACGACATCGACCTCTCCTGCGTGGAGTCGGTGGAGAGCTACGTGGAGATCGAGAACTGCACCGCCCCCTCCATCGACCTGTCCGGCCTGCTCACGGTGGGCGACGAGATCTACATCCACGAGAACGACGACCTGACCAGCATCGACATCTCAGCCCTGACCGACGTGGGCAGCTACCTCTACATCACCAGCAATGACAAGCTGGACAGCGTGGATCTCTCGGCGCTGGAGACCATCGACGAGCAGATCTACGTCGCCAGCAACACCGAGCTGACCAGCGTCGTGCTCACCGCGCTGACGGACGTGGGCTCCTCGCTGCAGTTCAACAGCAACGACGAGCTGGAGGACATCCAGCTGCCCGCGCTCGAAGAGGTGGAGGGCTCCTTCCAGGTCGAGTACAACGACGGCATCGACGAGATCTCCGCGCCCGCCCTGCTGGCCATCGACGGCCAGCTCTACCTCTACGACAACGTCGACCTGCGGACCGTGGACCTCTCGGCGCTGAGCGAAGTGGGCTCCACCTTTTACGTGGGCAGCAACGACCAGCTGGACAGCGCGGACTTCTCGGCGCTGACGGACGTGGGCTCCACCTTCTACCTGGACGGCAACGACTCGCTGGACAGCATCGACCTCTCCGCGCTCACCACGGTCGATTCCAGCTTCTACCTCTACTACAACTACGCCCTGGAGAGCGTGGACCTCTCGGCGTTGACCGAGGTGGGCTCCACCTTCTACTGCTACTACAACACCGACCTGCTGGAGCTTGACATGCCCGCCCTGACCGAGATCGGCGGCAGCATGACGGTCAGCTACAACAGCGCCATGACCTCGCTCTCGGCGCCCCTGCTCTCGTCGCTGGGCAGCAACCTGTACATCCAGGAGAACACGGATCTGACGGACGTGGACCTGTCCTCGCTGACCTGCGTCGGAGACTACACCATCGAGGGCAACAACCTGTCCGAGGACGACCACTACGACCTGCTGGTGGCTCTGACGGGGTGTTGAGGGAGGCGTTCATGGAGGATGGCCCCGTACGGCTACAACATCCTCATGAAGTGGTTGCCGCTGGGCGCCCCGCGCGAGCTGGCGGCGGACCAGCCGGTGCGCCAGCTGCGGCCCGTCTCGCCGTCAAACGCAAAGCGTGAACGCGTGGCGCGGGTGGTGGTCTCCCGACTGCTCTCGACAACCTCGAGGCCCGGGCGATGGCAAGGCTGCGGGCTTGTTACCAAGCCGAGGAGGAGGAGTAGACGCGTTGATTGCGATGACGCTCAACAGGGTGGTCTTTACAGCAGAAACGTATGCAACCTTCCAATGGGGCGTTGCACAACCGCGCCCATTCTTTGCAGGAGCAGAGCGCGGACCTCTTGCACTTCCGGAGGCAGGCGGTATCACCCACAGGATACCAGCCTCCGAACCAAACCCGGGATTCGCATCCGTCCTTGTAGTGCCGGCGCTCCCATTCCTCGACACTGGAAGCAGCGAGCTCGGTTCCGGACTCGCAGGCCTCGTCGAAAGTCGCCCATCTGCAGTGCATTGGCTCCGCGTCGCCGTAGCCGGTGTCGGCGTGGCCACAGCCCAGAGCTGCACCGAAGCTGACGAGAAACGAAAGCCATGCGATGGACATAGCACCTCCTCGCCTACCAGCAGGAAGCAGCTGGGCCGTGGTGTCCGCCTCGCGAGCAGGCCTCCATCACAACAGGATCTGCGGGCGCCCCAAGCCGGCTGCGAAGGCGTACGGGAGCTGGCGACCCCCAAGCATCCCTATGGCGAAAACGCCACTTTGCCGCTATCCTTCACAAACGGTATCGCAGTCCCTCATGCAGAGGTGCTCATGGCCCGCGTCTTCATCTCGCCGCTCTTGACATCGCTCGCCCTGATGGCCCCGGCCCTCGGATGCGGGGAGAAGTCCTGCGAACAAGACCAATACCAGCAGTTGTACCAGGACTGGTACGACCTGGGCTACCAGGCCGGATTCGAATGCCGCCGCTCCACCTCCAACGCCTTCCAGCACAACACCCTCGCGGAGCTGCCGCAGGAGTGTTCGGGCTGCGTCACCAAGGAGGCCATCCACCAGGGTTATTGCCACGGGGCTCACGATGCGGAGCAAGACGAGCGGAGCTGCTTCTTCGCATACGGCCACGACGAGGGGCCCTCCTGCGATACCGACAGCCATGAGCCCACCGAGATGGCGACCCTGATCTCCGGCTGGGGGACCTACTATTGGGACTGCTGCGACCGCACGCACTACACCCCTCTCAGCGCCTGGTTGGATGAGAGCCACTGCGCGGCGGAGTGACATCTCGGCAACCCCAGGTATGGGCGACGCGGCGACCCAGCTGCGGCCCCGGCGCCCAGGGGGAGGCGCCAGGAAATATGCTGCTGTTCCGGACCGGCTGGCGGGCCGCTGGATTGGCGGATCTGCAGGGTCAAGCGAGACTCGACGCGCGCCGGGGTCATCGCGGCCGGAGGAAATTCCGCGACAAACCTCGTACTTCCAGGGATTGCTCGGTGTTCCCCACCCCCTGCCAGCAACATCCCACGCATTGGGGATCGGGCAGGGTCTGTCCGGTTCCCTGCATCTGGCGCCAGCAGCCGGAGTCAGCGAGGTCTGTTCGCCCCGGATCCGGCTCGCCACCCATCAGCCCAGGCGGAGCGCCCCCTCGGGCGCGGGGCAACGCTGGACGCACAGCCCGCAACCATCGCAGCGCCGCGCCACCACCGCCGGCCCGCCGGCCCGCCATTCCATGGCGCCGGGTCTGGGGCAGTGCTCGATGCAGATCGAGCAGAAGGGCAGGCAACGCCGCCGGTCCATGAGCGCCACAGGCGGTCGCGACGGGTCCATGCCCCAGGTCAGGAGGGCACGCCGTGACCAGCCCGGGCTCACTGCGCCCAAGGCGGCTCCAGGCCCGAGGAGCCGTGGCACTGGACGCACTGCTGGCGCTCGGGGTGGCTGGTGCGCAGGCCAGGCCGGCCCGTGAGCCCATGGCAGGCCGCACAGTCGCTGCGTAGCCAGGTGCCGTGGGGAATGGTGGGCGGAGCACCCTCCCACGCCCGATCACCGACGCGTTCCGACCAGGCTCCCACAAAGGCGTTGGCCGCGGCTGAGGGCTGGCCAACCGAGCCTCCCCAGGCGTGGCATTGGGCACAGGAAGCGTAGGGCACGTGGGGGATGCGCGGGGCCAGCCGGCCGGCGACCAGCAGGCCCTCACCGTGGCAGGCCGGGCAGGAGCCGCTGGGCTGGGCGTCCATGGCGTGGGGCACCACCGGGGGCGCGCCGTCGTAGGCGCGCTGGCTGCCGCGCTGCTCGAGCGAGGCCTGGGCCCGGAGCGGATCGCGCAGCACCTCGTCTTCCATGCCCGGGAATTCCTTCCGCAGCTCACGCAGATCGCTGGTGACACGTGCCGTGTTCCCAAAGCGTCGCAAGCGCAGGTCCGCATAGGTCTGGGCTGGAAGCACGCCTTCGGGACGCGCCATCCCCTCGCGATCCGCCGGAGCCTGCGGCAGCGGCACGGACCGCATGCCCACCAAGAATCCCAGCAAAGCCAGACCGCAGCACCCACCCAGCAAGATTCGCCGGTCCACGATCACGCTCCCAAGGGCGCGACGCGGGCTGCGCACTTCTTGTAGTCGGGCTGCTTGGAGAAGGGATCGTAGGCCTCCAGCGTGAGCACGTTGGCCAGCAGCCGCTCATCGAAGAAGGGGATGAAGATGGAACCCTGGGGTGGGGAACCGCGGCCGCCCATCCAGGCTCGCAGCTCCAGTGCACCGCGACGTGTCTCTACGCGTACGCGCCCACCGTTGCGGATGCCCAGCCGCGCCCCGTCCTGGGGATGGAGCTCCACGTAGGCCTCGGACATGGCCCGCTGCAGCTGGGGCACGCGCATGGTCATGGAGCCGGTGTGCCAGTGCTCCAGCACACGCCCGGTACAGAGCCACAGGGGGTAGTCATCGTCCGGGGACTCCGGGGGCGCTTCGTAGGGCCGGAACCAGATCTGAGCGCGATCGTCGCCGCTGGTGGAGTGGTAGAACTGGACGCCCTTGCCCTCTTGCACGTAGGGATCGTCGAACTCCGCGAACCGGAAGCGCGTCTCGCGCCAGGTCCCGTCCTCCTGCTGCACCACGGGCCAGCGCAGGCCGCGCTGGTCCACGTAGACGTCGTAGGGCGCCAGGTCCTTGTGCTTCATCTTCGTGAAGGGGCGGTACTCCTCGAAGAGCGCCCGATCCACGTTCATGTCGTAGTAGCGCTCCCACTGCCAGACGGGCACCTCGCGGCCCGCGTCGTCTTTCAGGGCGAAGATGAACTGGCCGTCCTTGTCACGCATGCCCTCGACGCCCAGCTCGAAGAGCCGGCGGGCGAGGGCGATGGTCTGCCAGCAGTCGTCGCGGGCCTGGCCAGGGGGCTCCACCATCTTGAACCATTGCTGGGTGCGGCGCTCGGAGTTGCCGAAGACGCCGTTCTTCTCCACCCACATGGCCGAGGGCAGCACCAGGTCGGCCAGGCGCGTGGTCTCGGTGGGGTAGGCGTCGGACACCACCAGGAACTTGTCCTCCAGGCCCTGCTTGGCCTGGAACAGCTTCTTCAGGTTGGGCAGGGTCTGCCCGGGGTTGGTGACCTGCACCCAGATGGTGTCGATGTCGCCGCCTTCGGCCATGGGGGTGCAGAAGCGCTCGAACATGGCGACGGTGTGGTAGCCTGGCTTGGGGTTGATCCTGCCGGCGGGCAGGTTCCACAGCTTCTCCGCGTCGGCGCGGTGCTTCTGATTGGCCACCAGGCGTCCGCCGGGCAGGGCGTGGGCCAGGGTGCCCACCTCGCGCACCGTGCCGCAGGCCGAGGGCTGGCCCGTGAGGCTGGTGGGCGCGTCGCCGGGCTTGCCGAAGTGCCCCGAGAGCAGGTGGATGCCGTGCAGCAGGGTGTTCATGGCCGTGCCGCGGGTGTGCTGGTTGGCGCCCATGCACCACAGGGACGTGATCTTCAGGTCGCGCCTGCCGAAGAGGTCGGCCAGCATGCGGATGTCCGCCGCGGGCACACCCGAGATCCGCTCCACGTAGGCGGGTGTGTAGGGCTTCAGCGACTCGCGGTACTGCTCGAAGCTGACGGCCTGGCCCTTGAGGGCCGGCGGGTCGCTGTCGGCGCGGAAGGCGCAGTGCTTCTCGACGAAGTCCTTGTCGTAGCTGCCTTTTTCCAACAGCAGGTGGGCGATGCCGTTGGCGATGGCCAGGTCGCTGTGGGGCTCGAACTGCAGGTAGTGCTGGCAGTGGGCGGTGGTGCGCGTGCGCCGCGTGCCGATATCGATCAGCAACACCTCCTCGCCACGAGAGCGGCGGTCGATGACCCGCGAGAAGAGGATGGGGTGCATCTCGGCCGGGTTGTTGCCCCACATGATCAGCACGTCGCAGGCGTCGAGATCGTCGTAGCAGCCGGCGGGCTCGTCCACACCGTAGGTGGCGATGAAGCCGGTGACCGCCGAGGCCATGCACAGGCGGGCGTTGGGATCGATGTGGTTGTTGCCCAGGCCGCCCTTCATGAGCTTCTGGGCGGCGTAGCCCTCGGGGATGGTCCACTGGCCGGATCCATAGAAGGCGAAGCGCTCGGGGTGTGCCTGGATGCGACGGGCCAGCACGTCGAGGGCCTCGTCCCAGCTGATGGGCACCAGCTGTCCGCCCCTGCGCAGCTGGGGCTGAGTGAGACGGTCGGAGCCGTAGGGCGCCAGGCCCACGTGGTAGCCCTTGACGCAGAGCAGGCCACGGTTCACCTCGGCCTGGGGATCGCCGGCGATGGCGGCCACCTTCCCATCCTTGACGCCCACCAGCACGTGGCAGCCCGTGCCGCAGAAGCGGCAGGGCGCCTTCTGCCAGCGCACACCCGGGATGTGGGGCGGTCCGCTGCTGGCGGAGACGCGGCGGGAGACGGCCGCGGCAGCCGTGGCCATGGCGGAGGCCTTGAGAAAAGCGCGCCGATTCATGATTGATTTCCCGTTGGTTCCGGAGCGTTGAGCAGGGGGACGGCCACCTTCACCATGGCCGTGTAGACCAGCAGGCCGAAGGCCCAGATTCCGGCCATGACGCGCCACTCCACCAAGCTGGGTGCGTACTCCACCAGCTCGTGCAGCGTGGAGGGGAGGAAGCCGGGCACCACAAGACCCATGCCCTTCTCGATCCAGACGCCCAGGAAGGTGGCCAGGCAGCAGGCCACCAGCAGGCGGCGGTCGCGCACCACGGCGGGCACGAAGAGCAGGCAGATGGCCACGACGTTGAGGGCCACCGCGAGCCAGATCCATGCCACCAGGGCATTGTGACCATGGAGCCCGAAAAAGAGGTAGCGCACCGACTCGGAGTGGCTGCCACCCGCGTAGAGAGCGGTGAAGAGCTCGCTGGCCAGCATGAAGAGGTTCACGAGGGCGCTGACGCGCAACACCTGAAGCAACGTCCGCAAGGGGCCTCGGCCCACGGGCAGGGGGGTGAGCCTCTGCAGCAGGGTGAGGACCACGATCAGGAACGCGGGACCGGCCACGAAGGCCGAAGCCAGGAAACGCGGGGCCAGCAGGGCCGAGTTCCACAGCGGACGTCCACCCAGGCCCGCGTACAAGAAGGCCGTGAAGGTGTGGATGGAAATGGCCCAGACGATGGAGAGCAGCACGAAGGGCAGGTACAGGCCCCTGCGGGCCGGCAGCCTCCGCCAGCGGCAGTAGAGCAGATAGCCCACGATGTAGAGGTTGAGCGCCAGGTAGCCGTTGAGCACCAGCACGTCCCAGGAGAGCATGGACAGGGGCCAGTTGAGCTGGCCCAGGCCGGGTATCAGGTGCCAGAAGTGATCCGGACGTCCGATGTCCACCAGCACGAAGGCCTGGGCCATGAGGATGGCGGCGATGGCTAGCAGCTCACCGAAGAGCACGACGTGGTGCATCTCCCGGTCGTGGTACAGATAGGCCGGGATCACCATCATCACGCCGCCGGCGGCCACCCCCACCATGAAGGTGAAGTTGGCGATGTACAGGCCCCAGGACACGTGATCGGTCATGTGGGTCAGGATCATGCCGCCGGCCACCTGCTGGGCCCAGGCGTTGAGGCCCACCAAGCTCACGGCGGCCAACAGAGTCATCCAGGCCCAGTAGGTCGCGCTGCCTTCGGTGGTGGCACGCAGGATGTGGCCCAGGAATCCGAGGGGTCGGCTCATGACAGCCTCACTCGGCGAAGTAGTAGTAGAAGCTCGGCACGGTCCCCAGGTCCTCCTTGAGCACGTAGACGCGCTTGTTCTCGATCACAGCGCGGATGGGGGAGTCGGCGTCGAGCAGGTTGCCGAAGACACGCGCGCCGGCGGGGCAGGCCTCCAGGCAGGCAGGCAGCCGACCCCTGCGTACGCGGTGCAGGCAGAAGGTGCACTTCTCCATCACGCCGCGGCTACGGATGCGGTTGGAGAGCAGCGCCTGGTCGGGATTGACCTCTTCGGGTGCCAGCTGCGGGCGGCTCCAGTTGAAGCGCCGCGCGTGATAGGGGCAGGCGGCCTGACAGTAGCGGCAGCCGATGCACCAGTCGTAGTCGATCACCACCAGCCCGTCGGGCTCCCTCCAGGTGGCTTTCACCGGGCAGACGTTCACGCAGGGCGGCTCCGCACATTGCTGGCACTGACTGGGCATGTAGAACTTGTCCGGCGCCCGCACCGGATGATCGTAGTCGGAGTCGCCCTTGGCAAGGTCCAGGCTGCCCTTCTCCATCTCGGTCACGGTGATGTAGGAGCAGTCGTAGGCCCGGTCGTGATTGTTCTCGCGGTGGCAGGCCTGGGCGCATTGGCGGCAGCCCAGGCAGGTGGTCAGGTTGAGGGCATAGCCGAACTCGACACCCTCCAGGGGCTGGGGATCGGCGATGTCCACGTGGGCACCGTAGTGGTCGCTCGTCCAGGCCTCCAGGCGCTCGATGAGGGCGGCGCGCTGCTCGGGGCCCAGCTCCTTGTAGTGGCGCTGCAGCAGCTCCTCCAGGCTGAGCTCATCGCGCAGTGCGGCCAGGGGGGCGGCGGCGCGGACGAAGGCCGCCGCACCAAGGGCTCCGCCCACCAGCTTGAGCAGCCCGCGGCGCTTCATGCGGTCACTCATGGGCACCTCCCAGGAAGCGAGGCTGGGAACGCGCTGCGGGCATGACGCTGGGGATGGCGGGTGCGTGGGCCGAGTGGCAGTCGACGCAGCTGTTGCGGACCTGGGGCCCGGCAGCCAGATCCCAGTGGCCGCTCATGCCCCCGTGCAGGCCCTGCTGGTAGTCCCGCCACTGGCCCGCGTGGCACTGGGCGCAGAGCTGGACCACGCCGGCGTAGTCCACGGTCCTGCCGCTGGCCAGGGAGAAGCGCTCGAAGTCGGGGGGCGCATGGCAGGTGCGGCAGGTGTTGTCACCGTGGTGCAGGTTCACCCCTCTGTGGAAGCCGCGCAGCTCCATGGCGAAGGCGTTCTCGTCCTCTGGCCCCACCAGGTGGTGGCAGCTGCCGCAGGGGGCGCGCTGGGGTTGGCCGTGGATGTCGCGCTCAGAGGTATTCAGGCCCAGCTGCTGGTAGGCCTGGTGGATCTCCACCTCGTGCGGGGGGCCAACTGGGCGCGGGACGGTGGCCGTGACAGCATCGCCGCAGCCCGCGAGCAGGAACCACAGCGGGATGCCGCCCATCGCTGGTTGGCGATGACTCGAGCGCAGCATCCAGCGCTCCTCTTTCCTTTGGGTTCGCGTGCAGCAGAGCCGATCTGTTCCGGCATTACCACTCCTGAATTCCCCGGAGAGAAACGCAGGCTACGATTTGGGTTGGATGTACCGCCTGAATGATGATTGGGCCCAATCCGGGGCCTGGGTGACCGGGGAGGGGGCTCCTGATCCCGTGCCGTGCGCCAAGGCGTTCGCGGCAACTCCGCCCCGCGTGCAGCCCCTCGGCGGTGAGGAAGAGCCGGTCATGGTCGATGACGTGGATGCCGTGGCGCGGCAACCCCAACGCCTGCCTACTCGGGCCCGGACCTCGCGCCGTTGGCGATATCGCACCTTTGCGGCTATGCTTCGAACTCCTCGCCAACCTCGAACCACCCTCTGGAACATGAACCACCAGCCATCCAGGCCATGTCGCCTCGCCACGATAGTCCTCCTGTCGGTCTGCGGAACGACGATGCTGGGCGGCTGCAGCGCCCGCCATGCCCCCCCGGAGCTGGCGTGGCCCAGCCACGAGGCCGTTCCATCATCCCATGTGTCGCTCCCCGGCGCCGCGCAACGCGCCGATCACGCCGCGCTCCGCGACCAGCTCGGGCGACCCCTGCCTTGGGGAAAAGCACGCAGCGAGGCCCTGCGGGAGCTGGATCGGGCCCTGGTTCAGGCGGCCTGGCTCGGCGATGTCCACGCGGTGAAGCTGCTGCTGGCCCACGATCCGCGACCCGACAGCTTCGACTTCGGCATGCCCGTGCTGGCGGCGGCTGTGTCCCAACGGAGCGCCGCCTACCAAGGCATCCGGAGCTGGCAGCGCCAGCGCGGGATGGAGGTGCTGGGCGATCCCGCTCCCGTACGGAAGATCGTGCGGCTCCTGCTGGAGGCGGGCGCGGATCCGGACCACGAGACCAACGAAGGAGAGACCGCGCTGCTCCGGGCCGCGGCCGAGGGCGATCAGGGAGCGGTGCGCCTGCTGGCCAAGGCGGGAGCCGACATCGAGGCCCGGGACAGGCAAGGTCGAACGCCCCTGCTCGCAGCCGCGGAGGGAGGCTCCGACGACGTCGTGCAGTGGCTGCTGGACCATGGCTCGGATCCGCAGGTCCAGGACGAGCAGGGCAATGGTCTGCTCCACGCGGCGGCCCGAGGGGGGCTGTCCGCCCGTGTGGAAGGGCTGCTGGATCGGGGCGCTGCCGTGGACCTCGTGAACGGGCGCGGACAGACGCCGCTGCTCCTGGCCGCATCGGCAGGCCGCGAGGAGACGGCCGAGCTGCTGTTGGCGCGCGGAGCCTCTCCGGAGCTGCGGGATCGAAACGGTCTCAGCCTCGTGCACCACTCCGCCCTGGGGGGCTGCCCGGGGCTGCTGGCTCGACGCGGCTCCGCCGGAGCGCCCGTGGACGAGGCCAACGACAGGGGCTTCACGCCCATGATGCTGGCCGTGCAGGGGGGGCACCCCGAGGTCATGGCCCTGCTCGCCGATGCGGGCGTAGCGTTGGACGCTCGCCTCGATGGCGGGCGCACGCTCCTGCACCTGGCGGCCCGAGGGCAGCAGCCCGAGGTCGCCTCCTGGCTGTTGGCGAGAGGGGCCGATCCGCTGGCCCTGGACGACCGGGGCGACACGCCGCTGCGGGCGGTCTACAGCTGGAGGGAGGCCCACGAGACCGCCCTGCGCATCCTGGGCGCCCTCCCTCCGGAGGCGCAACGCGCCGCCTTCTCCAGCGAGCACGGTCGACGCCTGGGCTGGAACAACTGGCCCATCACGGTCTTGCAGGACTGGATCAGCGTCATTCCGGGGAGCTCGATCCCGCAACAGAGCCAGGCCCTGGCAGCGGCCGTGGACATGGATCGACTCGACCTGGCAGAGCTGATCCTGGCCGAGATCGCGCTGCCCGCCGAGCCGAGCCAGGGGGAGACGACAGCGCTGCACTTGGCCGCAAAGAGCGGAAATCGTCCGATGATCGCGCTCTTGCTCGCACACGGCGCGGCCGTGGATCCCCTGGACCGCAGCGGCGCCACCCCACTCCTGCTGGCCCTCGCCGCGGAGCGGAGCGCTGTGCTGGACCTCTTGCTGGAGGCGGGCGCGGATCCGAAGCGCGAATACGCGGACAAAGACGGGAGGACGCCGCTCCATCTGGCGGCACGCTGCGGCCGAGGTGACCTCATCGAGCGGCTCCTGCCCGAGACGGGATCGCCGGACCTGCGCGACAAGCGGGGCAGGACGCCGCTGGCCTACGCGGTGGAAGGGGGACACCTGGAGGTGGTGGAGGCCTTGCTGGCCCGTGGAGCGGACGCGAGCCAGAAGGTCGGGAGAGATACGCTGCCGCAGAGAGCGGCCGCCCAGGGCCATGTCGAGGTGCTGGAGCGCCTGCTGGCCGATGAGGTCGAGCCCGCGCAGGCCTTCGAGGGCAAGGAAGGGCTTCGGCTGCTCGAGCTGGCGGCCACAGCGGGCCGACTGGAGCTGGTGAGGCACCTCGTCAGCAAGGGTGTTCCGGTGGAGCCCCCGGATCCCACGGCCGAGACGGCCCTTCATCACGCCGCCAGCTCCGGCAACGCCGACCTGGTGCGCTATCTCCTGGATCTGGGGGCGGATGCGACGCGTGAGGCCACGTACAAGAAGAGGTTGCCTCTGGAGTTGGCCGTAGCCCGGGGACGCGTGGAGGCGGCTTCCGTCCTGCTCGAGCGCAGCGAGGATCCCGAGGAGCGGCAGGCCCTGCTGGGGAGAGCCCTCGGCCAGGCCACGTCCTGGGTCGCGATGGCAGCCCACCTGCTCGCCCTGGGGGCGGATCCCGATCACAGCGGCGTCCTGCTCTCCGCGGTGGCGGAGAACAAAGACGATGTGGTCCGACTCCTGTTGGAGGCGGGGGCGGATCCGAACGGTCCCGACCCGCTGCAATCCTCTCCCCTGGTGCAGGCGGTCCGCAGCCGCAGCCATGAATCCCTCGACATCCTGCTGCAGGCAGGCGCGTCCCCGACCATCGAGGGAGCCCCGGTGCAGCCGCTGCACCTGGCGGTGCGCCGACTCGACCACGAGGCCACCGAGAGCCTGCTGGCGGCCGATGCGGACCCGGATGCGCTGACGGGAGAGCATTCCGAGCCACGGGGAATGCAAGAGGGCCGCAGTCCCACCGAGCGGGCTGGCATCACGGCTCTTCACGTGGCGGCCATCAACGCCAACTGCCCCGCTGCTGAGCGTCTGCTGGCCGCAGGGGCCGATCCCGGCGCCCTCAGCGCCGCCGGCAAGACCGCGTTGGAGCTGGCGATCCAGTACAACTCCGACTGCGTGGCCCTCTTGCTCCTGGAGCCGGGGACCGCCAGCGCGCCGATCGCCACGGCCCCGCCCTACGAGGGCTGGCCCTATCTGCCAGCGGACGCGGAGGGCCTCTCCGCCCACCAGGCCTGGCGCGGCTACCTGCAGCGGCTGGAGGGCGCCCCCAACGGTGCCGCCAAGCTGCGCGCTCGCGCGCTAGGGAAACGCTTCGACATGGCGCCCATCATCGAACCCCTGCGCGCCATGCTCCAGGAGGCGGAGCTCCCTGGAGAACTCGAGACTGAGACCCAGCGCCACGATCCCCGGGACGAGCTGACCGCTGCTCTCGCCAACCTGTACCTGGATGCGCTCGGGCTGTGGAGCGGCTCCATGGACGGCAGCCGCCTCGAGACGGAAGAAGGCCGCGTGGAAAAGGCGTCCGTCGGCCCGGGCCTGTCCTGGCCCGGAAGCGGAAGCTACGGGCACCTGGTGCACAGCGGGGGGGATTCCAGGAAGTACTGGGTCACCTACGGTGGCTGGTATCCACGCACCAGCTCCGCCTCCCACGCTGAGCTGTACATGGAGGTGCACCGGCTGACCGCGGCGCTGGGCCTGCACAGCCCCTGGCTGCGGGCGCTGCTGCGCAGCCGCCTGACCGCGGCCGCCGGATCTCCGGAGTTGCAAGGACAGGAATGGGCCATCGAAGCCATGCGGGTGGCTCGCTCCATCCCGCAGGATCCACCCGGCCCGCTGCCACAGAACCCGACCTGGAGCCGCTTCGAGGCCCTCTGGGCGCTCTCCACGAGCCCCGAGCTGCCGTTGGAATCGCTCCTGCCCCTGACGGATCAGGCGGGAGCGCTCAGCCTCCAGCTGGCGGGGCTCTTCCCAGACGACAGTGGGCTGCCCTGGCGGCTCTACCTCCTCGTCAAGCAACAGCTGCGCCCGCCCAAGATCTCCGGCAGGCTCTACGCAGTCACGGGCCGAGAGGGCGGCATCGAAGGGAGAGACAGCCGGACGAACTGGTTCGAGGAATGGCGGGAGGGCGAGAACTACCTCGAAAAGATGAAGGAAGCGGTGGAAGGCCTGGTCCCCCTTCGAGACGAGCTTCCCTGGTTCGAAGAGAGCTTGCTCCCCCACTACGCAGCCGCGCTGGAGCGCTACGAAGAGGCCTGGCGCAAGGACCAGGAAGAGGGCCACAAACGCGGCGAGGAGGCGGTGCGAGAGTGCGCAGCCCGGCATCGGGCATTCCTCACCGAGCTGCAGGACGCGGGAGGTGCGCGATGATGTCCCGCCGGAAGAGCTCACTCTTGTCCCGTGGGGCCCTGCTGCTCTCGCTGTTCCTCGCCCAGAGCGCACAGGCCGAGGTCTCAGACATCCACGCGGCTGCGGCCGCGGGGGACCTGGCCGGGCTGCAAGCAAAGGCCGGGCGCCTGTCCCACCTGGAAGCAAAGGACCCGCGCGGTCGCACGCCCCTGCATCTGGCCGTGCTCGAGAACGAAGCAGAGGTCGTGGCCTGGCTCGCAGAGCGGGGTGTGGCCCTCGACGCGCAGGACCAGTTCGAGCTGGCTCCCCTGCACTACGCGGCGAAGGCGGGTCGTATGGCCCTGGCCGAGATCCTGCTGGAGGCCGGAGCGGATCCCAACGCCCGCTCCCGTCGGGGTCAAGCTCCGCTGCACTTCGCCTGCGGCCGAGGGCAGCTGCCCTTGGTGGAGCGCCTGCTGGCGGCTGGCGCGAAAGCCGATCCCACCGACGAGGACGGGACGTCGCCCCTGCACTGGGCGGCCGCGGCCGGCCAAGGCGCGGTGATCCGAGCCCTGACCGAGGCGGGGGCCGACCCGGATCTGCGGTCGCGCGCAGGCACGACGCCCCCCCATCTGGCGGCAGCGGGCAAGCATGCGGACGCGCTGGTGGCGCTGGCCGAGGCCGACGCCCAGCTCGACCTGCGCTTCGAGGGCGACCTCAGTCTGCTGGTGTTCGCTGCCAAGGCGGGCGCGTTGCCCCTGGTGGAGCTGGCCCTTGGGCACGAACCCGCCCAGACGCAGCTGGACGAGGCCCTCCAGGCCGCTGCCGCGGAGGCGCAGGTCCCGGTCATGGCGCGCCTGCTGGCCGCGGGCGCCGATCCCGGGCTCCGCCTTCCTCCGTACATGCCTCCCTACAGCCGATACCGCGCCCCAGACCCCCCACCTGAAGAGATGGAGCTGCTGGAGTACGGGCTGAAGGCGGGGAGCCCCGAGCTGGTGGCCGCTGCGGCGGACCATGGCGCCGCCCTGGATGGGCGCCTCCGTGATGGGGAGACGCCCGTGGCCTGGGCGGTGCGGGACGGGCCGCCCGAGGTGCTGGCGATCCTGCTGCAAAGGGGCGCCGAACCCGACGCCCTCCTCGCGGACGGCCAGTCACCGCTGCAGCTGGCCCTGCGGCAGCGCAATCTGGCCATGGTCCGCGCCCTGCTGGAAGCTGGCGCGGACATCCATCGGCCCACGCCCACAGGCCTCGACCTGCTGTCGCTCCTGCTCGTCCCCACCGATCAGCCTTCCAGGCGCTCGCGCTCCACGGCCTCTGTCTTCCAGGACGACCAAGAGAACCCGTCGGCCAGCCCGGCGGCGCTGGCCGCCATCCTGCTGGAGCATGGGATCCCCGTCGAAAGCCAGCTGTCCAATGGTTGGCCACCCCTGGCCTGGGCCACATCCCGCAGGGATCCGGCCTTGGCTCGCCAGCTCGTGCTGCGGGGCGCCGATGTCAACAGAGCGCACGAGGGACGCACCCCCCTCTCCCTGGCGCTGCATCGCGAACTGGGAGCGCTGGCCGAGCTGCTCGCCGCGTCCGGCGCGCACCTCGGTCCGTCCCCTTCCGAAGCCGAGCTGAACCAGGCGCTCCTAAGCGCGGTGGAGCTGCGGGTCTCGACGTCCGTTCGGCTCCTGCTGGATCTCGGCGCCGATGCGAATGCCAAGGGGAGGGAACACCACGCGCTCCATCTCGCGGCGAAGCTCGGCGACGCCGCGCTGTGCCGCATCCTGCTAGACGCCGGCGCAGAGGCGGGCCTGGGCGGCCGGTATGGCAAGACCCCGCTCCGCCTGGCCGTGGATGGGAACCACGCGCAGGTCGTCTTTTTGTTGCTGGAGGCGGGGGCTGATCCCAGGGCAGCGGACAACAGCGCCCTGGACCAGGCGGCCGGTGCGGGCAACCTCGCCTTGCTGGAGCCCATGCTGGCACAGGTTCCCTCCGGCAAGCCCATGCAAGAGGCCCTCAACCGGGCCCTGCATCGCGCCATGGGCGGAGAGGCGGAGCACCTGGCGACCGCGCGCTTCCTGCTGGACCAGGGCGCGGAGGTCGACACCCGCCATGCAGAGGACACTCCCTTGATGGCGGCCGCCCGCGCTGGAAACCTGCCCCTGGTTCAGCTGCTGATCGAACGCGGAGCGGAGCTGGACGCCACGGGCCGGCTGGGGTGGACCGCTCTCGCCAGAGCCGTCAAGCACGTGGACGTGGTCCGCTGCCTGCTCGAGGCGGGAGCTCGCGTGGACGGCGCAATCCGAACCATGGGGGAGCTGGAGGAGATGAAGGAGGATGGGCCAGCGGAGGAGAGGGGTCCTTCGCAGGAGGAACGCATCAAAGCCGCCGGTCTGCCCTTCGTCGATCCCCTGGCTCGGCAACCTCGGGAAGCTCAACTCGTGAGCATCGAATTCGCAGAAGGCCCGGATCCGGGGGATCGCGTGAACTCCCCCTTGCTCTACGCGGCGGACGAGGGGCACGAGGTCATTCCCGTCCTCCTGGCAGCGGGAGCGGATCCCAACTGGATCGGACGCCGGGAAAGCAGCGCCCTGCTGGTCTTGGCGGCCAACTACGCCCCGCGGGGCGAGGATCCCCAATTGGCGGCTGCACGGGCATTACTGGACGCTGGGGCCGAGATCGACCATGCCGACCAATTCGGAGCGACTGCGTTGATCGTCGCCACGGAACGCAAACGACCCCTCTTCGTGCGCCTGCTCCTGGACGCTGGGGCCGCGATCGATCATGCTGCCGCAAACGGCAGGACCGCGCTGATCGTGGCCACCCAGCAAGAGCAGCTGGAGCTCGTCCAGCTGCTCCTGGAGGCCGGGGCTCATGCGGATGCCCGCGACGAGCTGGGCAACAGCGCCTTGGTCTACGCCAGGCTGGAGGAAGACGAAGACCTGGCACAGATGCTGCTGGATCACGGAGCGGATCCCACGGCCCAGGCCAACCTGAGCGAGGCCATGATCGAGGCGCTGCGGCGGGTCAAGGAGCTGGAGAAGCTACTGGCCGCAGGAGCGGATCCCAACGATCGCACGGCCAAGGGCATGACCGTCTTGCAGAAGGCCGTGGAGAAATACGAGCGGCAAGCCCTGCCGCTGCTGCTGGAACACGGGGCGGATCCCAACCAGGACACCGACAAGGGGGTGCCGCTGCTGGTGCACACCGCGCGCAGGGGCACGCCGAACGACATCGTGGCCATGCTGCTGGACCATGGCGCCGACCTGGAGCGGGCCGATGAGGAGGGGATGACCCCGCTCATGGCCGCGGCCCGGGCGACGGAGCCCGATCTGATCGCCTTTCTGGCGGAAAGGGGCGCGGATCTCGGGGCACGCGACAACGAGGGCCGCACGGCGCTGCACCGCGCCTCCAGCTGGCCCTTCGAGAGCAAGCTCCCCGCTGTGCAGGCGCTGATCGAGGCGGGAGCGGATCCCAATGCCCGGGATCCCGAGGGATTGACGCCCCTTATGGTGGTTGAGACCATGCCGGCCTTCGAGGCCCTGCTGGAGGCGGGGGCCACCCTCGATGCGCGGGCCGAGGACGGCAGAAATCCGCTGTGGTGCGCCATCGACAACTACCAATACGAGATCGCCAAGGCCCTCTTGGAACGCGGCGCGTCGCTGGGCGCGACGGACGCCGAGGGTCGCGGCGTGCTGCACGGAGCCGTGCGCCGCCTGTACAAGACGCCCCTGCTGGAAGAGCTGCTGGCCGCGGGCGCCGATCCCGCGCTGCGGGGTTCCTTCGGCTTCACGCCCCTGGCCCTGGCCGTGTACTACGGTCGCACGAATGCGGTGCGCAGCTTGCTCGCCCATGGTGCGGACCCCAACACCCGCGACGCCCAGGGCATGACAGCGCTGATGTGGGCCGCTGCCCGCGACAAACCCATCACGGCCGGAGTCTTGCTGGAAAACGGCGCCGACCCGAACCTGGAGGTGGGGGACGGTCACAGCGCCCTGGACTACGCCCGTGCCGCTGGTCACGAGAAGCTGGTGAGCCTGTTGTCGGGCCTGTGAGGGTGCGCAGGAAGGTGGCTGGGCGGAGAGTGCCGGCGACGAAGCGAGCAAGGCGGTGACGTCCAATGGCTTCACTCGCAATGCGCCTTCACTGGCGTTTCGTTTGCTTGACGAGCGGCGGCGCGGCCGAGCGCTCGACCCGAACCAAAGGAACGCCGGGGGAGACCTTTCTCACCCTGCAAGACGAACCCAGCTGCAGACCGCGGCCCTTTCCTCCCCTTTTTTATCTCCATCTCCTCCTCGATCTCCATCTCCATCTCCCCATCGATCTCCATCTCCCTCTCGAGACCACCAACCAGGCGCAGCCCAGGCGCAACCCCAGCCGCAGCTCCAGGAAGCTGGGAACGGTGAGCACGAACCCGCCTGCGTAGCCAATGGCCAGGGGCACGACCAGCGCGGCACGGCTCGAGAGCCGTTGGCCGGTCCAGCCCAGGTCGATGGCCGGTGTGGCCGAGACACCCAATCCCAGGCTGCGCCAGGGTAGAGCCAGGCCGCCGCCCAGGTACAGCTCGGCGCTCCAGGCCGCCTCGCCCCGGCTCAGGGTTCATCGCGTAGCCGCCTCCAGCTCCCATGACGCCAAGTCGAGGCGGCCACTCAGGGCCAGGCCCAGGCGCTCCCCGTACCAGGCCCCCCCGCCCATCTCCGACCAGTCGGAGGCCAGACGAAAGGCCTCACCGGAGGTCCCACCAGGCAGGCGCAAGGCGACGGTGTCGGCCCGCGCGCCGTCGAGCAGGGCGACGAGGAACAGCGCGCTCAGGGCCAACGGACGCCCTCGAAATCCCGTGCCTCCAGCCGCGCCTGGGCCTCCGGCTCACCGAGCAGCTCGGCGTCGAGCCAGCTGTCCATGACGTGCTGGGCGGCCAGCCTGATGTCATTCAGGTCGCCCTCGAGCGGGCCATCGTCCTCCAGCTCCCGCTCGCTGGCGTCGTCGCACCAGGCGTAATGGTTCATGCCCTGCACCACGGCGAAGCTCGGGGCCTGGGGAAAGGCCGCCAGCTCGGCCTCCATCTCGCCGGGGGGCAGCGCCCCATCGGTCTCGCCTGCCAGAGCCAGCACAGGGCGGCCGTCCTGAGCCGCCAGGTCGGCCTCGCTTCCCCCGGGTGGATGGCTCGCCAACAACACGAGCCCTCGCAGGGAGGACTCCTCCAGCCAGGTCATGGCCCCCACCACGCCACCCAGGGAGTGGCCCGCTACCGCGCTGGGGCCTCCCGCCGCGGTCAGGCCCTCGAGGGGCTCGAGGGAGGCGTAGCGGTAGGTGGCCTCCAGGGCCGCCAGGCCGTTGCCCGGCTCGAAGATGGCCAGATCCAGGTCGTGCTCCGGCAGCACCGTGACGTAGCCGCGGCTCGCCAGGTGCGCGGCCAGCCAGTGGTAGCGTTCGGAGCGCACGAGCCCGCCCTGCAGCTTCAGGACGGTGGGATAGGGCGCGCCACCCAGGTCGCCGCTGCCATCAGCCTGGGCCGGGTAGACCACGACGAAGCGCACCGGCTACGGACTGGCTCGCTGGTTCCTCCTCGCGGGTGGGTTCACACCGTGGAGCCTTCGAGGCCTGCTCATCCAGCTCCTCTGGGGCCAGACCACGGCCTTTGCCGTGGAGCTGTCCGCCATCACCGTCCACACCTGGTCCTACCGAGATGACGTTTTCTGGAATCCGGTGCTGTTTCACTGGCTGAGCTATCCCGTGACTCTGGGGATCCAGGTGGTGTGGGTGGCGGCGCCGGTGGGATTCGCGCTGCTGGGGAAGCGCATGGGGGCGCACTAGGACAGCCTCGGTCGTCGATCCGGCGTGGATCCGGACGGCGAGCTTCCATGGCCGATTCCGCCCTATGAAGCCCCCGTTGCCCGAGGCTCAGGGCATGGGCCACGTCCGCAGCAGGGCGGTCAGCTGGCCGACGCGGTTCAGCGCCCCCACCAATTCCTCTTCGTCCACGACGAAGCCCGGCAGGTTCAGGTTCACATCCGTTCCAGTCACCCAGGCTCCAGGCTCTCGCACGATGAAGTCCACGAGGGCGCGTCGCAGGCTCTCGGTCGCGAGTATGGCACACGCTGCAGCGGGGTCGGCACAGGTGATCTTCAGGGCCGCGTCCGTCTCAGGGCAGCCGGTCACGATCCCCGGATCGGCCGCCTCGCCGCTTTCACCGTTCATGCGCGCTGATATGCAGAGTTCGGGAGGCATGGGACGCTCGGGCGAACCCGAGACGCGTGATCGGTCCGGCATAACGGACCGTAGTCGCCTCTCTGGCCGCAGAGACGGCCGTACGATCCCCCCCGCTTCTGACCCCACCACCCCCCGGAGACGCTCCCCCCTGCCAGAACCCTCCAAGCTCCCCCGCCAGCGCCACCCCAGCCCCTACTGGCTGCTACGCGCCACCTCGACCTCTCCGCTCCTCCCCCTCCAGAACGCATCCACCTGCGCCCGCGCCTCCACCCGCGGCCCGGGCAGCGGTGCCAGCAGCGCCAGCTCGCCCTGCTCCGCCAGCTCCATCAGGCGCAGGATGGGCTGGTCCCAGGCGTGCAGGGCCAGGTTGAAGCTGCCCCAGTGGATGGGCATCAGCACGCGCCCGCCCACCTGCCGATGCAGCTCGGCGGCGGCATCGGGCCCCAGGTGGATGCTGGCCCAGGCCGGGTCGTAGGCGCCCACCTCGAGCATGGTCAGGTCGAAGGGGCCGAAGCGCGCCGCGATCTCGGCGGCGGCGTCCAGCGGGCCGGTGTCGCCGCTGAACCAGACTCGATGTCTGGGCCCCAGCACGGCCCAGGAAGACCACAGGGTGTGATCCCGGTCGAAGAGCCCGCGCCCGGAGAAGTGATGGGCCGGCGTGCAGACCAGGCGCAGCTGGCCTACCTGGGTCTCTTCCCACCAGTCCAGCTCGGTGATGTGCTGGGCATCCACACCCCAGGCCTCCAGGTGCGCGCCCACGCCCAGGGGGACCAGGAAGCGCACCGGGCGCTGGGCCAGGGCCAGTACCGTGCCGTGGTCCAGGTGGTCGAAGTGGTCGTGGGAGATCAGCACCGCGTCGAGCTCGGGCAGGTCAACCACCTGGACCGGGGGCGCGTGGAAGCGGCTCGGCCCGGCCCACGACACGGGCGAGGCGCGCTCGCCCAGCATGGGATCGGTCAAGAGCAGGTGGCCGTCGATCTCCAGCAAGCTGGCGCTGTGCCCCAGCCAGGTGACCCGCAGACCGGGCTCTCCGGCACCGATGGCCGCCAGATCCGGCTGGGCCACGGGGATCTCCACGGCGGGGGTGCGCTCGCCCATGCGCTGGAAGTAGCGCACCGTGGTGCTGGCACCCTCGCGCGCGGCACCCATGGGGCGCTGCACCAGGTTGCGCGCCTTGCCCTCGTGGAAGTTGGGCGAGTCCTGCATGCGCGCCAGGCGCTCCCCGGCGGCCGAGGCGCCCAGCTGGGGCATGCCCAGGGCCGACCAGGTGAAGCCCACGCCGCCCACGGTGGCGGCGGCGCCCGCGATGGCCATCTTGGTGCTGCGCTTCATGCCGGACCTCCTTTAGGTGACTCGCGTTCACTTAACTATGCGCGCTCTCGCGAGCGTCAAGGTTTTTTTGCGATTGACAGGAACGCACCTCCGTGCGTAGTTTCATTCCACAGGTCCATCAGGGAGCATTCGTCCCCTGTCCTGCATGTTAAGTGAACGGAGGTCCCCCAGATGCGCAAGTGCAGCTTCCGGCGCGCCCGACAGCCCGAGCAGAAGCAGCAGCGCATCGACGCCCTGCTGGGTGCGGCTGGCGAGCTGGTGGACGAGCAGGGCGCCATGGGCGTCAGCGTGGGCGCCATCGCCAAGCGCGCGGGCCTGTCCAAGGGCAACCTCTACCGCTACTTCGAGAGCCGCGAGGCCATCCTGCTGGAGCTGCTCCACCAGGCCTGGGCCGAGTGGGTGGCAGCGCTGGAGCAGCGCCTGCTGCCCCTGGGCGCCAGCGACGACGCCGCAGCCGTGGCCCAGGCGCTGGCGCGGAGCGCCGCTCAGCGCCCCCGCATGTGCGAGCTGACGGGCGTGCTCTCGGCTGTCTTGGAGCAAAACCTCTCGGTGGAGGCGGTGGTGCGCTTCAAGACCCGCGGCCTGGGCGTGTTCATCCGAGCCGTCAATGCCCTGCACGCCGCCTTGCCGGGGCTGGGCCTGGAGGGCGCCCGCCGCTTCTTGACCACCTACAACGCGCTCATCGCTGGGCTCTGGCCCCTCGCCAACCCGCCCCCGGCCGTGCAGGAGGCGCTGCAGCGCCCTGAGCTGCAAGCCTTCCAGCACGACTTCGCGAGCCAGCTGGAGGAAGCGACGCGGGCGCTGCTGCTGGGATTGCAGGCCGAAGCGCCATAGCGCCACTGGTCTTGTCCCACTCCCAAAAAAGACTGTCACACCGAGGCACCCTGCTGGCTCTTGCGACTAGCGTCTTCCCATCCCGGGATATCCAAAGATCTGCATAGTCCGATTTGCGAAGGTGAAAGCCTTGAAAACCCACATGCAAGAGAACCGTCGCAGCGCCCTCTCATACGGGCCCCGCGCACTCGGGAGCTCCCCATGTCCGCAAGCATGAACCGCCGCCAGTTCATCAAGATCGGCGCCGCCGCCGCGGGGACGGCGGCCGTGGCCTCGACCCTGCCGGCTGCGCTGCACCCCGGCCAGGTCAAGGCGGCCCAGGATCCCACACCGCCCGATGTGGAGGTCAAGCACACCTATTGCGAACTCTGCTTCTGGAAGTGCGGGGTCAAGGCCTACGTCTCCGGCGACAAGATCTGGAAGCTGGAGGGCAATCCCAACGATCCCATCGCCAACGGGCGGCTCTGCCCGCGCGGCGCGGGGGGCATCGGGGCCTACACCGACCCGGCGCGGCTGAAGAAGCCGCTGATCCGCGTCGAAGAGCGCGGCAAGCAGGTCTTCCGAGAGGCCAGCTGGGACGAGGCCTTGTCGTACATCGCCGAGAAGTTCAAGCTCGTGGACGAGAAGTACGGTCCGGGCTGCAAGGCGCTCTTCTACCACGGCTCCGAGGGCAGCTTCTTCAAGCACCTGCTGCACGCCACCGGCTCCATCAACGTGGCGGCACCCAGCTTCGCCCAGTGCCGCGGACCGCGAGACGTGGCCTTCTCGCTGACCTACGGCAAAGGCGTGGGCTCTCCCGAGTGCACCGACATCGCCAATACGCGCTGCTTGGCGCTCATCGGCACCCACCTGGGCGAGAACATGCACAACTCCCAGGTGCAGGAGCTGTCTCAGGCCGTGGACAACGGGGCCGAGATCATCGTCGTGGATCCCCGCTACTCCACGGTGGCGGGCAAGGCCAAGCACTGGCTGCCCATCCGCCCGGCCACGGACATGGCCCTGCTGCTGGCCTGGATCCACGTGCTGATCGAAGAAGAGCTCTACGACAAGCAGTACATCGAGAACTACGCGCTGGGCTTCGAGCAGCTCAAGGCGGCGGTGGCCACGAACACCCCGGAATGGGCCTGGCCCATCACGGGCCTGCGCCCCGAGCAGATCCGCGAGACGGCTCGTGCCCTGGGGCGCGCCGCGCCGGCCGCCTTCGTGCACCCGGGGCGCCACGTCACCTGGTACGGCGACGACACCCAGCGCGTGCGCGCCGTGGCCATCCTCAACGCGCTGCTGGGGGCCTGGGGCCGCAAGGGCGGCTTCTACGAATCCGCCAAGGCCAAGGTGCCCAAGTACCCCTACCCCGAGCTGCCCACGCCCGAGAAGCACTGGCGCAAGGAGCTGGGCGACGAGTACCCCATGGCCACCCTGGCCCTGGCCCACGAGGTCTGCGAGGCCACCCTGCCCATGCCCGTCCGGGCTTGCAACTTCAAGGCCTGGATCATCTACGGCACCAACCTGGCCATGACCCTGCCCAATCCGGAACAGATCGCCGAGGCCGTGCAGGGCCTGGAGCTGCTGGTGGCCATCGACATCCTGCCGGCCGAGATCACGGGCTGGGCCGACGTGGTGCTGCCCGAGTGCTCCTACCTGGAGCGCTCGGGGGAGCTACGCGTCTCCGGCTACCGCCAGCCCAGCATCGGCATCCGCGACCAGGCCGTGCCCGCGCTGGGCGACAGCAAGCCGGCCTGGTGGATCGCCAAGCACCTGGCCGAGAAGCTCGGGGTGGGCGAGCACTTCCCCTGGACCGACATCGACGACTACCTGCGCACGCGCTTGAAGGGCACGGGGGTCAGCCTGGAGCGCCTGCGACAGGAGGGCGTGGTGGCCCTGCCCGAGGTGCCCATCACCTTCGACCAGGGTCTGCAGCCCAGCTTCCCCACCCCCAGCGGCAAGATAGAGCTCTACTCCACCCAGCTGGCCGAGCTGGGCTTCGACCCCATCCCCACCTACACCCACCACGAGCAGCCGCCGGCGGGCATGTTCCGCCTGCTCTACGGCCGTTCCCCGGTGCATACCTTCGGCCGCACCACCAACAACCCGCTGCTGCTGGAGATCCAGGACGAGAACGCCGTCTGGATCAACGCCTCGGCGGCCGCCGACCTGGGCATCGAGGACGGCGACCTGGTGACCCTCACCAACCAAGACGGCGTGGAGAGCAACTTCGCCCCCGCCAAGGTGACCCAGCGCATCCGGCCCGACGCGGTCTACGTGGTGCACGGCTTCGGCCACCACCAGAAGCAGATGCCAGCCTCGTACATGAAGGGCATCGACGACGCGGGCTTGATCACGCGCGTCGCACGCGATCCCATCATGGGGGGCACGGGCATGCGGGTGAACTTCGTCTCGGTCAACAAGGAGGCGTAAGATGGCACGCTTCGCCATGACCATGGATACGCGCAAGTGCGTGGGCTGCTCGGCCTGCGTGGTGGCTTGCAAGAACGAGAACCAGGTGCCCGCAGGCCATGCCCGCGACTGGGTGGTGCAGGAGGTGGGCGGGCGCTTCCCGAACCTGTGGATGGAGATCCGCTCGGAGCGCTGCAACCACTGCGAAGACGCGCCCTGCGTCAAGACCTGCCCCACGGGGGCCAGCTACGTGGCCCAGCCCGGGGGGGTGGTGATGGTGCATGGCAACAAGTGCATCGGCTGCAAGGCCTGCATCACCGCCTGCCCCTACGACGCCCGCTTCGTGCACCCCGAAGGCTACGTCACCAAGTGCACCTTCTGCCATCACCGCACCAGCAAGGGGGGCCAGCCGGCCTGCGCCTCGGTCTGCCCCACCTTCTCGCTGCAGTTCGGCGACCTGGACGATCCGAGCTCCGAGGTCAGCCAGCTCCTGGCAAGCCGCAAGCACAAGGTGCTGCTGCCTGAAGCCGGCACCGAACCCAAGATGCACTTCCTCACTTGAAAGAGGCGAAGATGGACCATGAGATCGCCATCATCTCCGGGCGCATGAACCCGGAGATCGATCCCCACCTGGAGGTCTGGGGCTGGGAGATGCCGGCCTACTTCTTCCTGGGCGGATTGGCCGCCGGGTTGCTGATCCTGTCGGGGCTCTTCCTGTTGGCCCGCAAGGAGGACCGCTACCCCACCGTGGTGCGCTACGCGCCCCTGCTGGTGCCCGTGGCCTTGTGCTTGGGCCTGCTCTTCTTGATGCTGGACCTGTCCCACCCCCTCTACTCCTGGCGGCTCTACCTGACCTTCCAGCCCCTCTCCCCCATCTCCTGGGGCGCCTGGCTGCTGATGTTCGTCACGCCGCTGTCGATGGTCTACGCCTTCGTCGGCCTTCCAGGCGACGTGGTGAAGAAGCGCATTCCCATCGACCTGGGCGCCATCCACGGATGGCTGCAGGCCCTCTGGCGACCCCTGGCGGTCTTCCTGACCCTCTCCGGAATGGGGATCGGGGTCTACACCGGCGTGCTGCTGTCCACACTGACCGCCCGACCCTACTGGAACTCCCACCTGCTGGGGGCGCTCTTCCTCTGCTCGGGCCTGACCGCCGCCGGCTCCGCCGCGCTGCTGCTGGCACGGGCCCAGCACGAGCGGCGCATGCTCGCGCTGGTGCTGTCGGGCACCATCGCCGCCGAGCTGGTGCTGGTCTTTCTGTTCGCGCTGGGCCACGCCACCGGCGGCCAGGCCAGCCAAGAGGTGGCCCGCATGCTGCTGGGCGGCGAGCTGGCGCTGCATTTTCTGGTCTTCGACGTGGCCATCGGCCTGCTGGCTCCCTTGCTGCTGCTGCTCTTCCAGCTGCGCGGCAAGCTGCGCATCAACGCCGCGGCACCCGTGCTGGCCCTCTTTGGCGGGCTCATGCTGCGGGTCACCATGGTTCACGGCGGTCAGCTCACCGGCTGGCTGCACTACTGGCACTAGGAGCACCCCATGAACGACGCTCCGAAGAACTACGTCAATCCCTACCTGGCCGGCCTGCTGCTGGGCCTGGTGCTCTTCGGCGCCTTCTTCATCGCCGGACGCGGCCTGGGCGCCTCGGGCGCCATGATGCGCGTGACGGCCGAGGCGGCCCACGTGGCGGCCCCGGCCGCCGTGGAGGGCTCCGACTACCTGTCCCGCTACATCGGCGGCGACGGCCTGCTGGGCGACTGGCTCTTCCTCGAGGTGCTGGGCGTGATGCTGGGCGCGCTGCTCTCCGCCACCCTGGGCCGGCGCCTCAAGCTGGAGGTGCTCAAGGGCCCGCGCATCGGCACGGCAGCGCGCCTGCTGCTGGCCTTCGCAGGGGGCGGCCTGTTCGGCTTCGGCGCGCGCCTGGCCCGGGGCTGCACCTCGGGCATGGCCCTGACCGGCGGGGCCACCCTGGCACTGGGCTCCATGGTCGGCATGATGTTCATCTTCGGCGGGGCCTACGGCCTGGCCTGGTTCCTGCGAAAGGAGTGGATCTGATGGAAGGCATCGGCTGCGATTTCATCGGACCCCTGGCCAAGTGCGGGGCCTTCAGCAGCCAGACCGGCCTGTTCATGGCCTTCCTGCTGGGCGTCGGCTTCGGCTGGATCCTCGAGATGGGGGGCCTGGGCAACGCCAAGAAGCTGGCGGCCCAGTTCTACTTCCGCGATCTGACCGTGTTCAAGGTGATGTTCACGGCCATCGTGACCGCCATGCTCTTGATGCTGGCGGCCGGCGGCCTGGGCTGGTTGGACCTGAGCCTGGTCTACCTCAATCCCACCTACCTCTGGCCCCAGATCGTGGGTGGGCTGGTGTTGGGCGCCGGCTTCATCGTGGGCGGCTACTGCCCAGGCACCTCGGTGGTGGCCAGCGTCAGCGGCAAGATCGACGCCTGGGTCTTTCTGGGCGGCGCGCTCTTCGGCATGCTGGTCTTCGGCGTGGTCCACCCCGTGCTGGAGCCGCTCTACGAAGCCGGCCTGATGGAGGGCAAGCCCACGGTGGCCTCATTCCTGGGCGTGCGCCCGGGCCTGGTGGCGCTGGGCATGACCGTGGTGGCGGTGGCCGGCTTCGTCGGCGCCGAGTGGGCCGAGCGACGCTTCGGCAAAGGACCGGTGCAACCATGACGTTTCGACCTGAGTTCGCGGCAGCCGGCGTGGGCCTGCTGCTGGCCGCCGGCCTGGCGCTCAGCCAGGCGGGCTGGGGCACCCTGGGCACCTGGGACGAGGAGACCGTGGCCTCCGCGGAGGCCGGCGAAGAACCCAAGGCGGCGCTGCCGCCCTTCGGCGCCCCCAGCATCGACGCCCAGTCCCTGATGGAGGCCCTGCTGGCAGGAGAGCCGGGCCTGACCGTGGCGGATGTGCGGGCGGAGGCCGCCACGGCCTCGGACCGCATCGCCCCGGCCTATCCCCTGCCCCTGGATGACCAGGGCTGGCAGCCGCCCGGGCCCTTCCCGCCCCACCGCCGCATCGTGCTGGTGGCCAGCGACGGCCCTGCCGCCGACGCCGCCTGGCAGCGCATCGCGCCCCTGGGCTACCAGGATCTCACTGTGTTGGAGGGCGGTCAGGCCGCCTGGAACGCCATGTACGGCGACCTGCAGGAGCCGGGCGAGGACGCCACGCCCGAGCAGTGGCGCCAGCACCAGGCCCGCCGCGCGGCCGCGCTCTACCTGGCTGGCGGCTACGAGGCGCTGCAGGCCGGCGCCTCCGACGGCGCCCCACCGCCCGTGGCCGCGCCGCCGCCCATGCCCGTGCGACGGAGCTCCGCAGCGGCGCCGGCCATCGAGGGCTGCTGAGGCCATGTGAAGGCTCAGACCAGCAGCAGATCCGCCTCGTAGGCCCTCAAGGGCCTGTCCGCTGTCACCAGGGTGAGCTGCTCGAGGCGGGCTTGGACCAGCAGCAGACGGTCAAAGGGATCCCGGTGGTGAAGTGGCAGGTCCGCCAGCGCTGCGGCGTGATGATGCTCCACTGCCAGAGCCGCGATGCCGTCCCTGGCGAGGCGCGCAGGGATGAAGCGGGCCGGTGGCTCGGGCAAGGGCAGCTTGCCGATCCGGTACTTGATGGCGATCTCCCAGCTGCTGGCAGCCGACAGGAAGAGCGTGTTGCTGGGATCGCGGAGCTGGCTCCTGACCTGCGGTCGAATGCGATCGGGGCTGACCAGGGTCCAAAGCCAGACGTGGGTGTCGAGCAGGAACCTCACGACTCGAAGGCCTGCAGCAGCTCCTCGGGCAGGGGAGCGTCGAAGTCCTCTGGGACCTCGAAGAGCCCGGCGTCACGTCCCAGCACACGCCGATCCGGCGGCGCTTCGTAGGGAGACAGGCGGGCGATGGGCTTGCCGGCCCGCGCGATGACGATCTCCTCGCCTGCTGCCACCCGCGCCAGCAGCCGCGAGAGCTGAGTCTTGGCTTCGTGGATGTTGACCTGCAGCATGGTGCCTCCGGACAGTAGTAGACTAAACTAAAAAGGTTGGTTGGTCCAGTCCGAATCCAGCCAGCCAGGACTCATCGGAAGCTCTCCCCCGTCCGCCTCCATCTGACGCTCCCCAACGAGGGCCGTGTTCTTTGCCGACCCTGTCGGCCGAAATGGTCTTGGCCTCGAAGCGAGTTAGAACCGGCCCGTCACCCCCCCAATGCGCATGAGGACATCAGATGGCGAAGATAGGCATCATCGGCGGCAGCGGCCTGGACAATCCCGACATCCTGGAAGGACCCAGCGACCTGCAGGTGGAGACCACCTGGGGCGCTCCCTCCTCCCCCCTCAAGCTGGGGCGCATCGCGGGCAAGCAGGTGGCCCTGCTGGCTCGCCACGGCCGGGAGCACACCATCCCCCCCCCCCAGGTCAACAACCGCGCCAACATCCAGGCCCTGAAAGACGCCGGCTGCAGCTGCATCCTGGCCACCACGGCAGTCGGCTCCCTGCGCCAGCGCATCGATCGCGGCCACCTGGTGGTGCTGGACCAGTTCATCGACTTCACCCGGCACCGCGCCATCAGCTTCCACGAGTCCTTCGCACCAGGAGCGGCCGCGCACACGCCCATGGCCGATCCCTTCGACGAGGGCCTGCGCCAGCTGATGATCCAGGCCTGCGGCAAGCTGGAGATCCCCCACCACAAGCGGGGCACGGTGGTCACCATCGAGGGCCCGCGCTTCTCCACCCGCGCCGAGTCCTTCATGTTCCGCTCCTGGGGCGCCGATGTCATCAACATGAGCATCGCGCCCGAGGCCATCCTGGCCAACGAGGCGGGCATCCCCTACGCGGCGGTGGCCATGTCCACCGACTACGACTGCTGGAAGACCGACGAAGAGCCGGTCACCTGGGAGGAGATCCTGCGCATCTTCAAGGGCAACGCCCAGAAGGTGACCTCGTTGCTGGTGGAGACGATCGCGGGGATCGACTAGCCGCGCCAGGGAGGGGCTCGTCCCTCTTGCTTGCCTCGCCGTTGGCTTGCTGTCCTCCGTCCCTACCAGCCGAGCGCCGGACGCCGTGCCTCAAAGAGGCGGGGCGTCGTGTCGGCGGCGGGAGTGGGCGTGACCGGCAAGGGAGGACGGCGAAGGGCCCCCGGACGGAGAGGGCGCAGCGATGCCAGCGCCCCAGCGTCACCCGACTCCGGATCCTGCAAGGTGAGGTAAAGGCTGAACTCGTCGCCGCAGGTGGCGTAGTCATAGCTGGGGCATAGCTCCAGCTGTGCACTGAAGTGCTCGCTCTCGTAGCCCTCGGGCGGCAAGTCGCAGTCCGCTCCCTGAGCGATGATGTCCGTGAGGTTGTCCGCGTAGCTGTTGCCGGAGAGGGTGCCCGAAGCATTGTCCAAGAACAAGCCGGCACCCCGACCGTTCAGGAGCTCATTGCCCTCCAGCAGCAGGCCGCTGCTTCCATCCCACGGGGTCGCGCCATCCCGCACGTAGACCGCGTCGCCGCACTTGCTCAGACCTTCGCGGGACCAGCCCTCCCCTCCGTGGATGGCATTGCCCCTGAACGCGTCCTGGATCTCCGTGCTTCGCAGGCTGACGCGGGTGCCCGCATCTCCAGCGAGGATCCATATGGACTGACTGCCCGACAGCTCGCAGGACTCCGCCTCCAGGTTGGCGCCATCTGCGACCTGGATGCCGTATCCCCAGGCTCCGGACTCGTCGCTCAGATCGCTCCGAACCGTCGTCTCATGCAGGCTGACGACGGTGCCGGATCCCATCGCGTTGATGCCCACTCCCTTGCTCGCGGAGACCTCGCAGGCCTCCGCTGTCAGGCTGGCGCCGCCGAGGACCACGATGCCAGAGGCATCCTCGCCACCATCGTAGGGCAGGCCGTCCTGGACGACGGTCTCCGACAGCGTGACCGCGGTGTCGCCGTCGTAGGCGTACACTCCGACGCCCGTGTTCCCCGAGACCTGGCAGTCCGCTGCGCTCAGGTTCGCCCCGTCAGAGACCTGGATGCCGTATCCGCCGCTCCCGGCCTCGGTGGGTCGGGTGTCCCGGACGATGGTCTGCGAGAGCGAGACCGTGGTGCCAGAGCCCGACACGTAGACCCCGAGCCCGACGTTGCCCGAGACCACGCAGGAATCGACGGAGATCGACGATTCGTAGAAGCTGGTCTGATAGGCCGCGATCCCTGGGTTTTGATTATCCGACACCTGGGAATCGCGAATCGTCACGACGCCCGATCCGACGAGCAGGCCGAGATAGCGGGCCCCGCTCACCGTCATCCCGGAGATCGCCACCTCCGAAGACTTGGCGACGACCATGATCCCCGGCGTCGTCTCGTCGCCCACGCTCGCGTCGACGACGACCAGCTCCTTGCAGCGTCCCGCCAGGTGCACGTCCGCATGGGCGCGCCCCAGCTCCAGGAGCTCCGGGTAGGTCCCGGCCGCGACCGCCACCATCCCGCCACCGGCATCGCCAGCCGCGTCCAGCCCGGCCTGGATGGATGCGAAGGGCGCAGCCTCGCTGCCATCGCCATCCTCGCTGCCCGCGATGTCCACGAAGACCGTGTTCTCGTCCAGCTCCAGCTCGCCCCAGGTGCCGGTGCCGCAGGCGGCGGGCACGCACTCGCCGCGATCATCCAGGAGTCCGGTATCGCAGGCGGACCCGGTGTCGACGTCGGGCTGGTATGGGCTGCCTGTGTCTGCGGGGGCCTGCTTCCCACCCCCGCCCTCGTCGCAGGCCAGCAACGAGAAGGGAATGGCGAAGATGCGCGTGTGGCGCGAGTTCATGACCTCAGCGGAAGTGCGGACGAAGGAGCATCCAGCCAGTATGCCGGCAGGGGGAGCCGCCGTCGAGCCCCAAGGCTCCCAGGTCCCAGCGGCGACGTGCGATCGCCGCGCCGCCCCCGGGGGGCCCTCAACACGGGCCGTAGGCAGGGCAACAGGCTTCCTCCACAAGGCGTCACTGAAACAAACCGTCTCTTTTTGTTTCAACCAACCCCTTGATCGTTGCGCGAAGACACGTTTCGTTCCACGCCTGAAACAGGTAACTTTCCTGGAACAACCTGCTTTTTTCGCTTGTCGCGCTATCGAATATCTGATACTATGCATATCCTAACATCACCACTTCAAAGCACCTTGGCGCGACAGATGTCCTCCATCGCAGACCACCCGCGCATGGCCGAGCAGGCAGCGGAGATCCTGAAGGGTCTGGCCCATCCCATCCGCATCCGCATCATCGCCTCCCTCTGCCAGGAAGGCACGCTGCACGTAAAAGGCATGGCCCAGCGCATCGACGCGACCCAGGCCAGTGTCTCGCAGCAGCTGCGCATCCTGCGCATGCTCAACCTGGTGGCGCCGGAGCGCAGGGGCGGATTCGTCTGGTATCGCCTGGCAGAGCCCAACCTGAAGAAGCTGATGACCTGCCTGGAGGGATGCCAGAAACACTGAAGCTGCCGTCGCCCGCAGTACAATCCAACCTCTCACCCAACGCTTCCAGCATCGTTCCACCATTGGGTAATCCCAAGAGAGGATTCGGTAAGTTGCACCTCTTGCTCTGAAGCACCGCAGGAGCCATCGATGGAACTCGAAGTGGACATCATCTCCGGGAAGATGAACCCGGGAATCCAACCCCACCTGGAGGTCTGGGAGATCGGCATTCCCTCGTACTTCTTCTTCGGGGGCCTGGCCGCGGGCGTGCTGATCCTGTCGGGCCTGTACCGCCTGGCCGGAAAGCAGGACGAGTACCCCGTCACCGTGCGCTACGCGCCCCTGCTGGCGCCGGTGGCGCTCGGCATCGGGCTGGCGCTGCTGATGCTGGACCTGTCCCGCATGTGGCACTTCTGGAGGCTCTTCTTGACCTTCAAGCTGGCCTCTCCCATCTCCTGGGGCACCTGGCTGCTCACCGTGCTCACGCCCCTGTCCGTGGTCTACGCCTTCATCGGGCTGCGACGGGCGGACATCGAGCGCTGGCTGGCCTTCGGTCCCATCCCCCGGATCCACGAGCTCCTGCAGCCCCTCTGGCGCCCCCTGGCGGCCTTCCTGGTCGTCTGCTCCATCGGCGTGGGCATCTACACCGGTGTGCTTCTCTCCTCGCTGACGGCGCGCCCCTTCTGGAACTCCCCCTTGCTGGGCCTGCTCTTTCTGGCCTCGGCCATCACCACTGGCGGCGCCGCTGGCATGCTGATGACGCGGCAAGCCCACGAGCGCCACGAGCAGGTCCTGCTGCTGGCCATCAAGCTGGGCATCGAGCTGGTGGTCGTGTTCCTCTTCGTCTTGGGACACGCCGTGGGCGGCGCCGCGGGTCAAGAGGTGGTCCGCATGCTCCTGGGCGGGGAGATGACACTGGTCTTCTTGGTCTTCTACCTCAGCTTCGGCATGCTTGCGCCCCTGGCCCTGGTGCTCTTCCACCTGGGCGGCTGGGCCCGCTACACCGCCATCGCGCCCGCACTGGTCATCTTCGGTGGAGCCGTGCTGCGATTCGCCATGGTGCACGGCGGGCAGGTCACACGCTGGCTGCCCTATTGAAGGAGCCTGACATGATGGAAGAAGCTGCTGCGCCGCGCGCCGCGCGGCCCTGTGTCAATCCCCCCCTGGCGGGCGTGCTGCTGGGCATGAGCACGGTGGGCGAAGGGATGCTGGCCACCTGGAGCCACACGCGGGCAGCACAGGACGACCAGGCCTCCAAGGCGGTGCCCGCCATCGAGGGTTGTTGAACTCTGCCCACCTAGGGCGGTTATCTGGGAGCGCGACATGCCCACACCACCCCACGAGCTCTACCCCCTGATCTTCGGTAGCATCGGCGAAGGCGTCTTCACCGTCGACGAGGGCTTTCGCATCACGTCCTTCAACGCCGCGGCCGAGCGGCTGACCGGCATCACCAGTGAGCAAGCCCTCGGCATGAAGTGCCACGAGGTCTTCAAGGCGGACATCTGCCAAACCGGCTGCGCCCTGCGCAAGAGCGTAGAGACCGGCCAGGAATGCAGAAACGTCGAGGTGACAATCCTGAACGCCGACATGGAGGAGGTCCCGGTGTCGGTCTCCACGGCGGTCCTGCGCGACGAGCGCGGAGCCGTGCTGGGCGGCGTGGAGATCATGCGCGACATCTCCGAGGTCGACACGCTGCGCCGCGAGCTCGAGGGGCGCACGGTGTTTCAGGACATCGTGGGCGCCAGCAAGCCCATGCAAGAGGTCTTCCGCATCCTGCCCGATGTGGCCCGTTCCGACGTGCCCGCCCTGATTCAGGGCCCCAGCGGCACGGGCAAAGAGCTGGTGGCCCGCGCCATCCACCGCCTGAGCGCACGCGCCGATGCGCCCTTCCTGCAGGTCAACTGCGGCGCGCTGCCCGACAGCCTGCTCGAGTCCGAGCTCTTCGGCTACCTCAAAGGCGCCTTCACCGACGCCCGCCACGACCACCGCGGGCGCTTCGTGGCGGCCGACGGCGGCACCCTGCTGCTGGACGAGATCGGCGACACCTCTCCGGCCTTTCAGGTCAAGCTGCTGCGCGTCCTAGAAGACGGCGAGGTGCAACCCCTGGGATCCTCCAGCACCAGGAAGGTCGACGTCCGGCTGATCTCGGCGACCAACAAAGACCTCGACGCCATGGTGCGCGCCGGGACCTTCCGCGAAGACCTCTTCTACCGGCTGCGCGTGGTGCTGCTGGACCTGCCCCCGCTGCGCGAGCGCCGCGAGGACATCCCCCTGCTGCTGGATCACCTGCTACTCCGCATCTGTCTGAAGCGCGGGCGCAGTGTGGACGGCATCTCGTCCGCTGCGCTGGATCGCCTGTACGCCTACGACTACCCCGGCAACGTGCGCGAGCTGGAGAACATCCTGGAGCGCGCGTTGGTGCTCTGTCACGGACCACGTATCGGCAAGGAGCACCTGCCCCCCGAGGTGCTCTCCCCTTCCAGGTCCCCCCTGACCTCTTCGCCCGGAGCCAGGCTCAAGCCCTCCACGCGCGTCATCCTCTCGGCGGCGGTCGACGACGAAGCCGAGGGCGCGCTGCCCGTCGAAGGCGAGAAGCTGCTGGCCGCGCTGAACGCCAACGGCTGGAACCGCCAGCGCACGGCCCGCGCCCTGGGCATCAGCCGCTCCACGCTGTGGCGCCGCATGAAAGAGTACGGGATCATTCCCTAGCTGTCGTAGGCAGCAGCAGGACGAAGCTGCGCGGCCCGCGCGTGTGGAGCAGGGCCCGATCCGGCCCTACGGCGCGCTCCGCCAGTGGATACCAGGGCTCCTGGATCGACGCCTCCTGGCCCAGCACCAGCTCGGGCACATACAGGTCCAGCTCCACGTAGGCCTGGCCCGCCTGCTCGCGCAGGGCCGGGCCGTAGCTATTGGCTTCCAGGCCGGCCCGGGGCTGCAGGTCGTTGTGCACGGCGCCGCCGTAGAGTGCCAGGCGAGCATCGGGCGTGGCCAGGCCGAGGGCACCGCCGGACCGTCGGTGGTGGCGTGGTGTTCCCCGATGCCCAGCACCCGCGGCTGCAGGGCCAGCACCTGGCGGAAGGCCTCCTGGGGGGAGGCGTGGACCTGGTGGGCGGGGAGCGGGGGGAGCGCCGCGACAGGGTCGGCCACCGAGTCGGACCGACAAGCGAGGGCGCCGAGCAGGGCGATGGGGAGCATAGGGCCAACTTGGAGATCGGGCCATTCCGGTTAACTTGTCGCTCTCGGCACCGACAAAATCCATGAGGATCGCATGAGCAATGACGAAGACCCCCTTCCCTCCGCCACCGACACCGATGCCCAGTCCGAGGGCGCGGTTCGCGCCGCGCCTCCATCCGAGCAGCGGGACGCGTTGGTCCGTGACGCCATCCAGGCGGCCTACCAGGCGGTGAAAGCGGGAGACGCGCCAGGGGCGCGCAAGCTCAGCGGGGCCATGCTCGAGTTCGCCCCCGACCTGCCCCAGGTCTGGGCGGTGCGCGGCCGGGTGCTACGGGCCATCGGAGATCTCGACGCCGCGGACCAGGCCGAGTCCCGCGCCATCGCCATGGTCGCCGACCGGATCGCGCAAGCGCCTGTGCCGCTCGGCTTGCAGCAACGCATGAACCTCTTCGCCCAGGTCACCTTCCTGGGCGGCCCGGCGGAGAGCTTCGTGGAGCTCGGGCAGATGCAGCTGATCGCCATGCTGGAGGAGGGCTTGGAGTGCCAGCACCGTGTGCTGGACATCGGCTGCGGGGCGCTTCGCGCAGGAGTCTGGCTGATGAAGGTGCTCGAGCCGGGCCACTACTGCGGCATCGAGCCGCACCGGACGCGCCTGCGCTTCGGCCTCGAGCACGTGGTCGGTGAGGACCTGCAGGCCCGCAAGCAGCCCCGCCTGGACCACAACGCCCGCTTCGACCTGTCCGTCTTCGGGGAGCGCTTCCACTTCATGGTGGCGCGGTCCGTCTGGACCCACTCGTCCAAGCCCCAGATCCTGACCATGCTCGACGGCTTCCTGGCCAACAGCACGCAGGACGCGGTCTTCCTGACCTCGTACCTGCCGGCCCGGCTTCCGGAGCAGGACTACCTGGGGGAGGACTGGGTTGGCCGCAGCGAGCGCTCACCCTTCGGCGGACTGGTGGGCCATGCGCCCGCTTGGATCAAGGCCGCCTGCGACGAACGCGGTCTGGCCGTGCGGGAGCTGCCGAGGCACGTGGTCAACCAACAGATCTGGCTGCGCATCGAGCGGGCCTGAGGCGCAGGCTGCGTAGGCATGGCGGACCGGCATGACGGGTGAACGGCGATCCGTCCCAGCTCATCCGCCCGGTTCGCACACCCCAGGCAGCTCCCCGGCGGAGGCCGCCTGACGGAACACGGTCCAGCTGGTCTGGTTGGGACTCAGGTCCTGCTCCGGGGCATGCTGGTAGGCCGGGGCATGCTCCAGCACCCAGGACCGCAGCGACTCGGGCAGCTGGCCCCAGCTGCCGATCTTCTGGCCGTTGGCGTGGTAGACCAGCCAGCCGGGCTGCTGCCCGCGCCCCATCCAGGGCAGCCACTGGCCCACCCGCGACCACGTGACCCGGGCGGGGATGCTGGGGGACGAGGCATCCGCCAAGGCATCCAGGCTCACCTCGAAGTCGAACAGCTCCACGCTCTGATACCTGTCCCCAGCCGAATTCTGCGGGTAGTCGGCCACGGGCAGGGGCGAGGCGTAGTTCAGGGGCAGGGCCAAGCTCCACACCACCCGATCGTCGACCACCCTGTGGCTGGGCGCGCCCAGGTCGAAGTTCACCGGGTCGTTGCGCGTGTGCAGCACCGCACGCGGGGCCTCGTCCGCGGGCGCAGCAGGGTCCTTCCAGCAGTCGATGCGCTGCCCGTCGGGGTCCTGGTAGAGGGTGATCTCCCTGCTCAGCAGGCGCCAGCCCCCTTCCTCGAGGGGCACGGCACGAACCACGTTGAAGCCCTCGAAGCGCAGCAAGGGCTGCCGGCTGGCCTGGGAGGCGCCGGGCAGCAGCTCGTGGATGCTGCCGCTCCAGTGGAAGATCACCTCTTGCTCGGGATCCGAAGAGGCACGTGTGCGCAGGAAGGCCTCCAGGGCCTGCGCGGGCTCGTCCAGCCTGGGCGGCTCCGCGGACACATCCGCTGGGCTGCAGACCAGCAGCGGCAGGGCGACAGCAGCGACGAGCAGGCAACGCATACGAAGTTCTATCCCGTGGACAGCCCGTGCTTCACCTGCTGGCAGCTCACTCCAGGCAGAGCGCGCGCGTCAGCTCCAGCTCCTGCAAGAGGGCGTCGCGGGTCTCGGGCGCCTGCTGGTAGCTGCGCCATGCTTGCTGCAGCTTCTCCAGCACCTGATCCACCTGCAGCAGGGCTTGGTCCGCCTCGGCGGACTGGCCGGGCACGTACTCGGGGACCAGCACGATGCGCGCGGGTCGCGCCGGAGGATCGGGGGCCAGCGTGCTCTCCTCCACCTGCAGCTGGCCCTCGAAGCCCGGCTCGGGGCGCGAGACGATGCCAGCCCCAGGATCCATGCCGCGGGTTTCGGTGGTCACCTGGGGCTCCAGCTCGAGCTCCACGCGGGGCGCAGGCGCTGCGCTCTCCAGGCCCCGGGCGACGTACTCGCGGGCAATGTCCACCTTGCGCTGTGCGCAGCTGCGCACCATGTCCTGGTAGAACTGTGCAAGCTCCTGCTCACCGTCGGGCTGCGCCTCTGGCACCCCCTTCCTGCAGGCACAGAGCAGCAGCAGGCAGAGGGCGGCCATCAAGGTTCTGCCCTCGCGCTTGCCTGCCGTCGAGTCGGAGTGGAACATGGGACCGCCAGATCGCGATATGCAGCGCCATTTTATCCTGTCAATGCCCACCTCGGCCAGATCGCTCCTTGAGAATCCGCCCTTCTCCCGGGCGCGTGTCTCGGCTATGGTGGGGTGGAGAGGAGGCCGCTTGTTCCTGCCCCTGCTGCTGTCCGCCGCCTGCCTGCAGTCGCCGCCCGCCAAGGACTTCGACGGCGACGGCCACGACTACGAGACCGACTGCGACGACGACGATCCCGCAGTCCATCCGGGCGCCGAGGAGACCTGGTACGACGGCGTGGACGGCGACTGCCAGGGGGACAACGACTTCGACCAGGACGGCGATGGCGAGGAGTGCCAGGGAGGCGTGTCCGAGGGCTGCCCCAGCGATCACGAGGGCACCGATTGCGACGACAAGGACGCCCAGATCACCCCGGCGGCCACCGAGATCTGGTACGACGGCGTGGACAGCGACTGCGACGGGGGCAGCGACTTCGACCAGGACGGGGACGGCCAGGACGGCGCGGGGTACGGCGACGACTGCGACGACACCGACCCCGAGGCCTACCTCGGCGCGCCCGAGATCTGGTACGACGGGCTGGATCAGGACTGCTACGGCGGCAACGACTTCGACCAGGACGGCGACGGTGAGGAATGCCAGGGCGGGGTCTCCACCGACTGTCCCCAGGACCACGACGGAACCGACTGCAACGACCTGAACACCTCTGTCTACAGCGGCGCCCAGGAGATCTGGGACTGGCAGGACAACGACTGCGACGGCATCAACGACGAGGCCCCCTGGGTGGCTGAGGACCTGGACCTGGAGGAGCTGCACAGCGGCCTGCTGGGAGATGCCACCTCCTCGTTCCGCGGCTTCGGCTTGGCCTTCTCGCCCTACGGCGCCGACCTGCTGGAGGCTGGCGCCAGCTACTACAGCGGCTTCGAGCTGGCCGACGACGGGTTCGACGATCTCCTGGTGGCGGCCCCCATCGGCGGTGACGCCGCAGGAACCAACTCCTACGCCGTGCACGTGGTGCCGGGCACCACCCCCAGCACGCTGGAGGCCTCGGTCTCCGCGGTCTCCCAGCTACGCATCGTCCACACCTCGGCCCTGGAGGAGGATTTCGGCGCCGCCGTGGCCTGGGCTGAGGACGTGGACGGCGACAGCTTCCCCGAGATCATGGTCGAGGCGCCGGCCCGCTTCTCCTCCATCTCCGGCTCCATCTACGTCTTCCTGTCGACCGAGATGGAGCAGAAAGCCGTCAAGACCGGCAACCAGGGCTGGGAGATCTCCTCCGCCGACTACTCCCTGAAGATCGGCGGCGACGAGCTGGGCGCGGGCTACGGTCAGATGGCCAGCCTGGGCAACCTGGACGGCGCAGAGGGCGGCGACCTGGCCTTCTGCGATCCAGCCGCAGACCCCAACATCGTCCCCTCCACCTACGACGAGGGCGCGGTCTACCTGCTCCTCAGCCCCGCCCCGGAGGAACTGATCACGCCGGCCCAGCTCACGGCCGCCGACGCCCACATGACCATCTGGGGCGACGAGGACCATCAGGAGGTAGGCACGCTGCGACCCGGCCTGGGCGACATCATGCCGGACGGTGAGCCCGATCTGCTCCTGGGAGCTCCCGTGACACCCGATGGAGCCGGCGCGCTGGCGGTCTGCCCGTCCGCCTCCTTCGACTCCTTCTCCGGAGAGGTCTACCTGAAGGACCTGGGCATGACGGTCTACGGCGATCCCGGCACAATGGACGAGCTCGGAATGCACATGCTGCTGACAGGCGGCGACCTGGACGGCGACGGCTACCACGACGTGGTGGCGGACGCGGCGGACGACCTGGGCAACTACATCGTCCTCGTGCTCTCCGGCGACATGATCATCAACGGTGGCGGCGGACAGATGACCCACGACGTGCTCCTGAGCGCCATCACGCTGGCCAACCCCTACCTGGACGACTACCCCTCCTTCCCGGCGCAGCTGGGCAGCGACTTCAACGGCGACGAGTTCGACGACCTGGTCCTGGGGGCCTACCCCCTGGAGGACGAGTCGGAGCAGGGCTTCGCCACCGTGATCTACGGCTGCGCCGATCCGGCCGTGCTGTACACCACCGAGATGCTGCCTGTCCAGCTCAACGGCGTCGACGACTCCCTGCTGGCCTACACGGCGGTGGGCTCCTACGACATCAGCGGCGATGGCTGGCCCGAGCTGCTGCTGGGCGCGCCGGGGCACCCCGGAGCGGACGCCGCGGGCGACCCCATCGGCGCGCTCTACCTGCTGGATCCCACCGATTTCGACTGGTAGCGCTCAAGTCCCGGGCACGCGATAGGCCACCAGCTGCTCGTCCTCGTGCACGGCTTGGCCGAAGATGCGCCCGAAGTAGGCCAGGTAGCCCTGCAACGCGGGCGCACGCACGTTCTCCTTGTGCAGCACGAAGTAGCGGAAGCTGTGCTCGGCCAGGAACTCGAGCGCGTGCTCTTCCTGGTCCGCCCGGGGCAGGGGCTGGCCGGGTGCCAGGCGCACCAGCTGATTCCAGAAGGCGTCCTTGGTCAGCCAACACTCGTTGATGCCATAGGGAATGGGACGCTTGTGCACGGTCTGGTAGAGGAAGTAGGTCTCGGGCACCAGCCCGGTGTCCGCTCGCTGGGGCGGGAAGTCGAAGACCGCGAACTCGCCCTGTTCCCGGGCCAGCTGCTGGTAGAAGCTGGGGATGCGCACCTCGGCCAGGGGCACGGGCACGGGCGCAGGATTGACCAGCAGCAGCTCGGCGCTCACCAGGACTGCCACCGACCAGCCCACGGAACTGCGCAGCCGGGGGCGCTGCAGGCGCGCCAAGAGCAGATCCAGGCCCAATGCGGCCCCCAGGGACAGGCAGAAGGCGGTCAACAGCGAGTACTCCCAGGGGGCGTGCATGGCCGTGAAGAAGGGCACCGCCCTGGCCACGGCGAAGTAGAGCCAGGAGGCGTGCTGCGCACCCCCTTCGCCGAAGACGATCCATGGCCCCTGGCTCAAGACCGCGAAGAGCAGAGCGGCGGGAAAGAAGAAGCGCGCCCAACGTACCCTGGAGACGAGCGAGACCGCCGCCAACAGCGCCAAGCCCAGGCCCAGGTAGATGCCCTGGTAGAGCAGGTCGTGGTGATGCGTGACCCGCAGGCTGGCAGTGCTGGGCGAGAAGAAATCCCAGACCGTGAAGAGGTTGGTCTCGTGCAGCAGCTGACCGGCCTCGGCCCCCACCGAGGCCTGGCCGTCCCACAGGATGGTGGAGATGCGAGGCAGGATGGCCCCCTCGCTCTGCACCGAGCCAGCGGCCAGCAGGGCCAGGGGCGCGGCGGCCAGGGCGCAGACCAGGGCCAGGGGCAGCAGCTTCAGGCCCACCAGGCCCGCGAGGGCGCGGCCCAGGGTTCGCCGGGGGGGCTCCTTCGACAACCAGCGCGCCAGGGGCAACCGCAGCAGCAGGTAGAGCGAGAAAGCGCAGGACAGCATGTAGAGGAAGAGCCCGAACTTCCAGCAACCCAGGGTGGCCAACAGGAATGACAGCCCGGCCAGCAGGAACCAGCGCGGACGTGCCCGGTCCAGGATGCGCACGAAGGCCAGGAAGAAGAGCGGGATCCATACGATGTTCAGGCGCTCCGAGACTCCGGATGCCAGGGGGAAGCTGAGCAAATAGGAGCAAAAAGCGAAGCCCACGCCGGCCAGAAAGGCGGGGGCCGCGCGCTGCACGAAGCGACGAGCCAGCAGGAACATGGCCAGGCCGCCCGCCACCAGCTGCCCCCAGAGCAGCAGGTTGTAGCCCAGCGCCCGCCCGAAGAGCGCGCTCAGCGGCAGCATGAACAGGCTGTTCAGCAGGTCCACGTGGTACAGGCTGCCTCCGTAAGGGTGGTTCAGGTGGCCTTCCTGGTAGGGCAGCGCGTGCTCCACGAAGAGCGCCTTCTCCGTACGCCAGAAACCCCACAGGTGAGCCCAGACGTCGGACTGGGCGCCCCCCGTCACGTGGCTGCCCGCCACCAGCAACAGGGGCCAGGTGACAGCCAGCGCCAGGGCCAGGTAGAGCGCAGCTGCGATGGCGGCGCTTTGACGGGGCGAGGGCATGGCGGGCATCCGGACGAGACGCAAGCACTCTATCGCAACTGCTCCGCGGCGAGGATACCTACAGGGGCAGCGCCGTGCCGCGGTGGCGCGGCTCCCACCGCAGCACGCAGAGGTGAGACAGATGCGCCACACCCTCGTCGTCGGAGGCGCCGGCTACATCGGCTCCCACGTGGTCAAGGCCCTGCGAGCCCGCGGGGAGCGCGTGCTGGTGCTGGACGACCTGTCCCGCGGCTACCGCGCCTCGTTGCAGGGCGCCGAGCTCGTGGAGGGCGACCTGGGCGATGTCGATCAGGTGGCCGACCTGCTGGCCGCGCGGCAGGTGGACTGCGTGATGCACTTCGCCGCCCTGATCGAGGTGGGAGAATCGGTCAACCAGCCCCTGGCCTTCTACGACAACAACGTGGCCAAGACCGGACGGCTGCTGATGGCCATGCGGCGTCAGGGCGTGCGGCGCTTCGTCTTCTCCTCCAGCGCCGGGGTCTACGGAGAGCCGGAGCGCGTTCCCATCCACGAGCAGGACGCCACGAATCCCACCAGCCCCTACGGCCGAACCAAGCTCTTCGTGGAGCTCATGCTACAGGACTGCCACCAGGCCTGGGGCCTGCGCTCGGCGGCGCTGCGCTACTTCAACGCCGCTGGCGCCCATCCCTCGGGCGAAATCGGCGAGGCCCACCGTCCCGAGAGCCACCTGGTCCCCATCCTGCTGCAGACCGCCCTGGGCCAGCGCGAGCGCTTCTCGGTCTTCGGCACCGACTACGACACGCGCGACGGCAGCTGCGTGCGCGACTACGTGCACGTGGACGATCTGGCCGAAGCTCACCTGCTGGCCGCCGACTGGCTGCGCGCAGGGGGCGGTCCCGACGTGTTCAACCTGGGCAGCGAGTCGGGCTACTCGGTGCTGGAGATGCTGCAGGTCGCCCGCAAGGTGACCGGCCACGCCATCCCCGCCGTCGAGGCGCCCCGCCGCCCCGGCGATCCGGCCCGCCTGGTGGCATCCTCCGAGAAGATCGGCCGCGTCCTGGGCTGGCAACCGCGCTACGACAGCGCCGAGGCCATCGTGGAGACGGCCTGGCGCTGGCATCGGGGGCATCCACGAGGGTACGGGCCGGGCTAGCTGGTCCCCCCACCCCCCTCCAGCTATGCTCCCCAGCCCCCCAGCTGGAGGCAGCTTCGATGGACGCGGAAGAGATCTACGACCTGGTGGTGGATGCCGTGCGGCAGGGCATGCAGGAAGAGGCCGGTGGCGCCGATGTGCGCCTTTCCGACCGCATGGCCGAGGGCCGGGTGATCTTCGAGGACGGCCAGGGTCGCCTGGTCAAAGAAGTCACCGTCGCCACGCTCTTCAAGAAGGTCACGGCGGTGCGGGAGAAGCTGCGCGTGCTGGAGCAGAAGATCAACAACCACCGCGCCCTGGGCGTCAAGGAAAGGGCTGAGCTGCAGGTACACATCTCCCGCTGTTACGGCTCGCTGACGACCTTCAACTTCCTGTTCCGCGACGAGGAGCAGCGCTTCAGGGGCACGGGGGGCTGAATTCGCCGCGCTTTCTCACGCGCGGGCGATCCCCGTGGCAGTGCAGGCGTTCAACGCCCCTTCCACATTGCCACAGGTGTGCTGACGATAATCGCCATTTCACGGGCGAAAGACCTCTCCAGGATGTACTTGACATCGAGCGCCACCATCTCGAGGAAGCGCCATCGTCTGTCTTTGTCGACCTGCCATGGACCCGTGATTCCGGGCAGGACCCGCAGTCGGAGTTTCTGCCAAGGTTCATACTCAACCACCTCTGCAGGGAGAGCAGGACGGGGGCCCACAACGCTCATCTTACCCAGCAGCACGTTGTAGAATTGCGGGATCTCGTCGAGTTTATGGCGGCGCATGAACATTCCGATGCGAGTCACGCGACGGTCGTGCATGATCCGGGTGAGTGGTCCCTCGGCGTGATTGCGCTGTCCCTCTCCCGCGCATTCCGCGTCGACCTTCATGCTCCGCAGCTTCACCATCGTGAACAGCTTGCCGTCCTTGCCTACTCGCTCCTGGGTGAACAGGCACGGACCCCCATCTTCGATCTTGATCAGAAGAGCCAACAGACCCAGCAGGGGTACGCTCAACAGGAGGCCGGAGGAGGCAATGAACAGGTCGACGACGCGTTTGGCCACGAGGCCGACCCTGGTGGCCAGACCCCACCTGAAGTGATGTGCCCGAATTCCGTAGAAGGACCGCTCGCTGAATGCGACGCTGCCTTCGTAGCGCGGCAGGACCCACCAGACCTCGAGACCTCTCTGAAGGACGTCGAAGAAGAGCGGGATGTCCCTGGCCTCATCCAACGCCCCCACATAGACCAGCTCATCGATCTGGTCCAGCGCAGGTCCATCTCCGTCGGGAGCAGGATCGAACGCGAATCCCTTCCCTTCGTATTGCAGATTCCTGCTCGCAGCGGGCAGAGCGTCCGCGAGCATCTCCCTGTTCAACCCTTCCGCGCCGATGACGAGGGAGCGTTTCCTACCGATTCCGTGTTTCCACAAGCGGTACAGAACGGCCTGGACGAGAAACCTGCCAAACCAGGCCCCGCAAACCGCGAACACCAACGAGAGCAGGATGAGCGCTCGGGAGACGGTGAAGCCAACGCGATAGGAACCGGACACCGCTCCAGCGAGCGCAAACGCCACAGCGGCCACCACGGCTGCCAAGAACACGCTGACGCCGATGGCGCCCCCGCGATTGGATTCGGAGAAGGAGTACGCGCCCACCAAAGCCAGGGCGAGTATCCAGAGCGCCATTCCGGGCAATACCAAGCGCACATGCGTGGCGATCTCCGGCAGCTCCCCCACGCTCGAGAGAGGGCCGTGCGCGCGAAGCCACCAAGCGGCATACACACCAAGAAACGCCGTTGCCATATCCAGGAGCGCAAGGGACAGGCCCCGGAGGGCCATCATCCATGACCAGCCTGCATCCAGTTTCGGGATGTTCCTGACTCCGCTCATCTCTCTGCTGCCGTCCGCTCGGTCGCTGCATTATATATTCGATTCGCGACGACGCTACCTATACGCAAGAAGCGGTGCCTCGCTGTCACCGATCCATGCCAGCACTTCCAAGGACGGCGGGCCACCAGATCCGGATGGCGCCCAGTCCGCCTTGTTGTCCGTACTCATCCCCGTGCGGAATGCCGCGGTTCACATCCAAGACACCTGCATCGGAACATGCCAGGAGCTAGATGCAGCGCCATTCGTCTACGAGGTCGTCTACATCGACGACGCCAGCGATGACGGCACGGCGGAGATCCTCGCGGATTTGGTCACGCGGCATTCGAGCATTCACGTAGTCCGGCACACTTGCCACCGCGGCAAGAGCGAAGCGGTCCTTTCCGGCATCGAAAAGGCGCAAGGCGATTTCCTGCTCTTTCTCGACGACGATATCGTATTGGGGAGGGAGCTTGTCGCAGCGATCGTCGAGCCGATCGTC
>CAYVQL010000047.1:36108-47851 GCA_964454135.1 uncultured Enterobacterales bacterium | reverse complement strand
GTCCGGCTGGGAGGCCTGTTCCTGCGCCTGCGGAGCGGCTGGCTCCGCTGCCAGGCTGGTGGCTGGCGGCAGCCGGGCGCTACAGGCCGTCAATATGCCGCAGGTCGACCCTACGACCACGGAGCGTGCGAACGTATGGGCCATGGTCCATCCTCGTGCTGGCGATCCCTTGGGGGCGCTCGTTCGTTCAGGCAACGCGCCGCCACGCCTGGTTCCCTGATAGCACGGGATCCAGGTGAGCGGAGATCGGACGCGCGAGGTATGAGATGCCTTCTGGCGCCCACGGAGGAGCGACTTGCTTTCCTTGCCGCGCATTGTCTTCCTGGATGAGCAGGTGGCCGGCTCCGCAGCCATGGCCGCCAGCCTGCTGCGGAATCGGCTCGACGGGGAGGCCCTGGTGCACGCCGAAGGCACGGCTCCTGAGGCCGAGCAGGTGTTGGCCGAGCTGGGTCTGGGCATCTCTGATCCCGAGGAACAGGACGCCCCGTCCTACGACCTGGCCATCTCCATCGCCACCAGCGCCGATCCCCCGCCCAGGCCGGACCTGCCGGGGTACCCCGCCCAGCTACGCTGGCGGGTGGTCGACCAGGGCCTGACCTCGGCCTCTCCCCTGCGCAGGCGCCAGGCCTACCGCTCCTTGCGCGATGAGCTGCGTCTCAAGGTCGAGAGCCTGCTGGGCGACGGCTACCTGCAAGCGCTGCTGGAGGCGCGACGGCGGGCCGATCGGGTCTACGACGGGCTGGACGAGGCGGTCATCGCCCACGACGAGCAGCGGCGCATATACGTCTTCAACCGGGCGGCCGAGCGCCTCACCGCGCTGTGCCGCGCAGATGTCCTGGGCCGCGATTGCCACCAGGTCTTTCCGCCGACGGGATTCTGCGGACAGCAATGCCAATACCCGGACGGCAACGTCCAGGGGCCGCCTGGGACCGTCCTACGGCACGAGAAGGACCTGCTGCGTTCTGACCCCAGCGGCGATCCCCGCAACCTGCGCATGGTGATGTCCACCTTGTGCGAAGGCCAGGAGAGCCATGCCCTGGCTGTCGTCCAACCCCAGACGAAGCTGCGCGGGCACGCTGTCCCGGGCGTGACCTCCTTCCGGGGCATCAGCGGCGCATCGGAGCCCATGCAGGACGTCTACGCCGCGATTCGCCAGGTGGCGCCGACGGGCTACCCCGTGCTGGTCAGCGGCGAGACGGGCACGGGAAAGGAACTGGTCAGCCGCGCGGTCCACGAAGAGAGCCCGCGCAGCAAGGGGCCTTTCGTGCCCATCAACTGCGGCGCGCTGCCGGAGCACATCCTGGAGAGCGAGCTCTTCGGCCATGTGCGCGGCGCCTTCACAGGCGCGGTGCGCGAGAAACGGGGCCGCTTCGAGCTGGCGCGGGGCGGCACGCTCTTTCTGGACGAGGTGGGTGAGCTCACGCCGGCTTTTCAGGTCAAGCTGCTGCGCGTGCTGCAGGAGAAGACCTTCGAGCGGGTGGGCGGCGAACGGCCCATCAAGGCCGACGTGCGCATCGTCAGCGCCACCAACCGCGACCTGCGCAGCATGGTGCGCACGGGTGATTTCCGGCAGGACCTGTTCTACCGGCTCTGCGTCGTGCCCATCCAACTGCCCCCATTGCGCAGGAGAGACGGGGACATCCCCCTGCTGGTCGAGCATGTGGCCAAGGAGATCGAGGCCGAGCTCGGCCGCAAGCTCAGCCTGTCCCCGGCCGCCATGCAGGTGCTGCGGCGCTACCCATGGCCCGGAAACGTGCGCGAGCTGGTCAACGCCCTGCAGTACGCCGCGGTGCGCAGCCTGGGAGCACCGGTCGCGCCTGAGCACCTGCCGCCGGAGGTGAGCGAGAGCAAGCCGGCCGGTCCCACCGCCCCCCCTGCGCCTACCAGGGCCCCGCAAGCCACGACCCAGACCAGCCCCAAGCGGCGCCGCAAGCTCGACGTGGAGTCCGTGCGGCGCGCGTTGGAACAAACCGGAGGCAACAAGCTGCGCGCCGCCGAGCTGCTGGGCGTGGGGCGCGCCACCCTGTACCGCTTTCTCAACCGCCACCCCCTCTGACAGCGGGCAAGCCATGTCTGCGAACAACCCGGCGGAATTCGAACGCCAGGCTGAAGCCGTAGCGACCTTCTCGCCCGATCAGCTGCGGCAGTGGATCTCGCAGCGCCCTGTAGCCGACTACCTTCTGATCGATGTGCGCCAACCTCAGGAGTACGAGCAGCAGCACCTGCCCGGCGCGCGCCTTCTCCCCCTGCCGGAGCTGGAACACCGCCTGGACGAGCTGGCCCGCATGCCCGAGGCCAACAAGATCTTCTACTGCCTGACCGGACGGCGCTCGCAGCGAGCCGCCTGGCTGGCCACCCAGGCCGGCTTGCAGGGCATCGGCAACCTCGAGGGCGGCATTCGGGCCTGGAGCGGAGAGAAATCCTTCGCCTTTCCGAACCTGGCGGTCCTCTCGCTGCAGGTCGACGAGGCGCAGCTCCTGCTGCAGGCCATGAACCTGGAGAAGGGCGCCGAGCGCATGTACGCTGCCCTGGCGGGGCGGTTCGAGGCGGGCCCGCTGAGCCCCCTGATCGCGCAGCTGGGCCAGATCGAGGTCTCCCACGCCCGCCTGCTGCACGAGCGGCGCTGCGCGCTGGGCGTCACGACGGCCGACGATTTCCTCTCCGTCTACGAGTCGCTGCCGGGCGACCTGCTCGAGAGCGGGCTCGAGCTGGAAGAGGTGATCGGCATGGCCCGAGCCATGCCCCGCCAGGGCCAGACCGAGCTGCTGGAGCTGGCGCTGGAGATCGAGTTCAAGGCCTACGACCTCTACCGCGGCCTGGCCTCCCGGACCCAGGAAGCCGAGCTGCGCGCAGTCCTGCTGCAGCTGGCGGAGATGGAGAGGGAGCACGCCCACGCGCTGATGCTGGCGCTGGGGCGCCTGGCCTAGCCCCCCTCAAATCCCGATGCGCCGCCTGGCCTCGCGGGCCGTGCGCCGGGTCTCGGGATCCTCGTGCTCGCGGGCGGCCAGGGCCAGCTCGGACATGGCCTGCGGACAGCAGCGCGCTGCAGGGGAGCCGACCCGGCCCAGGGCCCACATCACACCGCGCTCCACCGGACCGGTCTGCAGCATCTCCTCTTCGGTCAGGAACGAGCAGAGGATGGGCAGGAACTCCTCCTGCAGCTCGGGGCGCACGGCCAGCACCTCGCCGATGCCCTCGGGCATACCGAAGGGCACTGCGCCCGACTCGTCGTTCAGCGCCCACAAAAAGCGCCGCAGCAGGTCCAGCGCCTTGGCGTGGGAGACCAGCTCGGGCTGTTGCAGCAGCGCGCCCATGGCGTCCAGCGCGGCGCTCTTCTCGAGGGGATCGGCGCTGAAGAGGCGGCTGTGCAGGTAGCGCAACACGCGGGAGGGCCGCCCGTGGGCCAGGCGCAGCAGGGCCTGGCGGTCTCGGAGGGCGAAGGCGCGGGCGATGGCGGCTCTGGGAGGCATGCATGCTCCAGGAAGGAGATTTCGGCCAGCGGCCGAGTTCTCATTCCTCTGAAGCAAGAAGCGGGCCGGCCAGGCAGCGTTCGGCCTCCGGACACCAGTTGGCGCAGCCTCGGTCGAGGCGCGGATTGGGAAGTTCCTTCCCGCAGCCCTGACAAGGCCGGCTGGGGTCGTCCTTGAAGAACTCCACCAGAACGCCGCAAAACGGGCATGTTTCCTCGAAGATATCCTGCGGACCCCAGAACCGCGTGTCCTGCCCCGGGCATCGTAAGCGCACTTGCCGTCTCCTCCGGTGAGCTGCCATTCTATCCCGCGCAACAGATCGTGGCCGCTGGCATGCAGCTTGCAAAAGGGGTGCCGCGAATACACAAGCTGCGATCTCTCGCAGCCCGGGATCGGAAAGAGAGAAGATGACAAGACCCAACAATCAAAACCTCCTCCGCCTGCTGCGCTTGACGCAGGAGATGCTGGCTCTTGCAGATGAGGGCGACGGCCAACGCGACGACCCCTCCTGCGGAATCATCTACGGAGTTCTTCGCGATTCGGCCTACAAGCTGCGGATGATGGCAGAGGCGGAATGCGATCGCCACAAGGCGGCAGGCAAGTGGGACTGAACCGCGCTTCGTCTCGTCCGCAGCGTCACGCGCGCTGCGCCATGGGCCGTCAGGTCTGTCTCACGCGCGCTGTCTCGCTCGAAATTGAGACAGTCGAGCGTCTCACGAGACAGGCGAGGCGCTGCACCACGAGACAGCCCAGAAGTGTATTCCGCCGTTTTCCTCCTTTGCTATACTATTTTCTGCAGACTGCCACTGGCTGGCACGCCCTTTGCTACTACACCCATCAGCCGTAAACGCGCCGCCGAAACGCAGCGCCCCCGCAACCCCAATCCCATACCCAGACGGAGACAGTGAGATGAGCAACAAGTACGACATCATGCAGTTCGCGATCGCCGAAGAAGCAGCCGCCGCCAAGTTCTACCAGGAGCTGGCCGAGAAGGTCGAGCGCCCCTGGATGCGGGATGTGCTGCTGAGCTTCGCCCAGGAGGAGCTGGGCCACAAGGCCGCCCTGGAGCGCGCGCTCGTGCAGGGCTTCTCCGACACCACCGTCCAGGCCGTCGCCGACCTCAAGATCAGCGACTACCTGGTGGAGATCGAGCCCAACGAGGATCTGACCTACCAGGACGCCCTGATCATCGCCGCCAAGAAGGAGAAGGCCGCCTTCCGCCTCTACTCCGACCTGGCCGAGAAGATGGACGATCCCGAGCTCAAGCGGCTGCTGCTGAACCTGGCCCAGGAAGAGGCCAAGCACAAGCTGCGCTTCGAGGTCGAGTACGACGAGAACATCTTCCAGGAAAACTAGGTCCGGGATCCAACTGCCGGATCAGAAGCGACAGCTTTCAGAACGATGGGGCGCAGCCCGCCTCCTGCGGGAGCTCTGCGCCCGAGAATCCACGAGAAAAACCAGAGAACACGGCCTTGAACAGGCCACGCAAGGAGCGACCATGTCTACCCTCGTCACCCAGCAAGCCCCCGACTTCGCCGCCCAGGCCGTGATGGCCGAGAACGACTTCCGCGAGCTGAAGCTCTCGGACTTCCGCGGCAAGTACGTCGTGCTCTTCTTCTACCCGCTGGACTTCACCTTCGTCTGCCCCTCCGAGATCGTCGCCTTCGACAAGGCCCTCGACAGCTTCCGTGAGAAGAACGCCGAGGTCATTGGCGTCTCGGTGGACTCCCACTTCACCCACCTGGCCTGGAAGAAGACCGCCCCCTCCCAAGGCGGCATCGGCGACATCCGCTACCCGCTGGTCTCCGACCTTGACAAGAGCATCGCCGAGGCCTATGGCGTGCTCTCCGGTGGCGCCGTGGCCCTGCGCGGGCTCTTCCTGATCGACCGCGAGGGCATCGTGCGTCACAGCGTGATCAACGACCTCTCCCTGGGTCGCAACGTCGCCGAAGCCCTGCGCATGCTCGAGGCGCTGCAGTTCACCGAGGAGCACGGCGAGGTCTGCCCGGTCAACTGGCAGCAGGGCGATGAGGGCATGGTCCCCACCGCCGAAGGCGTGTCTTCCTGGCTCGCCGACCACTCCTGAACACCCAACGAAGAAGGAGCGAACCATGTCCGTCGAACCCAGGCAAGTCTACAAGTGCCAGCACTGCGGAATCACCGTCGAGGTGCTGAGTGCCGGTGGCGGCGACCTGCATTGCTGCGGCGAAGCCATGACTCTGATGGAGGAGCAGACCGCCGATCCCGCCACAAACAAGCACGTGCCGGTGCTGGAGAGAGTCGCTGGCGGCGTCAAGGTCAAGGTGGGCAACGTGGATCACCCCATGCTGGACGCCCACTGGATCCAGTGGATTCAGGTGATCGCCGGCGAGCGCAGCTACCGCCAGTTCCTGAAGCCGGGCGACGCCCCCGAGGCCTTCTTCCCGGTGGAGGACGAGCAGCTGCAGGCCCGCGAGTTCTGCAACCTGCACGGCCTCTGGAGCGCTTGAGGCTCCCCGCGGACGGAGATACGGCGAGCGAGCCGAGGCGCGGCATACAGCCGCGCTTCCATCGTCGAGGCATTGGCCATGGATAGAGCTGTCGAATCGATCCGCATCGATCACAGCGGCGCCCTGCCCGACGTAGCGACCAAGATCCTCGAGAAACAGCTGCAGGAGATCGGCGTCGAGCTGGCCGCGCCAGGTGTGCGCGTGCGCTACATGCCCGACGCCGCCTCCCTGCGGCAATGCCGAGCGCTGGGCGCCACGGTGGGCGCCAGGCTCATGGAGAAGTGCGATGCAACAGTATGAATGCGAAGCCTGCGGCTATGTCTACGACCCTGAAGAGGGCGATCCCGACAGCGGAATCGCTCCCGGCACGGCCTTCGAGGACATCCCCGACGACTGGCTCTGCCCCATCTGCGGTGTGGGCAAGGAAGATTTCGCTCCGGTCGACTGAGCGCTGATTTTCCGGTTCAGGGCCGCTCTGTCGCGCCCTGTCCCTTCATCAGCAATCCGAAGACCAGCGGCAGTGCCACCCCGGTCACGATGGCCAGCAGCACCAGGGCGCCGGCGGTGCTCTTGTCGAGCGCGCCGACCTCCTCGCCGATGCGGGCGATGACCACCAGCAGGGTCAGGGGCGTGGCCAGCAGCAGACCTGCGCCCAGGCTCTCGCGCAGGTTCATGCCACAGAGCAGCAACAGCAGCGAGGCGCCAAGCTTGGCCACCAGAGAGGCCACCAACAGCACGCCCAGCACCTGCAGGGCGTCCAGGTTGAACACGGCGGCCAGGTCGAACTCGGCGCCCACCCCGATGAAGAAGATGGGCACGAAGAAGCCGAAACCGATGGAAGAGAGCTTGGTCTCGAGGATGCCCTTGTGCCGGAAGACGAAGGAGAACAGGGCGCCGGCCACGAAGGCTCCCAGGATGGGCTCCACGCCCATCAGGCTGGCGAAGGCCACGAACACCAGCATGGTGGCCATGCCCGCGCGTACACCTATCTCCGAGGGATCGCGCTCGGCGATGATGCGCGCGAAGGCCTCGGGATGCCACCAGATCAGGGTGCGCAGCACCACCAGCAGCAGGTAGGCCGCCACCAGGATGGCGCCCAGCTTGGCCATCTCCAGGCCCAGCTCGGCCCCGAATCCGAACTGGACGAAGAAGCCGAAGCCCGTCACCGCCACGATGGTGAGGAACTCGCCGATGGATCCCGCCAGGATCATCATCTGGCCGGCGCGGCTGTGCACCAAGCCGCCTTCGGCCAGGGCCGCCATCATCAGGCCCACGCTCATGGCGCCCAGCCCCAGCATCAGAAAGGGCTCAAGCTTCAGCACCCACGTGCAGAGCGCGGCCAGGGCCAGGACCGCCACCGCCGTGGCCATGGCCACCGCCACGCCACGCACCCCCTGGCGCTCGATGCGCGAGAAGTCCAGCTCCAGGCCCACCAGGAACATCAGGAAGGCGAAGCCGAACTCCGCCAGGAAGGTGGTGAACTCGTTGTGATGGATCAGAGCCAGCATCTGCGGACCCACGGCGATGCCGTACAGGATCTCGCCCACCACCGCCGGGATGCCGACGCGACCGGACAGGATGGGGATCAAGAAGGCCCCCAGGGCGATGATCAGCAGCGTGACGGCGTCGGGGGCGTGCAAGGGTATCGGCCGGGGTCAGTGCGGCATGACCATCACGGAGCAGGGCGCGCCGTGCAGGATGTTCATGGCCACATCGGGTCGCGTCAGGAATCCCCGGCGCCCCTTGGCATAGGGCAGCACCAGCAGGTCGTAGTCGGCGGCGGCGGCGATCACCTCGCGGATCGGGTTGCCCTCCAGCACGCGAGTCTGGACCTCGACGTGGTACATGCCCGCCATGTTCTCGACGGCATGGCGGCGCTCGGCCATCTCCTTGCGCAGCTCGATGCCGGCCACCAGGTCGGGCTGGTTGACCACGCCCAGGTGCAGCTCGGCGTCCAGTATGCGCACCAGGTCGATGGCCACCTGGCCGGCGATGCTGTCAAAGGGCAGCTCGGCCAGCACCAACATCACGCGCCGGTAGGGGAAGCTGCCGCGGGCGATGAGCACCGGCGAGCTGAGCAGGTCGATGATGCGGCTGCTGCGTGAGCGCCCCAGGCCCACGCGCTGCATCCTGGTCAGCGGCTCGGCCGCCATGGCCAGCACACCGATGTCGCGCCGCTCGGCCATCCGGACCAGGCTCGGGACGGAGCGGTCGGCGGCGCAGGAGCTGCGAAAGGGAACCGCGGCCTCGTCGCAGGCGGCGGCGATACCTTGCAGGCAGTCCTCGTCCGCCTGGCAGGCGATGGCCTCGAAGCGCGTGGCGCGGGTGTTGTGGACGATGTAGGCCACCTCGGGCACCAGCCCCTCGGCGTCCCGGCCCTGGATGCTGACCACCCGCGTGCCGTACTGCATGGGGAATTCGGACTTGCCCGAGCGGATCAGGGTCGCGATGGACGGCAGGATCACCGGATCGCCGATGATCAGCACGCGGTCGCCGGCCTCGATCACGGTGTCGCCGTGGGGCACGATCAGCTCGTCGTTCCGGTACACGGCGCCTACCAGCCAGCGGATGGGGCGCAGCTCGGCCAGGGGCCGGCCCACCACCGCCGAGTTGGCCAGCACCTCCACCTCGATCACCTCGCCATGGCCCAGGCCCACACTGGTGGCGACCTTCAGGCCGCGCTCCACGCGCGACTCCAGCAGGGCGGCGCAGGCCAGGTCCTGGCTGACCAGATCGATGCCCTCGCCGCGGTACTTCTCCTCCCAGTGCATCTGGTACATCAGGGCGAAGCGGTTCTCGATGCGAAACAGCTCCCCGGCCAGGCGCAGCACCTCCAGGTTGACCTCGTCCGATCCGGTGCATGCCACCACGGCGTGGGCGCCTTCCACGCGCGCCCTGCGCAGCACGAGCGCCGAGCTGGCGTCGCCGATGAAGACCTTGTCGGATGGGTCTTCGTCGAAGCGCCTGGCCGCCAGCGCGGCCGCCGCGGCGTCCAGCTCGATGCCGTAGACGATCCAGTTCTGCGCCAGGCGTTCGACCAGCTCGCTTCCCGTCTCACCGAGTCCGGCGACGACGATTGTGGGCCTCATTTCCACCTCGGGTGGTCGCCCGAAGTCCTTTCAGGCACGCCGCTGATCTATGCGTCGGACCGCTGCGTGTGTCAAGAGCGGCCCCAATCCGCCCTCAGGGCACCTCCACCGTGGTCGAGCCCAGGTACTCGCCGTGGTAGTCCACGTCGATGGCGTACTCGCCCGGCTCGTCCGCAGCGATCTCGACGGTGAAATCCGTGATGCACGTGCACAGGCAGGCGTCCTCGCCGGTGACGTCTTCGAAGGCCACGTCGATCTCGGAGCCCGAGATGACCACCTCGGCCTCGGGGCTGGGGCAGCAGTTGGCGGACAGGTTGTCGAGGTGCAGGATGATGCCCGTGGCATCGGCTTCAGCCCAGATCTCCATGGCATCGGCATCGCCGGTGTCCATGGACTTGGCGTAGGCATCTCCCTCGCAATCTCCGGCGGTGACCGGGGCCTGCAGAGGCTCGTCCTGCCCCTGCTGGGCGCAGGCGGATGTCAAGAACGAGGCGGACATGGCGATGGTGGCAAGCAGCAGGGGTCGGCGTGACATGGTCTTTCTCCTTTGCGCCGGAAATCGGCTGCCCCCGGGTCAACCAAGTTTCATGCCAATCGCGGCCCGCCCCGCGATTCCCCCTTTTTCTTGCCGCTATTTGCGAACAGCTGGGAAGCGCGGCGCGGGCGCGATCCGTTCGCGGCCGCTGGAATCAGGACATCCGGATCAGGCCCTACTCCTCCCCGAGCAGCGGCGCCCACTTCATGGAATAGGCGAAGAAGGGCGGGAAGGGCTCGCTGTAGGCCCGGTCCGCCAGGTAAGCCTGCACCAGCAGCGAGTGGGTCCAGGCCCCCATCCCCAGGCTGGCCAGCAGGCCGCTGCGCAGCAGCATGTCCTCGGTCGAACCCATGGCCATGCGCCAGGTGGTGATGTTGCCCAGTCGCAGCAGCCGGCCGTCATCCGGATCGCGGTCGATCTCGTAGAGCAGCAGGCCGTTGCATGCCAGCAGATTGTCCGAGAAGCCCATCAGCAGCTCGTACTCGCGCTCGAACAGCCAGTCGCCTTGCACGTCGGCGGCCAGCTTCCAGTGGCTCCACTCGCCGTTGGCCACCACCAGGATCGGACCCGCCTTGGCCTTGAGGGTGGACGAGGCTCCGAAGTGGAAGCCGCTGCCCGGCGCCTGGTTGGCCTGAAGGGCCTCCATGTCGTCGTTCGTGCCGTAGTTGGCAGCCGGGTCGTCGAAGCCGATGATGGTCTGGAAGTTGCCGAAGTAGACGTCGTAGAGGGCGAAAGCGGAGAGCTCTAGCACGGCGATGGGCTGAAAAACGAGCCGCGGTCCGGCCCGCAGGTAGGCGGGCGTGGCCATCAGCTGGGCCTGGGCCTTGAAGTAGGTGTCGCCGAAGAGCAGGCTGTCCGGCTCGCCCCACAGACCCAGCCTGGCACCGCCGCGCAGGTCGGCCTGCAGCCCCGTGCGCACGCCGGAGAGGGCGGCGCGCAGCTCGAGGTTCGGGGCGAGATCGCCGGCGTTGGCGACGGCGGACACGAGGAGCAGTTCGGGCAGCATGTTCATCCTCCATACCGGATGCGGATCGCCCAACAGGGTCCTCCGTACCCAGACCGCAGCGTAGCACGGCGCGTTCGTCGACTCGTGGCTGGAGCTCAGGCCGGGGTGCCATCGTGCGGCGAGCTGCCGTCCGCCCTGGGCCGCGACAGCTCGCGGGGGGCAGCCCGCAGCGCGTGGCATTCCAGATCACGGCCAGCCCGTGGCGCTGGATCTTACCGAGGAGCCTGCGCCGGTCGATGCCAGCGCCCGGGCGGCCGCCGATCCCCTTATAGATTGTCACGCAGCCAGTGCTGCACGGGCGCGAAGGCGCGGTAGCGCTCCATGCACCAGTCGACGCAACCCGGGCCGAAGAGGGCGTCGGGCACCTCGCCCTCGAAGCCGACGTGCAGCCCCTTGTGGCGCAGCAAGGCCGCGCGGGGATGGTCGGCCGGGTAGCCGCGAGGCACGCGCTTGTACTGCTCGCCGCCCATGCCGCAGCCGCTGGTCAGCGGCAGCCCGGCGATGGCGCGTTCCAGGCTGGCGCCGGACTCGGGATCGGCCACCCGCTCGCGCCAGCGGGGCAGAAGATCCCTGGGGAACATGTGCATGCCCACGCCCAGCAGCAGCTTGAAGGGCTCCAGGTGGAAGTAGTACCCCGGGCACTCCATGCGCTTCCTGCTGCCCTCCCAGAGGAAGAGCGCCAGGTTGGTCTTGTAGGGCGTCTTGTCCTTGCTGAAGCGCGTGTCGCGGTTGATGCGGAAGAGACTGCGGTTCACCTTGGGCTCGGCGTGGATGCCAGGTGAGATCTCTTTCAGTTGCTCTCCCAGCGCCACCACCAGCTCCCTGGCGGGTTCGAGCACGCCGGCCTCATAGCGCTGGCGGTTGGCGTCGAACCAGGGCTTGGAGTTGTTCTCGGCCAACTCCTCGAAAAACGCGATCAGGTCGCGGGATAATCCTGGAAACTCATGGGCCATGGCGGTGTCCTCCAGCGGGCCTCGGGTGGTTGTCGTGCTCCGCCCCAGTTCTATTCCCTCTAGCCCTCTCAACCCACTCCAGGCGCTCTCGCGCAGGACCTGAGGCCAAGCGTCGCGATCGAGGTGAGCTGCCATACCGACTCATACGCCGGGGCGCCGTTGAGCTGCGGCGGCTCTGCCGCCGTCTGCTCTAACGGCGCC
>CAYVQL010000047.1:0-36098 GCA_964454135.1 uncultured Enterobacterales bacterium | reverse complement strand
CCCACGTCGCGGCCGGGGGGCCCGGGGGGGCGGGGGGCCGCGGGGGGGGGGCGGCCGCCGGGGGCTCTCCGGGCGCCGGCAAGGGCCGCCTCCGGGCGGCCCTTGCCGTGTTAGAAAAGTTCCCCTCCCTCTTTCGGTCCAGCATGCCGCCTACCCGCCGAGCATTCATGGAACTCCTCGGCCGCGGCACCGCCCTGGCCCTGGCGGCCTTGGGCGGGGCCTTCTGCTGGGGCTTCTTCGCCCAGGGCCACGGCCGCGGCACACGCAGCCGCCGCCACCTGGGCCGCAAGGCCGAGCTGCTGGCCCGCATCCGCAGCTCGCGCGAGGGCTATTGGCTGGACAGCGGCAACCAGGTGCTGCTGGTGTTCGATCCCTTGAACCCCGATGAGGAAGGGCTGCTGGCCATCTCCCTGGTCTGCACCCACCTGGGCTGCAGCCTGCAGCCCTCCGGAGGAAACCGCCAGCTGGTATGCCCCTGCCATGGCTCGGCCTTCGCCTTCCTGGGTCGCGACGGACGCGGCAGCGAGCTGGGGCGCGTGTTGCAGGGCCCCGCCACCCGCGACCTGGACCGCTACCGGGTCGTGCAGGTGGCCGATCGCCTGTTCCTGGAGACATGAAAGCCAATGCCGCGCGTCTTCTCCCGCTCGTCGCGCGCCTGGTGGAGCTTCTTCGAGCACCTACACGCGCCGCGCGTGCGGCTGGCCACCCTGCGCTTCCGGGCCACGCTCTTCGGCGGGCTGCTCTCATGCGCCCTGTTCGCGGTGCTGACGGTCTCGGGCGTGCTGCTGATGTACGTCTACGTGCCCTCGGAGAGCGGCGCCTGGGAGAGCATCCAGGCGCTGGAGCAGCGCATCCGCTACGGGCAGATGCTGCGGGCGCTGCACAACTGGACCGGCCAGGCCATGGTGGTCACGGCCGTGCTGCACCTGCTCAGCCTGGCCTGGCGCGGCGCATTCGAGCGCAAGAAGGTCGCCAACTGGTGGATCGGCGTGCTGCTGTTCTTCCTGACGCTGGCCCTGTCGTACACCGGCTACCTGCTGCCCTGGGACCAGCTGGCCTACTGGGCCGTCACGGTGGGTGGCAATATGGCGGGCTCGGCGCCGGGCTTCGGTGACGCCGCGCGCCGCGCCCTGCTGGGAGGGGACGCCATCTCCTCCAACACCCTGCTGCGCTTCTACGTGCACCACTGCATCACGCTTCCCTTGATCTTCGCAGCGCTGCTGTCGGTGCACCTCTACCGCATCCGCAAGGACGGGGGCCTGCGCCTCTCCCCTGCCCTGCTGGCCAGCGCTGGCGACCTGGTCACCAAGGCCCGCGGCGCCATCCTGCGCTGGGAGGTCCTGGTCACCGTGCTGGTGACCCTGCTGGCGGTGCTGCTCTCCTTCTGGCAGCCCATCCCCCTGGGGCCCAAGGCTGAGCCCGAGGTCACCCCCAACCCCATGAAGGCCCCCTGGTATCTGGTGGGCCTGCAGGAGCTGCTCCACTTCCACCCCGCCTTCCTGGTCAGCTACGTCGTGCCGGGCGGCTTCTTCGCGTTCCTGCTGAGCCTGCCCCTGCTGCCGGCGCGCTTCAAGCGGGCGCGCATCGGCGAGCTCTCCTGGCCTGGCCTGCTGGCGCTGGCCGGCCTGCTGCTGGCCACGGGCCTGGCCTCCACGCCGCTGCTGGCCTGGCACCTGGACCTGACGGTGCTGCTGGCCAACGCCCTGGCCCTGCTCCTGCTGCTGCTGGCCCGCGGCCCGGCCCGCGGCTGGCTGGGGCGCGTGGGCCTGCCCGTCTTCCTGCTCAGCTGGCTGTTGCTGGCCTACGGCGGCCTGATCCTGGTGGCCATGCTGCTGCGCGGCCCGGGCTGGAGCTTGTTGCTGTGAGCGCACCCAGTTCCAAGGAGTTCCGCGCTGGCGCAGGCCTGACGCTGGCCTGCCTGGCGGCGGCGGCGGGGGTGGCCTTGCTGGGACGCGACAGCGTGCCGGCCTGGCAAGCCCTGCAACGCAGCTACGCCGCTACCCAAGCGGATTTCGAGCCGGGGCTGCGCGCCGCGCCCATGGCGCTGCTGTCCCATCCCGCCGAAGACGGGCGCGAGTACTGCAGCAGCTGCCACCTGGCAGGGGCCGGCTACCAGCCCCTCGCCAATCCGGCCGTCTTCGCGGCCCATCCCGAGGTGGGGCACGACCCGCTGGAGCTGGGCTGCACGCCCTGCCACAAGGGGGATCCGGGCTCGCTGGATCCCCATGGGCAGCAGGGCTTCGGCATCGATCGTCCCCTGTCCGGCACCCTGGCCTGGACCTCCTGCCTGCACTGCCACGACCCTCAGGCCGAGCCCGAGCTGCTGGATGCCTGGCCGCAGCTGGCCTCGGTCCGGGACAGCCTGGAAGGCGCTCTGGGCAGCCAGGGCTGCCTGGGCTGTCACCGCGCGCGCGGACGAGGAGGCCTGACAGGTCCGCAGCTGCACGACTTCGGCACGCGCATCGTGGCCGATCCCACCGCGGCCTACGAGAGCGCCTTCGATCTGGCCTACAAGCAGCTGGAGCGGCCGCAGGCCGTGCAAGCCGCGGCTCGCATGCCCCTGCCGGATCTGGAGCCCCAGGAGCGAGAGCTGCTGGCAGCCTGGCTCTCGCTGGTGGGCCACCTGCGCCACGACGATCCCGGGCCATGGAACCCGGATCCTGCCGCCACCCCTGTTGACGCACAGCAGGTCTACAGCTGGTTCTGCAGCGGCTGCCATGGCGAGCACGGCCAGGGCCGCGAGCGCGGCCAACCACCGGGCGCCATACCCGCCCTGGCGTCCGAGCTCTGGCTCTCCTACCTGCCCGATGACCTGCTGCTGCACACCATCCGCGAGGGCCGCGCCGGCAGCTTGATGGAGGGCTTCTGCGCCGGTGAACCTGGTCGCGACGACATCCTCAGCGAACAAGAGGTGCAGGCCCTGACCGAGCTGCTCACCGGTGGAGCGCTGCTGCAGCGGCCCGATCGCGAGCGTTTCTCCCTGGTGGCCCATGCCTCGTGCTCGCTCTGCCACTTCCAGCGGACGGACTACCTGGAGGGGCGCAGCGAAGAACAGCGACGGGATTTCCTGCGGGAACACCCCTGGAGCTGGGAGCTGCAGGACTGGCTGGAGGATGAGGGCTTCGAGGTGCCCTCCTGCCTCGAGCCTGGCGTGGATGAAGAGGGCCAGACCCTCGAGTTCCACAGCGGAGAGGAGCTCTACGAGCAGCTCTGCGTGCACTGCCACCAGGACTGGGAACGCGGTGCGCCTGGCCGCGAGCCCGCGGCCCCGCGCCTGCGCGGCCTGCTGGAGTTGGAGCACGTGGACGCGGGCTACCTGCTGGCCTCAGTGGTCGTGGGGCGCTCCGACGCGCCCGCCACCCAGTGGCGCCACCAAGGCATCACCGCCGGAGAGTACAGCCCGGCACAGCTGGTCTGCCTGGCGCGCTGGCTGGAGGAGAACCCATGAGCGGGCGCCGCTGGATCATCGCGGCCGTCCTGCTGGGACCGCCCCTGGCAGTCCTGGGCTGGAAAGCCAGCCACGGGCTGCTGCACGATCCCGCGCCGCGCCTGCACGACTACGCCAACCGGGGCGATCGGGCGGCCGTAGACCGCGGCGCCTACCGCTCGGCCGAGTTCTGCGGGGGCTGCCACCAGGAGATCTACGAGCAGTGGCAACAGAGCTACCTGGCACGCAGCTGGACAGCGGCTGATATCGAGACCCGGCTACACCAGCTGACGCTGATGCTCAAGGGCACCGATCCCCAGGAGGTGCGCTTCTGCCTGGAATGCCACGCGCCCCTGGCTCTGGCCGCTCCCGAGGATCTGGACGTGCAGGATCCCCTGTCCCAGGAGGGCGTCAGCTGCGCGGTCTGCCACTCGGCCCAAGCGGTCTGGGCCGACGAAGCGCCCGCGCGCATGGAGAACGACCCCCACGGTCCCATGCGCGGGCCCTTCGCCGACGCGGTCTCGCCCTGGCATCGCTGCGAGGGCTCCTCGCTCTTCGGCGACTGGAAGAACGAGCTCTGCGGCTCCTGCCACTCATCCAAGTGGCCCGCCAACCAGGTGCCCATCGACTGGACCTGGCAGGAGTGGCACGAGGCCGCCGAGCCCGACGACGAGAACTGCGTGGTCTGCCATATGCCCGCCTACCGCGGGCAGGCCGCCCAGCTGGAGGGCATACCCGAACGACAGTTGCGGGATCACAGCTTCCCCGGCGGCCACGATCCCGACATGGTGGCCGAAGCCGTCAACCTCTCCTTTGTCGGCCTGGAGCGCGGGCCGCAGGGCTTGAAGCTGAAGCTGGACGTGCAGAACATGGCCGGCCACGACCTGCCCTCGGGCAATCCGCCCGCTCCCGAGTACCGCCTGCGCGCCTGCGCCGGCCCCTGTCCCGCTGAGGGCGGTGCCCTCGACCAGCGCTCCTACCGGGCCTCCATGCTGATGGCCGACGGGGACGAAGGCTACGACGTGACCGTGGCCGCCAGCCTGGGCCCCACCACGGCGCTGCACGCCTGGGAGGTGCGGCGAGAGGAGCTGGTGCTGCCAGCGGACCTGCAGGGGCAGGTCGAGGTACGCCTGGACTTCTCCTATTGGCGCCCCTACGAGCCCGGGCAGCGCTGGGGGTCCTACCTGAGCACCGTCAGCCAACACCTGGGCAACCCCGAAGTGAGCCTGAGCCGGCTTTGCCGTACCCTGGCGCGGCCCGCCACCTGGGAGCTGGTTCTCTCGGCCATCGGCCGCGACAAGGGCGGGCCCCTACCGGTGGACGCCATCCAGGTGGACCTGGACAGCGGGCGGATTGCAGCCCAGTGGAGCGAGGGGGATCTGGAGCTGGAACAGTAGCAATCCCACGGTCCGCCACCCGCCACCCTCCGCGCCATCAGGCCGGCGCGCTTGACAAGCCAGCCAGGAGTTCCGAGACTACCGATGCGAGCCCTGCCCTCGCACGTCGCGACCTCGCTGACGATGGAGCTGCCATGACGATGAAGAACGCCGCCGCCCTGCTCGCCCTCCCCCTGGCCCTGGCGGTCTCCGCCTGCGGCACGCCCTGCGAAAAGGCCCAGGATGCTCTGCTGGGCTGCCTGGAGGAAGGCGGGATCGACACCTCGGCTTACTCCAGCAACTGCGACCTGGACGACGGCACCAACGACGAGATGTGGGAGTGCATCGTCGACGAGATGAAGGGCGCCGACTGCTCCAGCCAGCAGGCCGCGGGCATGGCCTATTTCACCGCTGCTGCCAACTGCATGGACTTCTACCTCTACGACACCGGGTACTAGCTAGTAGTACCCCAGGCGGCAAGTCCTGCCCCAGATAGCTGACCACTCCCTCGGTATCCCGTCGTGTGGTCGGCCAGCGAGATGATGTGGAAGGCGTGCTCGCAGTCTGAGTGATCGCTGCAGACACCCTGGATGTCCAGATCCTCAAAGCTCCACCAGGGCGCCGAGACCTCGAAAGCCATGACAGCGTTGGTCTGCAGCGTGACCGCTCCCTCCGCCTCCGCGCGTAGGACGATGGGCTCTTTCTGCAGCCCCGCAATGTCGGGGTAGAGGGGCTGCGAGAGCACGTAGGTGCCCGCGACCAGGATGATCTCGTCTCCCGGGGCTGCCGCGTCGATAGCGCTCGTCAGGCTGGCGACATCCAAGACGTGCACCTCGGCCGCTTCGGCCGAGACCGGGATCAGAGAGAGCGTGAGGGCGGTGGAGAGCAGCATGGCATCTCCCAAAGGCGGTTCAGGCAGAGGAGGCGGCGGACCGGACATCCGGACCGTACCACGGACAAACACCCCGCTATCAGGCGAGGACCAGCGAGCCGTTCCACTGGAAACTGGCGTCCGCCCGTCCCGCAGGCCCTCGGCGAGCGTCGCCCATTTCCGTGAAATAGAATACCGAGATTCGAGTTGGATTCGGGGCGCCCTCCGCGATGGCAACCGTGCCAGGTCCGGCCCGGGAGTTACTCCCTCCCCCATGTCCCTTCGCAAACGCATCGCCGCCCGCATCAGGGGCCTGCTGAGAGGTCGCGACAAGATGTGCTGCTCCGTGGAGTTCTCCGAAGAAGAGAGCGACATCCGTTCCCTACGCGCCCGCGGCGAGGCCCTGCTGCCCGTGCGCATCCTGTCGCCGCCCAGGGACCGCTCCCTGCGCCAGCTGCGTGCCGACTTTCCCATCCTGCAGCGCCAGGTCCAGGGGCGGCCCTTCGTCTACCTGGACAACGCCTGCATGGCGCTGCGGCCCCAGGTCGTGCTGGACGCCATGCAGGCCTACTACGGCGAGTACTCGGGCTGCCACGGGCGCGCCCAGCACGCCTTCGGCACCGCCACCACCGCGGCGCTGGAGAGCGCCCGTCGCTCGCTGCAGGCCTTCATCGGCGCCCGGCAGGCCAGCGAGGTGATCTTCACCAAGAGCACCACCGAGGCCATCAACCTGGTGGCCAGGGGGCTCGGCCTGCAGGCCGGTAACGCCGTGCTCTGCTCGGACCTGGAGCACAACTCCAACCTGCTGCCCTGGCGGCAGCTGCAGCGGGAAGAGGGCGTGGAGCACCGCGTCTTCCCCACCACCCTTGACACGCGCTTCGACATGGGCGCCTTCAAGGCCAGGCTGGACGGCCGCGTCAAGCTGGTCTCGGTGCTGCTCTCCTCCAACTTGAGCGGTGTCAGCTTCCCCCTGGAAGAGATCGTGCACGAGGCCCATCGCGTGGGCGCCATGGTGCTGGCGGACGCGGCCCAGGCCGCCATGAGCCATGCCATCGACGTGCAGGCCCTGGGCGTGGACTTCCTGGCGCTGTCCGGCCACAAGCTGCTGGGCCCCACCGGCACGGGTATCCTCTACGCTCGCCAGGAGCTGCAGGACGAGCTGCAGCCCCTTCTGCTGGGGGGCGAGACCGTGCGTGAAGTCAGCTTCCAGGACCACGTGCTTGGCGAGGCCCCCTACCGCTTCGAGGCCGGGCTGCAGAACTACGCCGGCTTCATCGGCCTGGGCGCCGCCGTGGACTACCTGGACCAGCTGGGCCCAGCACGGATCGCCAAGCAGCTGCGGCTACTCAACCGGCAGGCCACGGACGAGCTGCGCAGGCTGGACCGCGTGCGCATCCTGGGCCCCGACGATCCGGCCCAACGGAGTGGGATCCTGAGCTTCACGGTGCAGGGGATCGACGCCCTGGACGTGGCCTTCCTGCTGGACCAGGGCGCCAACATCATGACCCGGGCCGGCAGGCACTGCGTGCACGCCTGGTACAACGAGCGCGGCTGGCCCGCGGCCGTACGAGCGTCGTTCGCCCTCTACAACAGCCCGGAGGAGGCCGACTACTTCTGCTGGGCCGTCAAGGACGTGCTCAGGCGCTACGGCTAGTGCGCGCGCCTGGAAGTTCATAGCCACCCACCATCGGCGTTGCTGCGCGTGCACTTCCTGCCGCGGATGCGGCAGGGGGGGTTGCGACGAAGACGGACGTAGTGCGCATGTTGGGGGTGGAGCCCCCACAGAGAAGCACTAGTGTCGACGCGCCGCGTAGCGGCGGGGTGCGTCAGCACCCCGCTACGCCCGTCTGGCCATCCCAGGCTGGGGATTTCCAGGCGGCGGCACTAGATCTCGAGCACCATCAAACCCATCTCCTCCACCTGCTCCTGGCTCTCGTCGAAGAACAGACGGCCGTGGGCCGCATCCACCCGTTCGAACTCGGCCCGCAGCGACGCCAGGTCGAGCAGCGAGAGCTCCCTGGCCACCAGGGGGAAGAAGTGGTGGTCCTCGGTGTGGATGTGGCGTCGCAGCGCAGAGACGTAGCTCTCGACACCCTCGATCAGCGCTGCCGTCGGGCGTTCTTCGCCGCGCTCGTAGCCGTCCAGGGTCTGCGCCATGGCGGCCACCAGGTTGCGGTTGCGCTCGTGCTGCAAGCGCAGCTTGCGGATCTCATCGTCCATGACCCCTCCCATTCGCTGCGCCAGGCGCACGAACATCACGTGCTCCTCTTTGTGGTGGTGGAAGCGATCCGCGAAGCGCCTGGCAAACTCCAGCGCCAGCTCGAAGAAGCGCCGGGGCGGGCGCTCACCTTCCCGCAGCCGTTCTGCGGTCAGGGCCAGGTTGTCGAGGTAGCGCCGTATCAGGGCGTGCTCTTCTACGAGCGTCTGCAGGGCGTCCATCTTCTTTCTCCTTCTGTCTCAAGTGGAAATCCAAAGGGTCGCGGCGCAGCCAGGTGCTGTCGCGGCCGAACAGAGACGCCAGCAGCCAGTCGCTGACCACGCGCAGCTGGTTCAGGCGCCCCTCCATCAAGGTGGCGTAGGCCGCCAGCCAGAGCAGCCTGGCGAAGAGGCCGAACAGCTTGAAGCCGAAGATCTCGGCCAGTGCCGAGCGGCTCCCCAGCGCCACCAGCTGCCCCATATGGGCGTAGCGATAGGGGCGCCGCTTGCCGCGTCCCAGGTAGGCCGCAATATTGGCCGCCACAGCCCGGGGCTGCCGGATGGCGATGTGGGCGGTGGATTGCAGCGGCAGGCCGGTCCGGTGGTGGGGCTGGCAGGCGTTGTCGCCCAGGGCGTATACCCCTGGGTGGCCCGGCAGCTCCAGGTACTCGTTCACCCGTACGCGCCCCAGCTCGTCCTGTTCCACCGGCAGCGCGCTGACCACGGGATTGGCGACGATCCCCGGGGTCCAGATCACGGTGTGGGAGCGGATGCGCCGGCATCCCTCCAGCTCCACGTAGCCCTCCCCCACATCGGTGACCGTGGTGCCGGTGAGCACCTCCACGCCCATCTCCTCCAGGTTGCGCCGCGCCCGGCTGGCCAGGGCGCCGTGCATCTCGGGCAGCAGGCTGCTGTCGTCCTGGATCAGCAGGATGCGAATGCTCTGCGCCTGGATGCGCACGTACTCCCGCGGCAGGCAGCGACGCACCAGGTCGTTCAACTCGGCGGCGGCCTGAACGCCGGTGATGCCCGCGCCCACCACCACGAAGCAGAGAAGGGCGGTGGGATCGCGCTCCATGGCCACCGCCGTCTCGAACATGCGGATGATGTGGTTGCGCAGCGCCACGGCATCCTGCAAGGTCTTGAGGCCCATCACGGCCCGGGAGCCGCGCTGCAGCAGGCGGCGATCCGTGACGCTGCCCAGCGCCAAGACAAGGACGTCGTAGCGCAGCTCGCCGCGGTCGGCGGACACCCTGCGGCGCGCCAGGTCAACACCCTGCACCCTGGCCTGCAGGAAGCGGAAGCGCCGCTGGCCACGCAGGCGGCGGATGGGGGTGGCGATGTGGCGCGGCTCCAATCCCCCGCCAGCCACCTGGTGCAACATGGGCGTGAACAGAAAGAAGTTCTGGTCGCTGACCAGGGTGATGCGGACCGCGGGATCTCGCCCCAGGATCCTCTCGAGGCGTCGGGCGGCGTGCAGGCCGGCGAAGCCTCCTCCCAAGACCAGGATCCTCGTGGGTTCTCCGTCTTCGGACGCAACCGCCGGCACTGACCGCCGCCCGGATGCGGCAGGCAGCGCGGCTGTCAGAAAGCTGCGCCACAGGCGCGGAGAGAGCATGCGTGCGAAGATCGAGCGGTAGCTGTGGGTGCCCGTGAACATGCCCCAGTTGATGGGATGCAGGCGCCTGGCAGGGTACGGCGCGGTCCTTTCCTGCCCCATCACCCTTTGCTGCAGCCTGAAGAAACGAGCCGACTCCTTGCCACGGCGGTGCAGGGAGAACAGCAGCTGTCCAAAGCGGTTGTCGCGCGTCAGCTCGCGGCAGAGGGGGCGGTAGTGGCGACGAAAGTCCTTCTCGGAGATCCCGTGCAGCACGGCGGTGCGCGCCGCTCGACCTGCCGTCCTGAAGGCGGAGCCGATGCCATCCTTGTAGAGCCGAGCCACGGCGGCATCCCCCACCACCACCATCCTGTGACCATAGGGATGCCGAGCCGAGCCCACGGCGATCCGCGGCTGGCATCCGCAGCAAGGCTTCGCTCCCTTGGGCAGCAGACGACGCAGCTGCGGGTGGCGCAGGAACTCGGCCATGGTCATGGGATGCCGCCCCCTTCCCAACAGAGACGCTGTGACGTGCTCTCCCTTGGGGACCAGGATGCCGAAGTCCAACCTGTCGCCTGGCATCAGGAAGACGTGCACCCTGGAGCCCAGCCTGCGTCGGATCTCTTCCTCTCCCACCGCCAGCTCCACCTGGATCATGCGCTTGGTGGGGGGCGGTGCGTAGGGTGCCCCCAGGGCCTCGCGCAACCTGGCGTTCACTCCGCAGGCCAGCACCAGCAGATCGTATTCCCGTCTCTCTGCGCCGCAGAGCAGCGCAGGGCGCTGTGTGCTGGGGATCAGCTTCTCGACCAGGGCAGGCTCCACCCGGGCTCCTCTCCGCTCAGCCGACCTCAGCAGGAACTCATCCAGGCTGATCCTTCCCTCGTGTCGGGCGCCCTGCGGACCTCCGCCTCGGTACACGCAGTAGATGCGCTCCAGAGGGTGAGGCTGGGGCACCTGCATGGAGCCATGGGGCGTGTGCAGCTGGTAGGAGTTGATGCGGCTGAGCACCACCTCGGCCGGCAGCTCCAGGTCCAGCCGCCGCAGGTTGTGCACCAGCGATGACGAGAGGATGCCGGCGCACATATTGCATCCCCCCACCCCCTGGCTGGCGAAGCTGCGGGGCTCGAAGATCGTCACGCGCAGGCTCAAACCGGTCTGCCGAGCGAGGTTCAGCAGGTGCAGGGCGAAGAGCGAGCCCGCAGGGCCTCCTCCCACCACGGCTACGTGGCTTCCGTTCTCCAGCTTGCTCCTAACCCTCATCGGAATGCTGACCGATGCTCGCGGACCAGGGGCAGCAGGTGGTCGTCCTCGTAGGCCGCATGCGCCAGCACGCGATCCACCAGAGCGCGCAGCTCGCTGCGCAAGATCCCCAACTCGGGCTCGCGCTCGGAATTGGCCAGAAGAGCGGCCAGCGCGGCAAAGAGACGCCCGCAGTCACCCAGGATCTCCACGTGCTCTTCCAGCAGCTTCCTCACCATGCGCGCGGTGTTCGGCTTCGGCCCGACCCGCAGCAGGACCGGAAAGACGCGCTGCTCTTCGTAGTCGAAGTGCTCGCGTACGAAGCTGTTGAAGTAGTCCCTGATCCGCTCCAGGGCGGCCAGGCCCTCGCCCTGTCCCAGACCCAGCGCGTTCCACATCGTGACGAGCCACTCCGACACGCCCTCATGTCCCTGAATGAGCAGCTCGAGCGGATCTTCCTGCGGTTCGGTGATCGCACCTCTCTCCGGAGACAGATCGTGAACCGCGGACAGGCGCAGCTTCGCGCCGGCCAGATCTTGCAGCGACGCGTTGCGCAGCTGATGCGTCACCAGCTCCCGTATGTCCCCCTCCAGCTGGCAGAGGGCACAGGGCTGAGCCGCGTGGTTTTCGCGCTCCAGGGGACAGGGTCGCACAGGCACCGGCCCGTCGAGCACGTCCAGTATGGACAGCAGCGAGGTGCTGCAGGCTTGCGCTGCCAGTACGTACCCTCCCCTGGCACCTCGCACCGAGCGCAGCAGGCCCGCGCGGTTCAGGCGCTGCAACACCGTGGCCAGGTGCGCATCCGAGACCGCCATCTTGGCGGCGATATGTCCAGCGCTGCGCGGCTCCCCATCGGGACGCCGGGCCAGGTAGGCCAGGGCGTGAATGCCCAGGTCTGCGGCTTCTGAGATGGGGAGTACGCGAATCACTGTGTCGGCTCCGGAGAGAGGCTTGCGAGGGTCGGGCGGCGGCTCTTTGCCGGTATTCTGGTACATGAATACCTGTTTAGGACGCCTTTGGTCAAGTGCGGGTTGACCGACCGGCCTGGGTGCGAGCCGCTATCGCACCTCTTTGGTGTCCCCCAAGATGTCCCCCTCGTCTTCGTACGCGTCGATGTGCAGCGTCAACGAGACGAAGCCATCAGTGGAGGAGCCCGCGCCGCCGCTGCACAGGTCGGCCAGGAGCTGCGCAATCTCCGCCTCAACGGGCCCCAGGTCGCTGGAGCCGTCGAAGCGCTGCACGGGGTAGGCGCCGAGCAGCTCGTCGATGGCAGCCAGGACGCGGGGCTCGTGCTCGAGCCAGGCGGCCAGTGCGGGATCGTCCAGCACCACCGCGACTCGGTAGGTGATCCATCCCCAGGGATCGGTGAAGTACAGCTCCCTGCTCCCCTCGTCCGGCAGAGAGAGCGCCCAGACATCACCCGTCTCGGCCACCAAGCCGTCGATGTCGGAGCCGGTGTCCGTCGTGATGGCCGTATCCTGCGTGTCCGGCCAGGCCATGTCGCCCGCGACGAGCTTGTGGGTCTCGCAGCCCGAGGTGACGAGCGCGCCCACCACCAGGCCCAGGCCTGCACGTCCATGACGCCTCTTGAAGCTGGCCGCGTCCGGGTAGTGGGCTCCGCAGTAGCTGGTCCTGCGTCGGCGCTTCATGGTTCGGGCCTCGCTGGCGTTCCAGCCCATCATAGCCTCGGGTCGCGCTGTCGGCGCTCCTGGATGGAGTTGGCCCCGTCCGCCTTGCAGGGGCGAAACGCTCTCGGCCGGATTCATGCTCCGGTTGCGCCCCAGGCTCGGCTGCAGTATGCTGCGCGACGTTTGCCGGTATTCCGGTACTGCATTACTAGATTCGTCGTTGCCCACCCCATCCTTCTCCCTCACGATTCCCGACAAGAGCTACTGGCGGGACCAGATCCGTTGCCAGCAGGCCTGCCCTGTGCGTACCGACGCGCGCGGATACGTGCGCGCCATCGCCGAGGGGCGCTTCGAGCGGGCCTACCTGATCGCCCGGGGGCCCAATCCCCTGGCCTCCATCTGCGGTCGCATCTGCGGCGCGCTCTGCGAGCAGGCCTGCCGCCGGGGCGAGATCGACGATCCGGTGGCCATCCGTGCGCTCAAGCGCTTCGTCTGCGAGCGCCATGGCGTCGAGGGGCGCCCCCAGGGCGGCCAGAGCCTGCTCGAATACCTGAAGCGGGCGGGTCACCGCGACCGCATCTGCTCAGGCCCGGAAGAGCTGCTGCCCCTGCTGCGGTCGCTGCTGCACGGGGACATATCCCCGGAGCGCGGTGGCTCGGTGGGCGTGGTCGGCTCCGGTCCTGCCGGTCTGGCCGCCGCCCACGACCTGGCCCTGATGGGCTTCTCCGTGACCGTCTACGAGCTGGAGCCCGTCTTCGGCGGCATGCTGGCCGTGGGCGTACCCGAATACCGGTTGCCGCGGGACATCATCCAGGCCGAGATCGACGTCATCCGCGATCTGGGCGTGGAGGCCATCACGGGCTGCGAGATCGGTCGCGACCGCAGCCTGCGGGATCTGCGAGAGGCTCACGACGCGGTGGTGCTGGCCGTTGGGGCCAAGCGCTCGCGGCAGCTGCCCCTGCCGGGGGCCGACGCAGAGGGCATCTACGGTGGCGTCGAGTTCCTGCGGGCGGTGGCCGTGGGCGAGCCCCTGCCCCTGGGCCGCCGCGTGGTGGTCATCGGCGGCGGCAATGTGGCCTACGACGTAGGCCGCACCGTGGTGCGCCAGATCGCCGCAGACGCCGCGCGCACCGCCCTGCGCGACAGGCACGTCAGCGCCGTGCACCTCTGTTCGCTGGAGTCCCTGGAGGAGATGCCGGCCGACGACGTCGAGATCATCGAAGGTCAAGAAGAAGGCATCGTGCGCCTCAACAGCGTGGGCCCTGTGGAGTTCGGCAAGGATGAGCGCGGGCACGTCGCCTCCGTCATCTTCCACAAGTGCCTGCGGGTCTTCGACGAGCAGGGCCGCTTCGCCCCCCAGCTCGACTCCCAGAACCCGGTGGTCATCTCCTGCGACACGGTGCTGATGTCCGTGGGCCAAGGCGCCGACATCTCCTTCGTCGATGGCGAAGCCGATGGGCTGGAGATCACACCGCGCGGGCTGCTGGTCTTCATGGCGGTCCTGCTGGTCTGCCTGATCCTGGGGATCCTGTTCGACGCGCCCTTGAAGGAGATGGCCGACGCCGCCCATCCCGAAAATCCCGCCAAGGCCCCCTGGTACTTCCTGGGCCTGCAGGAGATGGTCTCGTACTCGGCCTTCATGGGGGGGCTGGTGATCCCCACGGTGGTCATGATCGGCCTGGCCCTGGTGCCCTACCTGGATACCGAGCCCGAAGATACGGGCGTCTACCTGGGCGGAGCCTCGCGAAGCACGACCTGGCGCACCGCGCTCTTCTCCTGCATCTGCTCCGTGCTGGCCGTGGCCATCCCCGTGCGCTTCGGCTGGCTGCGCAGCTGGTTCCCCGAGATTCCGCAGCTGGTCATCATCCTGCTGAACCCAGGCACCTTGCTGACCGCGGCGTTTGTGGCCTGGTCGCTCTGGATACCGCGGCGCAGCGGCTCCACCCGCCAGTCGGCCGTGGCCCTGTTCACCTGCTTCATGGTGGGCTTCGTCATCCTGACCTTTGTGGGAATGCAGCTGCGGGGGCCCAATTGGGATTTCTATTGGACCCGCTCGGCTTGGCCGGCGCACTGAGGAGGGGCGAGCATGACCACCCGCGACGTACGCCCGCAGCCCAGCGCCATCGAGGCCGAGCTGCGCGCCACCGATCACCGCACCAAGCTGGCCCTGCTGATCGTCAGCCTGCTGACTGCGGCCGCCCTGGGATGGGCAGCCCTGGACGAGAACCTGCTGCCCGAGTGGCGCGGCCACCAGCAGGACTACGCTGAGCTGCTGGAACAGCGCGCCACGGACGACTTGGGGCGCAAGCTGGCCGAAGATTTCCGCATCGAGCTGCGCCAGGTGGTGCTGCCCGAGCTGGACAGCATCGACCGTTGCGTCAGCTGCCACAACGGGCTCGAGGATCCCCGCATGGCGGATGCTCCCCTGCCCCACCGCAGCCACCCAGGCGAGATCCTGCAGCAGCACGAGGTGGCGCGCTTCGGCTGCGTGGTCTGCCACGATGGGCAGGGCCGTGCCCTGACCCGTGACGCCGCGCATGGCCAGGTGCCTCACTGGCACGGCCAACGCGTCAGCGGTGAGCGGGTCTACGCCAACTGCTCGCGCTGCCATCCCGAGGGCGACGCCTACGGCGCCAGCGCCGAGCGGCACGCCCTGGCGGCCGAGCCCGCGCCCATGTACCAGTCCGAGCTCGCGGCGCAGCTGCCTGGCGACGCTAGCCACGCAGGAGCGGTGGCCTGGGGCAAGCAGCTCTTTCTGGAGAAGGACTGCCTGGGTTGCCACCGCTACAACGGCCGCGGCGGCCAGCTGGGTCCGGAGCTGTCCCAGCTGGGCGACAAGCTGGTCCTGGACTTCGACTTCGCGCACGTGCATGGCGAGCGCAGCGTAGCGGCCTGGCTGATGGAGCACTTCGCCGATCCGCAGGCCGTGTCTCCGGGCAGCCTGATGCCAGATCCCGAGCTCTCGGAGCGCCAGGCCTGGGCCTTGACGCTCTACATGCTCGCCCAGCAAGACAAGCCCCTGCCCGATGGCTACCACGTGCTGCCCGCCAGTCCCGACGGCCCGCTCGCTTCGGGTCAGCAGCTCTACGAGATGTACTGCCGCGCCTGCCACGGCCCCGATGGCCAGGGGAGTACGGCCCGCGGCGACTGGGAGGCCGTCGCCCTGCGGACACCCCAGCAGCTCTGGGTGCCCTCGCTGGGCAACGCAGACACGCTGGATGTGGCCAGTGAAGGCTATCTGGCCGCCATCCTGGCCAGCGGCCGCCCGGGCACCACCATGGGCCGCTGGCTCTCCAGCAAGGCGGACGGCCTGCGGGCCGATGAGATCCGCAGCCTGGTGGCCCACCTGCAGAGCTGGCGCAGCGAGGCCATGGCGGTCTGGCAGCCCCAGGCTTCGGCCGGCGACGCCCTGGCCGGGCTGACCGCCTACCGCCAGCATTGCGTGTCCTGCCACGGCTTCGATGGCGAAGGCGGCATCGGCGTCTCCCTCAGCGCGCCCAGCGCGCTGGCCGTGGCCTCGGACGATTTCCTCGCCGCGGCCATCATCCACGGCCGCCCCGACACCGCCATGCCGGCTTGGCGCGACTTCGACCGGCAAGAGATCTCAGATCTGCTCGCGGGCCTGCGCAGCTGGCAGGGGACCGCAGCCGAGCGCAGCTCCGCCCTGCTGCTGGCCCGCGGCGGCAGCGACCAGGCATCGGCCGCCTTCGGCGCCTCCATCTACGGCCCCAGCTGCACCGTGTGCCACGGCGCTGATGGCCAGGGCGACATCGGGCCTTCCATCTCCGGATCCGAGTTCCTGGCGCTGGTCGACGACGAGTACCTCTTCGACGCCCTCGCGCTGGGCCGTCCGGGCACGGGCATGCCCGCCTGGCGCCACCTCTCCGGGGCGGACATCGCCTCGCTGATCATGCACCTGCGCAGCTGGCAGCGCGCAGCCTCGCGCCAGCCCCTGGCGCCAGCCGCGGGCGACGCCGGCCTGGGCCGAGACATCTTCGCCGACACATGCGTCGGCTGCCACGGACCGCGGGCCGAGGGAGGCTCCGGTCCGCAGCTGGGCAGCCCCGTGCTCTTGGCCAGCGCCTCCGACGCCATGCTGCGGGAGTGGATCCTGTACGGTCGCTCCGACACGGCCATGCTGGGCTTCGCACGCGACCAGCAGGGCATGGCGGAGCTGTCGCCCCAGCAGGCGGACCACGTGGTGGCCTACCTGCGCTCTTTGCAGGACGAGCCCTGGCTGGCTCCGGCCAAGAATCCCAGCGGCGCGCCCCAGGCCGGTCGCGTTCTCTTCCAGGAGGCCTGCGCCGGCTGCCATGGGACGCAGGGAGAGGGCCTGACCGGCCCCGCCCTGTCCAACCCGGGCCTGCTGTCGGCCGCCTCGGACGGCTTCTTCCTGGCCACCATGTCCCTGGGTCGCGACAACAGCGAGATGCGCCCCGTCAAGCAGGGCCCCCAGTCCCTCGTGTCCTTCGACGCCGAGCAGCTGGACGACGTGCTGGCCTGGTTGCGCTGGTGGGAGGTTCATCCCCCGCAGGCTCAGCGCTACGTGGTGCCCGAGGATCCCAGCGCAGGCGCAGCCGCCTACCTGGCCAACTGCGCCGGCTGTCACGGCAGCGAAGGCAAAGGAGGGGTCGAAGGACCGGCTCTGCAGGCTGCCTGGGCCCCGCAGCTGAACAACAAGGGCTTCCTTGACGCAGCCAGCGACGGCTTCCTGCAGGCCACCATCATCCGTGGACGCAGTGGCACCGCCATGCGCGCCTTCGGCCCCGGCACCCAGGGCATCGCCGACCTCTCTTCCAGCCAGATCGAATCCATCGTGGCCCACATCCGCACCTGGTCCGACCAGGCCGACCGTCCCCGCAAGGCCATCGCCAAGAAGTGAATCCCCAAAGGAGTCCCATCCCATGAAACGGCAGAAGGGTCCCAAGCAGGTCCTGCGCGGCGCCACCAGCGCGCTGGGTCTGCTGGCGACCATCGGCGCCGGCCAGGCGCTGCTCAGTCGACACGTCACGGGCTACCCCCTACGGCCGCGCCCTCCCGATCCTTCCCGCAGACGCCTGATCCGCCCCCCTGGCGCTCGCGCCGAACCCGCATTCCTGGCCGCGTGCATCCGCTGCACCCGCTGCCAGGATGTCTGCGAACCCGGGGCGATCCGCATGCTGAGCGAGGCGGATGGGCAGCACTACCGCACCCCGGTGCTGGACCCGGCCGTCAAGGGCTGCACGATCTGCATGAAGTGCACCCAGGTCTGCCCTTCGGGGGCGCTGCAGCCCATGGAGCCCGAGGAGCGCGAGCAGGCGGGCATGGGATCGGTGACGCTGCGCAAAGAGCTCTGCCTGTCCCACAAGGCGCTGCAGCTGCGCGACACCCAGGCCTTGCTGGTGGCCAGCGGCGGCCAGGCCACGGAGGTCGACGCCGAGCTGGAGCGCCGCGGCCCCTGCGGCGAGTGCTATATGTTCTGCCCGCTGCGTGATCGCGCCATCGTGCTCTTGCCAGGCGGCTTCCTGGCGCCGACGGTCAATCCCGATCGCTGCGTGGGTTGCGGCCTCTGCGAAGAGGTCTGCCGCATGGTGCTGCGTGCCGAGCCGGCCATCCGCGTGCTGGCCCACAGGAGCTGGGCATGAAGCGCCACCTGGCGCTGCAGCTGGCGCGCCGCTGCGTGCAGGCCGCCGTGCCGCTGCTGCTGTGCAGCATCGTGTTCATGAGCCTGTACGCCCACTACCGCGCGGCCCATGCCGTCGGCGACGCCATGGATGTCTCTGGTTGGCGCGCCCAGGTGCTCGGCTGGGTGCATCTTGCGGTCGATGGGCTGGACGACCCGCAGGGATTGTTGGACGGCTTCAAGGGCACGCTCTGGTCCATGCGCCTGGGCGGGGCCGACATCACCGATCCGCTGGCCGCGGCGGAAGCCACGGCCGCCTCACGCTCGTGGCACTGGCCGCTGTGGCTCTCGGCGCTGCCTTTGATGGTGTCGACCCTGCTGCTGGGCAAGTTCTACTGCTCCTGGATCTGCCCCGCCTACCTGCTGTTCGAGCTGGGCCACCAGCTGCGCCGCCTGCTGCGCCTGGCCGAGATCCCGCCGGGGAGGATGCGCTTCTCACGCGTAAACAAGTACCTGCTGCTGGGGGTGGGGCTCGTGGCCGCGCTGGCCATGGGCCTGCCCATCTTCTCGCTCTTCTACCCACCGGCGGTCACGAGCCGACTGCTGCACGCATGGATCTTCGGCACGGGAATGACCGGCATGCTCATCCTGCTGGGCCTGCTGCTGGTCTTCGAGCTGATCGTCTCCCCGCGCTGGTGGTGTCGCAGCATGTGTCCCGGGGGGGCCCTGTTCGGCCTGCTGGGGGCCCTGCGCCCGCTACGCGTGCGCTGCCTGTCCGCCCGCTGCACGGGCTGCGGCAGATGCCGGCCCGCCTGCCAGGTAGGCATCGATCCTGTTTGCGAATCGGCGAGCATGGAATGCGACAACTGCGGTGCCTGCCTGCGCCACTGCCCGGAGGGGGCCCTGGGCTGGAGCCTCGGTATCCCCAGGATCAGCGTGAGCAAGCCGTGAAGCGCCTGCTGCCGCTGCTGATCTGGCTGTGGGCGTTGCCCGCCCTGGGCCACCACATCCTGGGCCTGCCCCACTACTCCTACAAGGAGAACTACCCCCAGGTGCCCACGCTGGAGTACCCGGCTGCCACCGGGCCCTGGGACGTGCTCCTGACCGCCTATCCGGGCGTCCCCACGCCGGGCGAGGCCGCCAACCTCAGCTTCTATGTCAAGAACCGCGAGACCAGCCAGCTCTACGACAGGCCCTTGCAGGTGCGCGTACTGCGCACTTTCACCTTCGGGCGCAACCAGGAGGTGTTGCCCGCCACCACGGTGCCCCCCTACGATCAGCCCTGCAAGCGCAGTGTCACCTTCCCGGCGGATGGCGAGTACGTGGTGGAGCTCTCGCTCGAAGTGGAGGGTCAGACCGAGGTGATCCCCTTCCTGGTGGTGGCGGGAGAGCCCACCAGCACCGCCTCCATCCTGGTCGCCCTCGGGCTGGGCATGGCCCTCTTCCTGGTGGTCGTGCGCGCCGTGGGCATCAAGCGCCGTCGCGCCATGGCGCGGGCCTGAGCCATGCCGCGCCTGCGCCTGGCCTTCCCATGGCTGCTGCTGCTGGCCGGCTTGCTGGCGGTCGTGGGGAGCAACCTGGTCCCCAGCCCTCAGGCCCCCGCCGCGGACGCGCAGGAGGAGGTCCTGCTGGACCCGGTCTGCCACATGGAGGTCAATCCGAGCTGGGGCCACCGCCACAGCTACCAAGGCCGCAGCTACCACTTCTGCACGGACCGCTGCCGCGCCAGCTTCGCCGCCGATCCCGAGCGCTACATCGGCGAGCGCTGCCTGGTCTGCGGCGAACGCATCATGCGCGCCGAGGCCCTGCCCGCCACCTATCTCGACAACAGGTTCTACCTGTGCTCCGAAGAACACCGCCGGGCCTTCAAGGCTGACCCGGCGGGCTTCTTCATGCACACCATGTGGGGCATCCCCGACTGGCTGTACTACCTGTCCATCGCCCTGGTGTTGGTGTTGTCCTTCATCGTGCTGGAGCTGCTGGCGCGCTGGCGGCGCCCGATTCCGACAGGCGCAGATCGCCTCGACCTGCTGCGCTGGCAGCCCCTGGCCCGGTTGCTGTGTTCAAGGCCCTTTCGCTTCGGCCTGCAGCTGCTCTTCGCGGCGGCCTTCCTGACGATCCTGGCCGCCGGCCTGTTCGGCAACCAGAATCCAGCCCTGAACATCGCGCCGCTGCTGACCTGGACCGTCTGGTGGGGCGGCCTGGTGGTGCTGATCATGTACTTGGGCAAGGGCTGGTGCTACGTCTGCCCCTGGGACGCCATCGCCGGCTGGGTGGAGCGCCTGCGCCTATGGGGCAAGAACGAGCAGGGTCTCTCGCTGGGCCTGCGCTGGCCGCGCGCGCTGCGCAACATCGGCTTGGCCACCGCGCTCTTCGTGGGGCTGACCTGGGTGGAGCTGGGCTTCGGGGTGACCATGTCGCCGCGCGCCACCGCCTGGCTGGGCCTGGCCATGTTGATCATGGCGCTGGTGGCCGCCTGCCTGTTCGAGCGCCGCTCGTTCTGCCGCTACGCCTGCCTGGTGGGGCGTGTCAGCGGCCTGTACGCCATGTTCTCCAGCGTCGAGATCCGTCCCCGCCAACGCGGAACATGCAAGGCCTGCCGGAGCAAGGAATGCGTTCGCGGCAGCGCCAAGGCCTATGGCTGCCCCACCTCGGTCTACCCGGGCACCATGGTGGTCAACACCTACTGCATCCAGTGCACCGAGTGCCTGCAGGCCTGCCCTCATGACAACCTGGCCGTCAACCTGCGCCCCTGGGGCGCCGACCTGGCGGTGGAGGGAAAGCCTCGCAGCGACGAGGCCTACCTGGCCCTGCTGATGCTCTCCATCACGGCGTTTCACGGCCTGACCATGACCCCGGTCTGGCGAGGCACCGTGGACGCGCTGCGCGCTTGGCTGCCGATGGGCCAGGTCTTGGCCTTCAGCCTGGGCATGCTGGTCATCATGGGAGCGCCCCTGCTGCTGTACACGGCCCTGGTGTGGCTCTCCCATCGCCTGGCCAGCCGCCGCGATCCCTCCGCCCCTGGCTTCCGCGACTATTTCGTGCGCTACGCCTACTGCGTGCTGCCCATCGCGCTCTTCTACCACCTGGCCCACAACCTGGAGCACCTGCTGATGGAGGGCCCCAAGCTCTTCTCCCGCCTCAGCGATCCCTTCGGCTGGGATTGGGATGTGTGGGGCAGCGCCCAGATCTCCGTCCCACCCCTGGTGTCGCTGGAGCTGCTCTGGGTGCTGCAGGTCGTGCTGGTGGCCGTGGGCCACGTCTATAGCCTGTGGGCGGCCCAGCGCATCTCGCTACGGATCTTCGGCGACGCTGCGCGGGCGCGCCGCGGACAGTGGCCGTTGCTGTTGGGCATGGTGCTCTTCTCGGTGTTCAGCCTGTGGCTGTTGAAGCAGCCCATGGAGATGCGCACCTCGGCAATGTGAGCAACACCACGTCCCCGGCATCGCCTCGTGGATCTTTCCTGTGTCCATCCATATCCCATAGCGGTACCGCTGAGCCTAATCCTGGGAGTCGCTCGTGGACCTGGACCTCTCCCCCGCAGATATCGAGCGCCTGGAAGCCCTGCGTGGCCATCTGCGCACGCTGGGCAGCGCCGCCGTGGCCTATTCCGGCGGTGTGGACAGCACGCTGCTGCTGGCTGTGGCCGTGCAGGAGCTGGGAGACCGGGCGCTGGCTGTCGTCGGCGTCTCTCCCAGCTATGCCGAGGGTGAGCTGGAGGGCGCCCTGGACATCGCACGGCAGCTGAGCGCCAGGGTCGAGGTCGTCCGCACCCAGGAGATGGCCGATCCGCAGTACCGGCGCAACCCGCGTCGCCGCTGCTTCCACTGCAAGACCGCGCTCTTCCGTTCCGTGTGGGTCGTCGCCGAGCGCGAAGGGCTGCAGCACGTGCTGGAGGGGAGCAATCACAGCGATCTGGGCGACTTCCGCCCCGGAATGGAGGCCGGCCGCCAGGCTGGGGTCAAGGCCCCCTTGGTGGAGCTGGCCATCGACAAGCCCCAGGTCCGCCGTTTGGCGGCCTCGCTGGGACTGTCGAACTGGGACAAGCCGGCGCTGGCCTGCCTGGCATCGCGCGTTCCATACGGCCAGGTCCTGACGGAGGAGCGGCTGCGACGCATCGATCGGGCCGAGGCCTTCGTGCGAAGCCTGGGCGTGGACAAGGTTCGGGTACGCGATCACGACGCGCTGGCCCGTATCGAGGTGGACACGGACTGGATCGCGCGGCTCTCCGGGCCCGAGCTGCGTGCCCGCCTGGTGCGCGAGCTGCGTGCCCTGGGCTACCCCTACGTCTGCCTCGACCTGCAGGGCTATCGCTCGGGCGCCATGAACGAGGTGCTGCCAGGGGACGGCCCCCGATCATGACCATCTACCTGGACCACAACGCTACCACGCCCGTCGACCCCTCGGTTCGCGAGGAGATGCTGCCCCTGCTGGGTGCGGTCTACGGCAACCCCTCTTCGATCCACGGGCCGGGCCAGCGGGCGCGTCGCGTGCTCGACCTGGCGCGCGAGCGCGCGGCCGCGCTCATAAGCGCTCGACCGGAGGAGATCGTGTTCACCTCCGGTGGCACCGAGTCCGTGCACATGGCCATCCGCGGCGCCTTCCCCCTGGGTTGCACACGGGGCTCGCGCTTGATCGTCAGCGCCGTGGAGCACCAGGCGGTGCTGGGCGCCGCGACCCGACTGGAGAAACGGGGCGCGGATGTGGTGCGGCTGGACGTGGACCGGCACGGCGCAGTCGATCCGGAGCAGGCTCGCGCCGCCTTGACGCCTGGGGCGCGCCTGCTGTCGGTGATGATGGCCAACAACGACGTGGGCACGGTGCAGCCCTTGGCGGAGCTGGGGCGGCTGGCTCGACGGCAGGGCGTGCCGCTGCACAGCGACGCCGTCCAGGCCCTGGGCAAGCTGCCCATCGATGTGGACGGCCTGGGGGTCGACCTTCTCTCGCTCTCGGCGCACAAGATCTACGGCCCCAAGGGCGTGGGCGCCCTCTACATCCGCAAGGGCTCGCGCATCGAGCCGCTGCTGGCCGGCGGACACCAGGAGTCCCTGCGGCGTGCGGGCACCGAGAACCTCCCCGGCATCGCTGGCTTCGGCAAGGCCTGCCAGCTGGCGGGCGAGCGCCTGCATACTGATGCCGCACACCTGGAAAGACTGCGAGCGCAGCTGCTGGCCGGGCTGCGCGCCGGAATCCCGGGCCTGCGCGTCAATGGTCATCCGCAGCGGCATCTCCCGGGAACGCTCAATGTCAGCGTTCCTGGAACCGAGGGCGAGCTCTTGCTGATGGCCCTGGACCTGCAGGGCGTGGCCGCTTCCGCGGGCTCGGCTTGCACCGCGGACAGCCACGAGCCCTCCCACGTGCTGGTCGCCATGGGCTTGTCCGCCGAGGCCAGGGCGGGCGCGCTGCGCCTGTCGCTGGGAAGGGGCAACGACAGCGAGCAGGTGGACCGTGCCGTCCGGCTGATCTGCCAGGAGGCGGACCGGGTCGGGGATGGCGCGGCCCGCGCCTGGCGCGGCAACCCGCACCAGGGAGCGAACTATGCCTGATACCGAGCGCTACTCACGCCAGGTCCTGCTGCCAGCAATCGGCCCACAGGGGCAGGAGAAGCTGGCGGCCAGCTGCGTGCTGGTGTTGGGCTGCGGGGCGTTGGGCAGCGTAGCCGCCGACGCGCTGGCCAGGGCAGGCGTCGGGCGCCTGCTGCTGGCGGACCGCGACTTCGTTGAGCTGTCCAACCTGCAGCGGCAGGTGCTGTACGACGAGCAAGACGTGGCGGATCGGCTGCCCAAGGCCGAGGCCGCCGCCCGCCGGCTGCGGCGCGTCAACAGCGACATCGCCCTCGAGGCCCAGGTGGCGGACCTGGGGCCGGGAAACATCGAGTCCCTGCTGAAGCGGGCGGATCTCTGCGTGGACGGCACCGACAATGTGGAGACCCGCTACGTGCTCAACGACGCCTGCGTCGAGCTTGGCAAGCCCTGGATCTACGGCGGCGCGGTGGGCACCGAGGGCCTGGCCATGGCTATTCTGCCGGGCCACGGCCCCTGCCTTCGCTGCGCCTTCCCAGAGCCGCCCCCCACGGGCAGCCTGCAGACCTGCGACACGGCCGGCGTGCTGGGCACGCTGCCCTTGCTGGTGGCGGCGCTGCAAGCCACCGAAGCCATCAAGCTGCTGCTCGGCGAGCGCTCCGGCGTGGGTCGGTTGCGCAGCGTGGATGCCTGGCGCGGTCGCTTCAGCTCGGTGACGCTGCCCCGCGATGCGCAGTGCCCTTGCTGCGCGCGCGGCGAACGCAGCTTCCTGACCGCCCAGGCCACCTCCTGGGTGACCTCGCTCTGCGGCCGCAACGCCGTGCAGGTCACGCCACCTGAGCCCGCCAGACTGGACCTCGAGCAGCTGGCCCGCTCCCTGTCCCGCGTGGGCCAGGTCAGCTGCAATGGCCTGCTGCTGACCCTGCAGATAGACGGTCACGAGCTGATCGTCTTTGCAGACGGCCGGGCCATGGTCAAGGGGACCAGCGACGGGGTGCGGGCGCGCAGCCTGGTGGCTCGCTACGTGGGTCTTTGACGGGCGCAGGGCCAGCCGCCAGCGCTGCGGTTGCTAGGGCGCCTCGCTCATATCGAAGCTGTGCAGCGCCCAGTCCTGGTAGGATCCGTCCGTGTTCTGCAGCTGCCCCAGCACGTGGAACTCCTGGCCGTCGTCGGTGGCGAACACGTAGCGTGGGGCCAGTATGTAGCTCTGACAGTTGGTCTTGTGCACGGGCATCTCCACCTCTCCGAGGTAGGCCATGGCGGACGAGCCGTCGTACACCTGCAGCCCGTCGCCGTTCTCGGGGATCACGAAGATCAGCCCTGCCTCGGTGGAGGTGCAGGCCCAGCGCACGTCGGATGACAGCTCGGAGAACGAGCCCGCATAGGTCATGTCGGTGGTCTCGTCTTCCGTGGCCCAGAACATGTTGCCGCTGCGGGTGATGAGCACCTCACCGTCCTGCGAGATCCAGATATCGCCGCCGATGCTGTAGTCGCCGTGGTAGGGCGAGTCGTACAGGTCGTCTGCGTAGCCGTCGGTGATGCCGTACTTCTCGATGTCGCCGGGAGACAGGCCGTTGGTGACGCCGTACATGTAGTCGCCCCCCGGCTGCAGCTTGGCCCAGGTGTTGTCGTAGATCCCGCCGCCGTAGACCTCCTCGCCGGACTGCAGGTCGACGCCCAGGATGTCGGTCCACTGGCCGCTCGCGGGGAAGACGAAGGCCCATCCCTTGCCCCCAGCCACGACGTCGGCGGGATCCGCCGAGCAGGCCAGCAGCCCGGTGATCTCCTCCTGGTCGAGGTCCGCGACGGACAACCAGCCGTCGTGCGCGACCACGGCGCTGCCGCCCTCGAGGTCCGCCGAGACGACCAGCGGCTTGGCGTCCAGCTGCAGGGTCTGCGTCTGGCGCTGGTCGGGATCGATGATCAGCACCAGGTCCGAAGTGTCGGAGATGGCGACGATCAGGTCTCTGACGGGATCGTACTCCGCATCGACGATCTCGTGCTCTATGCGCCAGGGGCTGGTGCTGTCCGTACACTCCGAAGAGGCGAATCCTCCCTTGTCATCTTCAGCGCAGCCAGCGCACAACAGGCTGACGATCGGTAGCGAGAGCGGGAGCGAGCGCATCGGTTTCCTCCGGCTGAGAACGCGGACGAGGCATCATAACCCTGTCGCATGCTCCCTGAAGGTCGGCCGAAATGGGCCTCGGAAGGCCGGCGTGGGGTTTATGCGCCTTCCTCTTGACACCGTACACTTATTCCGGTATTTAATTACCGAAATAGACCCATAATCGAGGCATGGCATGGACCGCCGCAGCTTTCTCAGCAACGCCTGCATGATGACGGGGCTGTCCGCCTCCTACCTGACGGCAATGGGTTTCGGCCTGCGCTACGTCTTCCCGGGAAAGAACGAGCGCATCCAGCGCATGCTGGTGGGGCTGCGCAAGGACCTTCTCCCGGGCAGCGCGACCGCCTTCACCGCGCCTGATGGTCGGACGGTCAACGTCCTGCACGGGCCTACGGGTTTCAAGGCGCTCTCCGATATCTGCCCGCACCTGGGCTGCAAGGTCCAGTGGGACGCCCGCAACGGCGAGTTCCTCTGCCCTTGCCACGACGGGCACTTCGACGCGGATGGCATGCCCACCGGAGGGCCGCCAGCCGACATGGGCATTCCCCTCTCCACCTACGAGGTTGAGGTGGATGGCGAGATGGTCTTTCTGATGCTGCGGGTGACAAAATGAGCGCCCCCCTCTCTCCGCCTTCCTCCCCCATCCGCCCACCCCCGACCGCCTCCTGGCAGGGACAAATCTACGACTGGCTACGCAGCCAGTTCCCGGTGGACCTGGGTTCCATCAGCTCCAGCCTGAACGAGCCGGTGCCCAACCACCTCAAGCGCTGGTGGTGGTGCATCGGTGGCATTCCGATGTACCTGTTCGCCGTGTTGCTGGTCAGCGGCATCGCCCTGACCTTCTACTACGTGCCCGATCCCGACCGGGCCTACGACAGTGTGGCCCGTATCAGCCACGAGGTGCCCTTCGGCTGGTGGGTGCGCAGCCTGCACAAGTGGTCGGCCAACTTCATGATCGTCTCGGTCGTGCTGCATATGCTGCGCGTCTTCTTCACGGGCTCCTTCCGTCGGCCGCGGGAGCTGACCTGGGCAGTGGGCGTGGGCTTGCTCTTCGCCGTGCTGGGCTTCGGCTTCACCGGCTACTCACTGGTCTATGAGCAGCTGTCCTACTGGGGCGTGACGGTGGCGGCCAATATGACCAGCTCGGTACCGCTGGTGGGCGAGGCCATGGCACGCATGATGCGCGGTGGCGAAGCGGTGGGCGCCGACACATTGACCCGCTTCTTCGTCTTCCACATCGCCGTTTTCCCGGCCATTCTCTCAGCGCTGATGATCCTGCACATCGTGCAGATCCGCATGCACGGCGTCACCGAGCTGCACTTCGAAGACGAGCAGCCCGCTGCGCCCAAGCACTTCCGCTTCTACCCCGACCACGTGCTCACCGAGCTGATCATCGGCGTCGGATTGATGGTGGTGCTGTCGGCCTTCGCCGTCATCTTCCCGCCCGAGCTGGCCGAGCGAGCGAATCCGCTGGTCACGCCCGCGCATATCAAGCCTGAGTGGTACTTTTTCTTCGCTTTCCGATGGCTGAAGCTCACGGGTCTGGGCACCGCCATCCTGACGATGTCGCTGGCCGGTGTGATCTTCGCCGCCTGGCCCTTCGCCGACAAGCTCCTGCAGCGTCTGACCCGGCGCGAGCTTGGCATCCCTATCGGCATCGTCAGCGTCGTCGCGCTGTTGGCGCTGACGGTCTGGGAAGCACTGGCCCACTGAACGCTTCAAGCAGCCCCTCACCAGGGAGAGTCGCGGTGTCCCTCAACGCCAAACGCATCATTGTAGCCCTGCTGTCCTTCCTTTTCCTGGTCGCGCTCCTGATCGTGGCCTGGGTGGAGGGCCTCAAACAACGGGTGGACGACACACCCGAACCCGTATTGGTGGGTGTCAGCCAGGACTGCTTCGACTGCCACGAAGAAAAGAGCCCCTCCATCACCGACCAGTGGGTGCACAGCAAACACGCCGAGATGGGCGTGGGTTGCTTCGACTGCCACAAAGCCGAGGAAGGGGATGTGGACGCCTGGCACCACGAGGGGCAGCTGATCGCCACCCTGGTCACGCCCAAAGACTGCGGTGAATGCCACCCCGACATCGCAGCCGAGTTCCAGGACAGCCACCACGCAGCGGCGGGCCAGATCCTCGGCTCGCTGGACAACGTGCTGGGCGAGATCGTCGAGGGCGTGCCCGCTGCCAACGCTGGCTGCCAGCAATGCCACGGCTCCATCGTGACCTTTGAGATGGATGCCAGCGGCGAGACGGCGCGCAACGAGGACGGCAAGCCCATCATCGCTGACGCCACCTGGCCCAACTCGGGTATCGGGCGCATCAACCCCGACGGCAGCAACGGCAACTGCGCCGCTTGCCACTCACGACACCGCTTCTCCATCGAGATGGCCCGTCGGCCCGACAACTGCGGCAAGTGCCACATCGGGCCCGACCATCCGCAGAAGGAAATCTACGAAGAGAGCAAGCACGGCATCGCCTTCGCCACCGCCGACCAGCAGGGTCTGATGAACATGGACGCCGCGGACTGGGTGGTGAGCGAGGACTACAGCGCCGCCCCCACCTGCGCCACCTGCCACATGAGCGCCACCTCCAACCAGACCATCACCCACGATCCGGGCGAGCGCCTGACCTGGACCCTGCGGCCGGCCGTGTCCAAGCGCATGGAGGACTGGGAGCAGAAGAAGCTGAACATGCAGGATGTCTGCCTGAACTGCCACACGCAGGAATGGGTGCGCGGCCACTACGCCCAGTACGACCGCGCCGTGGACCTCTACAACCAGAAGTTCGCGGCACCTGCCAAGCGCATCATGACCGCCCTGGCCGAGAAGGACCGCCGCACGGCCACGCCGTTTGACGAGAAGCTCGAGTGGACCTACTTCCTGCTCTGGCACCACGAGGGTCGGCGGGCACGCATGGGCGCCTCCATGATGGGCCCCGACTACACCCAGTGGCACGGTTTCTTCGAAATCGCCGAGCGCTTCTACGTCGAGTTCCTGCCCGAGGCCCGCGAAGCGGCCCATGGGGACGAGGAGCTGGAGGCGCTGATCGACGAAGTGATGGACATGGAGCAGCACCGCTGGTTCGGTGGCCTCAGCGAAGAGGAGTCGGCCCGCATCCGCAGCTTCTACAAGCAGCGCTACGGCGGGGAGACCGCCAAGTGAACCACGTCGGTTCCCTGGTCGTGCTGACGCAGCCCGACGCGCAGCGCGAGGTCGAAGATCGGCTCTGCGGCTTGCCAGGGGTGGAGCTGGTGGCGCGCAACCGCGCTGGCCTGGCCCTGACCCTGGAGGCGCACAGCACGGCCGAGCAGAAGCGAATCCACGAAGAGATCGCCAGCTGGTCAGAAGTGATCGAGGCCCAGCTGGTCTTTCAGTCCGGAGAAATGAGCTCATGAGCATGGATCGGCGAGCATTCTTGAAGCGTGCCGCGGCAGTATCGGCGGCAGCCGCCCTGCAGGGCTGCGCCCCCAGCGCCGCGGTGCAGACCATCGATCCCAGCTTCACCTGGAGCAAGGCGCCCTGTCGCTACTGCGGCACGGGCTGCGGGCTGCTGGTGGGTGTGCGCGACGGCCGCATCGAGGCCGTGACCGGCGACCCCGACTGCTCCGTCAACAAGGGTCTGCTCTGCGCCAAGGGCTACCACATCGCGTCCATGCTCTACGGCGAGGACCGCCTGACCCACCCCATGTTGCGGCAAGGCGACAGCTGGAAGCAGATCAGCTGGGACGAAGCCATCGAGATCGCAGCGCAGAAGTACGGTCAGGCCCTGAAGGAGCACGGCCCCTCCTCGGTGGCCATCTACGGCTCGGGCCAGTGGACCATCCCCGAGGGCTATGCCGCACAGAAGTGGTTCAAGGGCGGCATGAGCAGCAACAACATCGACCCCAACGCGCGGCTCTGCATGGCCAGCGCCGTAGTGGCGCTGTACACCTGCTTCGGCGCCGACGAGCCCATGGGCTGCTACGACGACCTGGAGCGGGCCGACACCTACGTGCTGTGGGGCAACAACCCGGCCGAGATGCACCCGGTGCTCTTCAGCCGCATGCTGGCCCGCAAGCGCAAGGCGCCCCACGTCAAGATCGTCGACATCACCACGCGCAGGACTCCCTCCACGGAGTACGCCGACGACGTGCTGATGATGGAGCCCCAGGGGGACCTGGCCATCGCCAACGGCATCCTGCGCTGGCTGCTGGTCAACGACCGCATCGACCACGGCTTCGTGGAGGAGCACTGCACGCTGCGCACGGGCAAGACGGACATCGGCTACGGCACCGAAGACCACTTCAAGTTCAAGGAAGAGGCCCGCAAGATCAGCTTGGAGGACTACCGCCAGCTGGTGGAGCCCTACACGCCCAAGCGGGCGGCCGAGCTGTCCGGCGTGCCCGCCGAGCAGATCGTGGAGCTGGCCAAGGCCTTCGGCGATCCCAACAAGCGCATCATGAGCCTGTGGTGCATGGGCGTCAACCAGCACGTGCGCGGCACCTGGATGAACCAGCTGATCTACGCCCTGCACCTGATGACGGGCAAGATAGGCATCCCCGGCTCCACCCCCTTTTCGCTGACCGGGCAGCCCAGCGCTTGCGGTACGGCGCGCGAGGTGGGCACGCTGTCTCACGCCCTGCCCGGCGGCCGTGTTGTGGCCAACCCCGATCACCGCGCCTTCGCCGAGAAGATCTGGGGCTTGGAGCCCGGCACCATCGACGCCAAGCCGGGCAAGCACACCATGGCCATGTTCCGCGCCTTGGACCGCGGCGAGATCAAGGTGATGTGGGTGCAGGTCACCAATCCCTTCGTGACCATCCCCAACCTGCGCCGCTACCGGGACGGCAAGAAGGCCAAGCGCGACGACAGCTTCTTGATCGTGTCGGACATCTACCCCACCCCCACCACCGAGCTGGCGGACCTGGTGCTGCCCTCGGCGGGTTGGGTGGAGAAAGAGGGCATGTTCGGCAACTCCGAGCGCCGCACGCAGCAATGGGACCAGCTGGTGGCAGCGCCGGGCGAGGCCAAGCCCGACGTCTGGCAGACCGTGATGGTGGCGCGCAAGATGGGCTTCACCAAGCTGTTCCCCGACACCGAAGACCTGCAGCGCAAGCTCTACACCGAGTACCGTGAGTTCACCCTGGGCGCGGGCAAGGACGTGGCCGACTACGAGACCTTGCGCAAGGTGCCCGGCCTGCGTTGGCCGGTGGTGGACGGCCGGGAGACCCCCTACCGCTACGTGGCCCCCTGGGACCCTTATGCGGATCCGAAGAAACGCATCCACTTCTACAGCGCCAAGAAGACTGGCGAACGAGCGGTGATCTGGGCCCGCCCCTGGGAGCCGGCCGCCGAGGTGCCCGACGAGGAGTACCCCTTCTGGCTCTGCACCGGCCGCGTGCTGGAGCACTGGCACACCGGCTCCATGACCCGCCGCGTGTCCCAGCTGCACCGCGCCATGCCCCAGGCCTACTGCGAGCTGAACCCGACAGATGCACAACAGCTGGGCATCGCGCCCGGTTCCAGGGTCAAGATCACTTCTCGCAGAGGCGAGCTGGTGTTGCCCGTATCCATCCGCGAGCGCGGCCAACCCAGCACGGGCTCGGTCTTCGTTCCTTTCTTCGACGAGAGCCTGCCCATCAACGACGTGACCTTGGACGCCTTCTGCCCCTTCAGCAAGGAGCCCGACTACAAGAAATGCGCCGTCAAGGTGGAGAGGGCGTGAAGATGGGCGCCCGTCCTACCTCGGTCTTGCTGTTCTTCGCGGCGCTCTGCGCCTGCGATCAGGCCGATCCGCCGGGCCAGCCTGCCTGGGCGTCGCTGGAGAACCGCCTGTTCGACGGCGCTCCTCCCGTCATCCCCCACCAGGTGGCCGAGCTGGGCCGCGGCCAGTGCCTGGACTGCCACCTGCGCGGCGACGCCGTCGATGGCGGTCTACGCGCCGGCGCCACGCCCCACCCCCAGCTGACACGCTGCCAGCAATGCCACGTGGAGCGGACGGACAGCGGCGACTTCCAGCAGAACCGCTACGAGAGCGCGGCCTATGCCACGGGCAGCCGGGCCCACTCCGCGAGCCCCCGGCTGATCCCCCACCCTCTCACCATGCGTGAGGACTGCCTGGCCTGCCACGGCGAGCGCGGGATCTACCAGGAGCTGCGTACCACCCATCCCGAGCGCTTGCGTTGCACGCAGTGCCACCTCCCCGCAGAGCAAGACTGGCCGGGACCCCGGCCCGACCTGGAGACCGACCCATGGATTGCCGTCCCCTCGCCTTGATCGTCCCCGGCCTGCTGACCAGCGCTGTCGCCTGGGCCGAAGAGCCCGCCACGCCACCTGCCGTCAGCTTCACGCCCAGCATCCAGGAACGTGCCAGAGCCGAGGTCTTCGCTGACAAGACCTTCAGTGACGAGCTGACCGACTACTGGCAGGTGGGCAACCGGGCCCGCATCGGCCTGGCCGCTTCCTTTGGCGCCCAGGTCTCGGGCTTCGTCCAGGCGCAGGACGTGCGCACCTGGGGCTCGGAGTACAACGCCAGCTCCTTGGGAGAGGGAACGCTGACCGACTACAGCGCCGATGGACTGGACATGCACCAGGGCTGGGGCCAGCTGGCCAGCGCCGACGGCTCGTTGACGCTGCGCATCGGCCGCCAGGAGATCGCCTGGCACGGCCAGCGGCTCATTGGCTCCGTGCTCTGGGCCCACCAGGGTCGGTCCTTCGACGCGGCGCGGCTGCAGCTGAAGAAGGAGAAGCTGGGAGCCGAGGTCTTCTACGCCAAGCTGCTGGAGCGACCGGTGAATGGGGACGACAGCTCGGGCATCAAGAAGGACGCCCACCTTGTCGCGCTGCGCGCCGGTCCGCGCATGGGAGATTCCCTGAACCTGGACCTGCTGGCCATCAACCGCATCGACCAGGCCGCGGGGGGCTTCTTGACCACGGCCGGCGCCCATGGAAAGGGCAAGTCCGGCAACTTCGCCTGGGAGGCCGAGGGCTACGCCCAGTTCGGCAGCGGCGACGCCGCCAGCTACCTGGCCTGGATGGCGGGCCTGCGGGCCGGATTGAACATCGGCAAGCCCTACCTGGGGCTGGGCTTCGACTACCTGTCGGGCGACGACGATCCCGCCGATGACCAGGTCAAGGTCTTCGACACGCTGTACGCCACCAACCACAAGTTCTACGGCCACTTCGACGCCTACCTGAATATCCCGGCCCACACCGTGGGCGAGGGCATCATCGACGGCATGGTGCAGACGCGCTTCGCCCTGACCGAGAAGTGGAAGCTCAAGCTGGACGGTCACATGTTCATGAGCGCGGCCCCGGCCGGCGAGGCCTTCCACGGCGTGGAGTTCGACCTGAACACGGCCTACAAGCCCGTTGAGGTCTTCACGCTGTCGGGCGGGGCCTGGCTCTACGTTCCGGGCGCCTACTGGGGTGCCGACGCGTCGCCCCAGCTAGCGGCGTACTTGATGACGGATTTCCAGTTCTGATCGGACGCCGCACCATCCGTTTTCCCCGGGTTATCCTTCTCCCATGAGGAGCCTTCGCTTTCTGGGAGCCGACGACTTCCGCGAGATCTGGTGGCAGGATCTCGAGGTGGAGACCATCAGCGGGCGCCTGGGCACCAATGGTCGCGCACACACGCGCAGCTTCGAGACCATCGACCAGGCGGACGACTACGTACGCCAGACCGTGGCACGCTGGCGCAGGCAGGGCTTCGAGCCTGCCGAGCCGGACGATCCCGCTGAAGAGCCCTCGGAGCGCCTGCTCTTGGCGGGCTGGGAGGGCGTGCAGCCCGTCGTCGTCGGCCTGTGGACACGTGGCGTCAACGCAATCGAGGTGCAAGCGTGGCCCGACGACGAGCATGCATGCGCGGAGGACGACCTGGCGGCTGGCAGCCACAGCAGCCGGCAGCTCGCCACGCGAGAGCACGCCGCGGAATGGGTCAAGGCGCGCGCAGAGGAGCTGCGCGCGCAGGGCTACCGTCGCTTCCAGGGCGAACCCACGCTGGAAGGCCTGTCTCCGCTCCCTGCTGCCCTGGCCAGTCTCCAGCGCGAGGCCCAGGTGCTCACCGAGTGCGGCCTCACCCGCGCCTGGTTTGGCGGCTGGCCGCGCCTCGACCCCGATGAAGCCTGGCCGCGGCATCCACGGACGAGGCGCCCCATGTCTTTCGTGGCTCTGCTGTCTCCAGCCGGTGTCCCATGCACGGAGATCTGGCTCGACACGCTCCACAATGAGCAGCGCGCCTGGTGTCGTACGCGCCCCACGGCGCCGGCCGCCAGGCGCAAGCCCCCTGCCGGGGTCCAGGTCTTCGAGCCCCAGCGAAACGGGCTGCGAGAGCATCCCGATCTGCCTTGTCCACAGGATCTGCAGCTCTCGTTCGCCACCTATGCCCGCCGCTTTCCACGACCTTTGCGAGTCCGGCACTGCTTCGGGGACAAGCTGGGGGGTTGGCCGAGCTGGATCCAGCAGCCCCGCTCCATGCGCTGCCAGGCCTGCGCCCAGGACATGGAGCTGCACATCCAGCTCGCCCAGCATCCCTTGGGGTGGATGTGGGGCACGGACGCAGGAAGACTGCTCGTGTTCTGCTGTCCGAGATGCGGCGCCTTCAAGATGCTGGAGGACGGCAGCTGATTCCTCGGCCTCGCCCGAGATGCTGCCCGTGGCGCATGCGACGGTCCGCCTGGCCAGTCTTTGTCCCTTGGGTGCAGCAGCCTGCGCCGGGTGGCCGACGAGAACTCAGAACGCCTCATCAAAGGCAGAGAAGATCCCCCACTGGTCTTGTGAAACGCCCACGTCGAAGCGCAGCTTGATCAGGAAATCCGGCGGCAGCCCGACGCCCAGCAGCAACGCGATGGGCACCAGGCTGGAGATGATGACCTGCAGGCCGCTGTCCTGGGAATAGGGAATCACCGACAGGACGATGGCGATGGCGAAGAGCCCAGCCCAGAGCGCGGCCATCACCAGGTTGATACGTCTAAACTGGGCCGTCTCGACGCTGGCCTCGCTGGTGCCGGCGCAGGCAGCCATCCGGCTCACCCTGCAGGAGGCCATTGGGCGCGTCTAGAGGCATGATAGCCGCTGCGCGTGCGCGTCAGCGGCTCGCCTCTCCCTCCGCGCAGCAGCGAAACCCTCGAACCGTGGGAAAGGTCCCGGCCACGACGCCGTCGTAGGAACAGGAATGCGCCAGCCCGGGATCGCCGCAGTTGTAGGCGCCGCCCCGAAAATGGTCCGCCCCGTCGCTCGAGGCCACCGCCTCCCAGACGTTGCCGCTCATGTCCAGGACACCGAGCCCGTTGCTGCAACCAGCAAATGAGCCCGTCGGCGCCAACTGGTAGTCGGAGTCGCAGTCCCGGTAGCAGTCCTGGTAGACGCCGCAGTCCTTGTCGCACCAGGCGTCGATGCCGTTGCAGGTGGCGGCGTCGTACTCGTCTCCGTAGCAGTACAGGCGCTCATCCGCGCCGCCACAGGCCACCTCCCACTCCTTCGGTTTGCACAGCCGCTTGCCGGCCGCTTCGCAGGCCGCGGTCGCTTCAGCGCTTGTCAGGCCAGCCGATTGCCAGGGGAGCACCCCCGGTCGGCTGGTGGCCATGGACTCGTCCTTCCCGGCCTCGTTCTCGGTGGCGTCCGGTCGCGAGGCCTCGTAGCTGTCTATGCAGTAGGAGCCGCAGATCGAGACCATGCCCCCGGGACATTCGAGAGCATCGTCTTCGCATCGCAGCACACAGCTGTGGTCCTCGCAGCGGTAGGGAGCGCCACCGCAGTCGGAGTCCTGCTCGCACTCGGAGGCGCAGCTGCCGGCGGCCGTATCGCAGGACGGCTCGTCCGAGCAGCCCTGATCCCCGGAGCAGCGCTCGTCGTCGCCGCAGCCGGTGCAGCCCTGCAGCAACAGCACTGCGCCCAGGTGAGGCAGGACCGGGAGGCGCTGACGGGCTGGACGACGGACGGAGCTAGCCAGCGGGGCACTTGGAGTCGAAGGTCACCTCGATCCCGGTCACGTCCGCCTGGTCCGTTACCGTCACCTCGAGGCAGCCGTCCTCCAGGTAGAAATCGCCGTAGGTGATGTCGCCATCACAGCCCGAGCTGTCGTCGTCGAGGAATCCCCACAGCTGCCAGGTGCCGTCGGGCACTTCGCTGAGCTCGAAGGCAACCGTGTTCGTAGGCCAGCTCATGTCTGCGTCCTCCAGGGCCATGGTGGACACGGCGCTGGACAGATCGTAGCAGGTCTCGAGCAGGAAGAAGCACAGCGTCCCCTTTCCATCCTGGTTGGGCGGGCAGGTCGAGAACTCACGGCCCGCCACCCCCCGCCCCACCGCCACCGCCGGCCCCGGGCCCTCGCCCCCCCCGTCGCCCGGTTCGCCGGGATGATCCGCGCAGGTGCCGCCCCGGCCACCCGGTTCATCGGCGCTATCCTCGGTGTCCTTGTCGCCGCAAGCGGCCAGGCCCAGGAAGAGTGCGAGCGTCGTCTGCCTGGCACTCCAGGTCCATCGTGCGTTTTTCGGCACCGACCATTTCCGCCGACAATGTCGGCGGAAACAGTCGG
>CAYVQL010000046.1:0-48114 GCA_964454135.1 uncultured Enterobacterales bacterium | reverse complement strand
CGGAATGCGCCGGTGTAGAGCGGATCCCGATCGAGCACCAGGTAGCGGACTCCCAGCAGGAACCCATCCTCGGCTTCCGTCAGGTTTCTCGCTATCTGTTTCATCCAGGCCTCCGTGGGCTGGCAGGTGATCCCGGCGATCTCCACGGCCCGAGTCTTCAGCTCCATGACGAACAGCACCGAGTATCTGACGAGACCGCCCGCGGTCAGGACCTCGACGGTGAAGAAATCCGCAGCCGCGATCTCCCCGAGGTGGGCCCTGATGAAGGTCTTCCAAGAGGTCCTCCCGCGTCGCTCCGGAGCTGGCTGGATGCCGTTGTCCTGGAGGATCCGCTTGACGGTGTTCCTCCCGATCTCGTGACCGAGCTTCCACAAAGCGTCCCGGATCCTCGTGTATCCCCAGCCAGGGTCGTCTACGGCCATCCTGACCACGAGATCCGCGATCTCCTTGTCGGTGGGCGGGCGGCCCGGGCCGCGCCTGCTCGATCCGTCGTATTTCTTCGCGATGAGCCGTCGATACCACCTCAGGATGGTGTCGGGCGTGACGATGCCAGCGATCTCGCGCAGAGCCTTCCGTCCGAGCGCCTTGCCCTTCACCGCCAGACGACGCCGCTGCTCGTCGGTCAGGCGTAGACGGCGCCCTCCCAGTTGCTCTCGAAGAACGCGGTTCTCCTCCAAGAGGTAGTCGATGACCTGCTGCTGATGGCGGTTGACCCAGCCGGCGAACATGAGCATGAGGTATTGCAGGGCGATGGGAGCATGGGTGGATGGCATGTTGTGGAGCAACGGTCAGGACCGGCAGTGAGCGCAACATGAATCCGCTACGGCCTCTTGAGCGGCCTCGCGCGCAGCCGCACATCCGATCTCGCAGGTGCCAGCTGGTCCCAGCCGAGGGGCCGGGATCGGTGGAGAAAACTGCCGTTCGAGTTTTCGCACAGGACGGGATCAGGCCGTGCGCCACGGCGGAACCGAAGGCACCCGCTACAGCCGATATCGCGTAGACCGTGCGGCATATTCCCATCGGTACCAGACGCCGCTTGGTGCAGCCTCCTGCCGCCGGGTTAGGCCATCCCGCTCCTCCACGAACGAAGCGAACATGGCGAAGTCGTTTTCCCTCCTGGCACCTGCGCTGATACTGGTGGGCTGTGATGGCACCTGTCCCGAGGGCATCCTCGATCCCAACGCAGACGACGGCTGCAGGTGCCAGGGCGAGGAATACGTGGTCGAAAACGATAGCGAGATCTGCGAGTGCACTGACGCCCCTTCCAATAACGGCGAGACCTGCGAGTGCAACGAGGAAGGCCTGAGCTGCACCACGCCGGAAAGCGAGACCTGACGACAGGCCTCAGGACCTGTGGCCTGGCTGACGCGTCCGGCGCCAGCGGCGGGAGGCACGACCAATGGCATGATGATGGCCGAGCCGCGGGTGCGGTCGTCGTGGATGGGATTCTGTCGAGGGACAGCTGGAATCAATGGAGAAAACTGCCGTTCGAGTTTTCGCACAGGACGGGGCCGGGCTCCGCACCCACGGAAGGTCACTCGGGCCGATTGCCTTGCACACATGTTTCATTCGAGCCGGTTCCCTTGCTCAGGCGCCGAGCCGGCCCCGCTCATGATCAAGGCGCTTGATGCCGATGGCACCTTCTCGGTGCACTGAGCCGAGCCCCGTGCTCCGTTGGACGTCCCGAGGGCCGCCGTGCGCGCATGGTGCCGTTGGCACCAAGCGGATACCCCACTCCGCCGACCCTCACGGAGCCCCCCATGCCCGCCTTCGATGCCTGGGCCGACATCTACGATCTGATCCACCGCGGCCTGCCCGGCGAAGCCGAGTTCTACGTGGCCCAGGCCGTACGCATCGGCGGGCACACGCTGGAGCTGGGCTGCGGCACGGGTCGCATCGCCCTGGCCATGGCGCTGTCAGGCGTGGACGTGACCGGGCTCGACGACTCCGAGCCCATGCTGGATGTCTGCCGCGAGAAGCTCGCACTGCTGGGCGAGGTCCCCGGTCGCGTGCAGCTGGTGCTGGCCGACATGCGGGAATTCGACCTGGGCCGGTGCTTCGAGCTGGTCGTCATGCCATACCGCAGCTTCATGCATATGCTCAGTCACGACGACCAGCGCAGCTGCCTGGACGCCGTGCGCCGCCACCTGGCGCCGGGCGGCAGCTTCATCTTGAACGTCTGGGACGCCAGACCCTCGGCGCTGGCGCCCCATGTCGGCGCCGCCGCCGGCGCGCTGCAATTCGCGGCTCGCCACCGTCTGGACGACGAGGGTGAGCTGCTGCACTACCGCGCCACCCGCTGCCATGAGCTGGAGCAGCTGATGGAGGAGGAGCACCTGGTCCACGAGCTGGACGGCGAGGGCCATGTGCTGCACAGCCAGGCGCTCGGCATGAAGCGCTGCTGGTTCACGTTTCGGGAGCTGGGCAACCTGCTGGCGCTCAGCGGCTTCGAGGTGGAAGCGGTCTTTGGCGACTTCGACTGCAATCCCTGCACGGACCGCACGAGCGAGATGATCTGGGCTTTGCGGCTACCTTGACAGGGGGCAGGAAAAATAGGAGCCCCCTGTCCCGGATCGCGGCCTGGAGTTGGGCAGCGGCTCGTGATGTCCGGAATTCGTCCCACTCGCGGTTGCGCTCCATGCACTGGGGGTGGGCCATTCGGGCTGAGGCGGTCACAACTTCGCCAGTGACGGCGCACTGCCCGAGTTGTGACCGCCATCCCAGCCTCCAGGCCTCCAATTGCGCTTATTTCCGGTCACAACTTCGCTAGTGACGGCGCACTGCCCGAGTTGTGACCGCCTTTTCAGCCTCCTGGCCTCCAATTGCGCATAATTCCGGTCATAACTTCGCCAGTGGCGGCGCACTGCCCGAGTTGTGACCGCCCTGCGGTGTTCGAACTCGACGCTGGCGCCACGGGGCATCAGACATGTGCCCGGATCTGGGACAGGAGGAAAAAAAAACGTGAAACGCGCCCCAGGATCGGGAGGACCTGCGTTTCTCATCCGGAAAGCCCGTCCTCCTTCGTCCCAGGAAACAAGATGCGATTCTCACCGAGCCTCTCTGCCCTCTCCCTGTTGATCGGCTGCGCCGGTCCCCTCGCCGAAGACAGCGCCACCTCCGACACCAGCCCCGAAGCCGACCAAGACCTCGACAGCTTCTTCTCCCTGCAACGCATCCACCAGGTCTCCGTCGAGCTGGACGACGAAGCCTGGGACGACTTGCTGGATGCGCCCAACGAGTACGTGCAGGGCGATATCGAGATCGACGGAATCGCCTACGACGACGTGGGGGTGCGGCTCAAGGGGGGCGCTGGCTCCTTCGTGCCCCTGGACGGCGACTACCCCGAGGAGTCGGGTGACGGCAACGGCAACCCGGGCAAGTCGGCCTTCTTGCTCAACCTGGACAAGTTCGTGGACGACCAGGAGCACCTGGGCCTGGAGAAGCTGACGGTGAACAACCTGGTGCAGGACGACAGCTGTATCCACGAGACCGCGGGCTACGCGCTGTTCCGCGAAGCTGGCGTGCCCGCACCGCGCACGGCCTACGCCGACGTCAGCCTGAACGGGGAGTCCAAGGGCCTGTACCTGCTGGTGGAATCCCAGGACAACAGCCTTTTCTTGGAAGACTGGTACGACAGCGACGAGGGCAACCTCTACGAGGGCGCCTACGGCCAGGACCTGGCCCAGGAGCACGTGGAGCACTTCGACCAGGACAACGGCGACGACGAGAGCCGCGAGGACCTCTACGCCCTGGCCGCGGCGCTGGACGAGGTGGAGGCATGGGAAGGTGACGAGTCCTACGAGCTCCTTCGCAGCCTGATCGACATGGACGAGTACCTGGACTTCGCCGCCACCGAGATATACCTGGGCCACTGGGACGGCTACAGCCCCAGCGCCAACAACTACAAGATCCACCACGATCCGGACAGCGACCGCTGGACCTTCCTGCCCTGGGGGGCCGATCAGCTCTTCGAGGACAGCTTCGGCGAGTACGGCGGCGTGATGATGGAGCCGGGCCCCAGCTGGCACGGCGGCCGCGTGCACGAGCTCTGCTTTCGCTCCGAGGCCTGTCGTCACGATCTGCACGACGCCTTCGAGGACGTGTTGAGCCGCGTGGAGAGCATGGAGCTGGCCGAGCTGGCCGCCGGGGCTCAGGCCCTGGTGGAGGCCCCGGCGCTGGAGGAGTCCACGGCCTACGGCGACCCCGAGCTCACGCGCCAGGCCTGGGATCAGGTGGAACGCTTCATGGCCGAGCGCCCCGAGCACCTGCAGACCTGGCTGAGCTGCCTGGCGGGCGAGCCGCTGGACCACGACGGCGACGGCTACAACGGCTGCACCGAGGATCCCGAGGACTGGAATCCCGAAGTGGGAGGATAGGACTGGGGGGGGCCTTCTTCTTTGCGAGGATCCTGGATCCCAGAGCCATGTGGCCGTAGAATCCTCTTGAGCTCGTGCAGGATGCGGGGAACCCCTCTGCGTCCACGGCTCGAGAGAGGCTCCATGCTCCGTGCGCTCTGGCCAGGCTTGGTCCTGCTGCTGTCCCGCACCGCCCTGGCAGGCTGCCCCGTGGACGCAGCCGGGCTGCGGGCGGACGTGGAAGCCGCGATGACGGCCTACCAGGACTGGGAGTGGACGCGCTTCGAAGCTCGGCAGGGCGCCGTGCGCGAGGGGCTGGGCTGCCTGGCCGAGGTGCTGGGGGCCAACGATGCCCACCAGGTGCACCTGCTGTACGCCATCAGCGCGGGCCGGGCCAAGGACCACGCGCGCGCCGTGAGCGCCTTTCGCGCGGTGCTGGTGGCCGATCCGCAGTACCGTCCGAGCGAGGAGCAGGCTGCCGAGGGCAGCGGCCTGCGCACGGCCTTTGTCGAGGCGGCCGAGGCGGGCTCGGGAGAGGTCGTGCCGCTCCCCCTGGGATCGTGGTTCGTGGATGGGCTGCCCGGCGCCCAGGACCTGCCCGTTCAGCGCAATGCCGTTGTGCAGCTGCTGCAGCCCGGCGAGGAGCTGCGCTCCTGGTATCTGGACGGGGGCGAGCTGTCCGGCGAGCTGGTCTCCCTGCTGGATCGCAAGGCGCGCTCCAGTATCGGCGTCGCCGCTGGGAGCGAGGGAGAGGTCAGCGGCTCGTCTGAGCGCAGGCCGCGCAGGCTGCTGGTCGCGGGCCTGGCCAGCGGCGCCCTGTCCGGCGGGCTGCTGGCGGGCGCGGCCCTGCTGGAGAACGCCTGCCTGGATCCCGAGCGCGAGCTGGAGGATGCTGAAAGACTCCGCGGGCTGAACCACGCCAGCGCCATCGGGGGGCTGGTGGCGGGCGCCGCCGCCGGCGGCCTGGTGGTGGGCGCTGTGGTGACCTGGTGAACGCGGGCGATCCGGGCGCGGGAGGGGGCGTGGCGCGCTCCTACCGGCTGGTCTCTCTCTTGGGCCGCGGCGGCTTCGGCTCGGTCTATCGCGGGAGGCTGCGGGGTTCCTCCGGCTTCGCCAAGACCGTCGCCATCAAGCTGCTGAACGACGAGATGGCCCAGGAACCGGATTTCAAGGCCCGCTTGAGAGATGAGGCGCGCCTGCTGGCGCTGCTGCGGCACCGCGCCATCGTGGGCGTGGAAGACCTGGTCCAGCTGCACGATCGCTGGGCCGTGGTGATGGAGTTCGTGGAGGGGGCCGATCTGGAGCAGCTGCTGGGGGAGGGGCCCATCCCCCTGCGTCCGCTTTGCGAGATCGTCACCGAGGTGGCGTCGGCGCTCAAGGCGGCCCACGAGGCGCGCGACCCCGAGACCGGACGAGAGCTGCGCATCGTGCATCGCGACATCAAGCCGGCCAACATCCGCCTGACGCCCTCCGGAGAGGTCAAGATCCTGGACTTCGGCGTGGCGCGCGCCTCGTTCGGGGCCCGCGAGTCGGTGACCCGCTCCCTGGCGCTGGGCTCCATGGACTATATGGCCCCGGAGCGCTTCGACGGCATCGACTCGCCGGCCGCTGACATCTACGCCCTGGGTGCGGTGGCCTACGAGTGCGTCACGGGGGGCAACCTGGGTCGGCTCTCGGTCAATCCCGAGAAGCACGCCCGGCGCATCGCCCAGGTGCTGCACCCGGTGGAGGGCCTGCTGGGGCCCGAGGTGGGGCCGCGCCTGGCTGCCATCCTGCGCTCCATGTTGGCCTATGACCGCAGGCTGCGTCCCTCGGCTGCCAGCGTGGTCCATTCCTTTCGAGAGCTCTTCGTGCTCCTGTCGGGGCCCTGGTTGCACGACTGGGCCGCCGAGGTGCTGCCCAACCTGGAGCAGACCGAGCGCGCCGTGCCTTCGGATGGGCTGCCGCTGGAGACGGGCTCCAGCGAGCTGGACTCCGGCGGCCTCAGCACGGCCGACACCGCGGCGGCTGTCCGCGCGGCGGAGCGCGAGCAACCCGGCGACTCGGGCACCCTCGTGCGTGGTGAGGGCCCAGCTCCCGGCGCGTCGTGGCGGGACAGTCCGCCCCCCAGCCTGGCCGACCGGACTGCGCCCTTGACCGATCCTGGGGCCATCCCGGAGCGCGGCGGGTCCGCGTTGCGCTGGCTGCCGTGGATCCTGGGCCTGCTGCTGGCCGGCGTCCTGTTGTTGGCCTCGTTGGTGGCCCTGGGGGCCGTGGGATTGTGGAGCTTCGAGCGCCAGCGCGACGAAGGGTTGCAGGCTCCCGCCAGCGCCGAGGGCGCCGAGCAGGAAGCTTCGTCACCGACCGGCGAACAGCCGACCGAGGGCGCGCAGGCCGACGAGCAGCCGGACGACGCTCAGCCTGCGGACCAAGAGCGGTCCGTGGGCGAAGAGCAGGCCCAGTCCGAGCCTGAGGCCCCCAGCTCCGTGCCGCGTCAGGAGACCAGCCATGCCAGGTCCTCCGCACGCAGCACGGGCACAGTCCACGTGCAGGGCGAGGTGCTGGACGCCTGGCTGCTGGCCTCGGACGGCACCTCCTTCCAGCCCGGCGTGATGCCCGCAGGGACCTACGACCTGACGGTGCGCTTCGTCTCGGGAGCCACCATCGTGCGGCGCGGCATGGTGGTGCTGGGCAAGGGAGAGACCGTCACCATTCGCTGCGACGACTCGGTCGAGAACTGCAGGTAGGGAGTGAGGATGCCCTGGAATCGCTGCGCCCTGGTCGCCCTGTCGCTGTCCGGCTGCATCTGGGTCAGCGCCGACGAGTGGGAGGCGCGGCAGGCCGGGGGATCCGCCCACGACCAGGACGGCGACGGCTTCGTGGACATGGCAGATGGCGGCGATGACTGCGACGACCAGGACGCGGAGGTCCACCCGGGAGCCGACGAGCGCTGCAACGGCCTGGACGACGACTGCGACGGGCGGACGGACGAGGATCCCGTGGACGGAATCAGCCTCTTCCCGGACGGGGATGGCGATGGCTTCGGCGATGGAGAGGCCGAGGAAATGGTTTGCGAGGGAGCGGAGGGCTTCATCGACGACGCCAGCGACTGCGACGACGGCGATCCCAGCGTCCACCCGGGAGCGGAGGACGGCTGCGACGGCTTGGACAACGACTGCGACGGTGAGCTGGACGAAGACAGCGCGGAACGTTGGATCTGGTACGCGGACGCCGACGGGGACGGCTTCGGCAACCCCGAGGAGCCGGTGGAGGCCTGCGCACCGCCCGAGGGCTTCGTGGACAACGACGCGGACTGCGACGATGGCGATCCCGAAGTGAACCCGGAGAGCTTCTGGTTCCATGACGGGGACGAGGACGGCTACGGCGACCACGAAGCGGGCGTGCAGCAGTGCGAGCAGCCCGAGGGCTACCAGGCCAACGGAGACGACTGCGACGACGGGGATTCCCTGGAGATCGACATCTGCATGCAGCATTTGGCCTCGGCGCGCTTCACCATGGGCAGCCCCAACGGCGAGTTCGGACGAGCCAACGACGAGAGCGAGCACGACGTCACCATCTCCGGCGACTACTTCATCGGCGTCTTCGAGGTGAACCAGGGGCAGTTCGGGGCCCATGCCGGCTACCAGCCCAGCCTGGGGGGGGACTGCCCCGAGTGCGCGGCCGAGAACATCAGCTGGCACGAGGCCGCGGCCTTCAGCAACGTCATCTCGGAGCGGGTGGGCCTGGAGCCCTGCTACAGCTGCTCGGGTTCCCAGGAGGAGGCGGAATGCGACCTATCGGCGGCCTTCGCCTCGCCCTACGAATGCGATGGCTATCGCCTTCCCACCGAGGCCGAGTGGGAGTACGCCGCCAGGGGAGGGCAGGCCAGCGCCTTCCACAACGGTGGCAACCTGGGCGAAGGGGACGAGTACGACTGCGAGGGCGACCTGTCGCTGGACAACGGCGCCTACCTGGACGACATCGCCTGGTACTGCGGGACCGGTTCGGGCGGGGCGCAGGCGGTGGGCATCAAAGGTCCAAATGACTGGGGGCTGTACGACGTGCACGGCAATGTGCGCGAGTGGTGTCACGACTGGTACGGAAGCGACTACGGCTCCGATGCCACCGATCCCTGGGGCAGCGAACCCAGCAGTTACCGCGTCTGGCGCGGCGGAGGTTGGGACGATCAGCCGCGCTACATCCGGGCCGCCTACCGCGGTACCGACGATCCCTGGGCCGCAGACAGCTTCATCGGCCTGCGCCTGGTGCGGTCCCGTTAGGGCTGGAGCCTCCCCTCGCCGGCAGCACGTAGACCGACCGCGGCCTGAAGCCAAGGCTCACAGGCGTGCCCAGGGTGATTCTCCCGGCCTCGCCGAGCAGCGCGCGCAAGCGCGGACCACCGGCCAGCCCCACGCGTAACAGGCAGCTGCGCTCCCCCTCGCTCCTCGCATCCGCCGGGCTGTGTACCTGGCGCAGCGCGCGCACCTCTCCTCGCAGCCCCCCGGCGGCCCCTTCCTCCCATGGTCGGACCAGCACGTCGGTCGCGCACACCGCCACCTGCACGGCCCCCTGCCGCGGCCCGATGTCGGCCCAGTCGTCCCGCGCCAGGTCGGCCTCCCGGAACAGGTGCTGCCAGCCGCGATGGTCCTGAAAGCGCCAGCCCTCCGCCACGCGCGTCATGTGACCTAGCGTGCGGTTGTCCATGTTGGCCGGGATCAACCGGCCGTCGGCCATGGTGACGATGCGCTGGGCCAGCTTGGTGGCCTGGCGCAGGCTGTGGCTGGTGAGGATCACGGTGGTGCCCCGCTGGCGGTTCAGGCGCAGGATCAGCTTCTCCAGCTCCAGAGCGGCCTGCACGTCCAGGCCGGCCGTGGGTTCGTCCAGCAGCAACACCTCGCCCTGCAGGGCCAGGATGCGGGCCAGGGCCACGCGGCGCGCCTCGCCGCCCGAGAGCTCGTCGTGCCGCCTGCTGGCCAGCTCTTCCATGCCCACCCACCGTAGGGCCTCGTGGGCGCGTCGAGCGGTCTCCTGGGCGCTCAGGCCCAGCATGCGGGGGCCGAAGCTGGCGTTGGCCTGCACGCTGCCTGAGAAGAGCACGGTGCGCTGCAGCAGCATGGGGCAGCGCCGGCGAGCCTGCAGCGCGTCGCCCCCGGCCCAGGGATCCCGGCCGCGGAAGAGCAGGCGACCTTCATCGGGGCGGGCCAGGAAGGCCATGGTCTCCAACAGGGTCGACTTGCCCGAGCCATTGGGGCCCAGCACGGCCAGGATCTCGCCCTGCTCGACCTGAAGCTGCGGGACCCGCAGCGCGTCTCGCCCTGCGCCTCCGGCCTGGGGGTAGCGCCGCGCGACACGCTCCAGCAGGTACTGGCTCATGCCCTCCTCCCGGCACCCTGCACCAGGTGCAGCAGCGCGTTGACGCAGAAGGACAGCGTCAACAGCACCAGCCCCAAGGCCAGGGCCACCTCGAAGCGGCCCATGTTGACGTTCAAGACGATGGCTGTGGTGATGGTGCGGGTGAAGGCATCGGCGTTGCCCCCCAGGATGGTGGCCACGCCCACTTCGCCGATCACCCTGCCGAAGCCGGCGATCACCGCCGCCAGGATGCCGAAGCGCGACTCCAGCAGCACCAGTCGCAGCGCCTGCCCCTGGCTGGCGCCCAGCGAGAGCGCCGTGCGCCTGATGTCACGGTCCACGCGGGTCACAGCGGTCAGCGTGAAGGCCGTGATGATGGGGAGGATCAGGAGCATCTCGCCCAGGATGATGCCAGGCACGCGGAAGAGCAGGCCCATATCCCCCAGGGGACCGCTGCGGCTGATGAAGGCGTAGACGAACAGGCCCACCACCACGGTGGGCACGCCCAGCAAGGTGTTGAGCGCCGTCACGGCCAGGCGGCGGCCGAAGAACTCGCGCTCAGCCAGCAGCACGCCCAGGGGTACGGCGAACAGAGCTGCGCCCGTCGTGGCAGCCAGGGCGATCAGCAGCGATCGCGCGGCGTACTGCATCACGTCCGGATCCAGGGTGAGAACCAGCCGCAGGGCGTGCGCCAGCGCTTCGAAGAGAGTGGTCATGGATCAGGGCGCTGGACCCGGACGGAAGAGCGTCTCGCCTCGAACGCGGTAGGCGCCGATGGCATGCTGGGTCTGGGGCGAGGTGATCCAGCGGATGTAGGCCTGGGCCTCCTCGGCCTGGATATGCGGGTGCCGCTCGGGATTCACGGCGATCACGTGGTAGGGATTGGCCAGGGCCGCGTCGCCCTGGTGCAGGATCTCCAGGTCGGTGCGGGGCGGCTCGTCCAAGGCGAAGGCGTAGTAGGTGCCGCGATCGGACAGGGCGTAGCCGCGTTTTTCGGTGGCGTAGAGGATCGTCTTGCCCATGCCCTGACCGATGGAGTGATACCAGTCTCCTGTAGGGCGCGAACCGGGGGCGCCGGAGGCGTCGCCCTGCGCATCGAGAGCGACGCCGCTGCGCTCCCAGAGCCCCTGCTCCTTGACGTGGGTGCCGGACGCATCGCCGCGGGAGACGAACAGGGCCTCGGCCTGGGCCACGCTCAGCAGGGCGCTGGCTGCGTCCGGGGACTGGGCCGCTCCTGCGGGATCGTCCGCCGGGCCGATGATCACGAAGTCGTTGTACATCACCGGGTGGCGGGTCTGGCCCCAGCCTTCTTGCACGAATTCCTCCTCCAGCTGGGGGGCGTGCACCAGCACGGCGTCGGCGTCTCCGCCACGCGCCAGGCGCAGCGCGGCGCCGGTGCCCTTGGCCACGAGCTTGACAGGGATGCCGTGGCTGGCCTCGAAATCGGGGTGGATGGCCGCCAGCAGGCCCGAGTTCTCGGTGGAGGTGGTGGTGGCCAGGGTGAGGATTCGCGTCTCGGACGTGCAGGCCTGGGTCAGGCCTGCCAAGACAAGCAGGAGGCTGAGCTTCTTCGACATGGGAGCTCGAGGGATATGCACCGCAGTGCCATACGGTTCGTCTCTAATGGGCGCCTCGAGGTCGTGCTACATCCCAGCGGGTCCCTTATGACAGCTGCCGTGCTTTACAGGAACCATGGGCCGGAAGGAGGACGCCATCGGCAGCGGAGCGGCGACACGTCTTGAGCTGCGTGCCTGGTTGGCGCTGGGTCTGTGCGTGCTGGCCATCCTCGCCGTGGTGCCCCTGGCGCGGATGGTGGAGCGGCTGGTGAACCAGACCGTGGGGGAGCAGGCCTTTCTGGTCCTGGCCATAGCGGGCACCTCGCTTGTGTTGGCACTGATGGCCTGGTGCAGCTGGCGGCGCTGGGGCACGGGCGGCGCGCCGCGCCTGCTCGTCCTGCTCGCCGTGGGCGTGGCCTACGCCTGGCACGCCTGGCAGCTGCGGCGCTCGCCCGTCGAGGCGGTGCACTTCTTGGAGTACGCGCTGCTGGGCCTGCTGGCCTTTCGCGCCCTGCGCCTGCGCATCAAAGACCTGCTGGTCTACCCGGCCACGCTCGTCGTCGGGGGGCTGGTGGCGCTGCTGGACGAGGGAGTGCAGTGGCTGGTGCCTGATCGGGTCTGGGGCCTGGCGGACCTGCACATCGATCTGATCGCCGTGGCGCTGATGCTGGTGGCCATCGCATTCGGACTGCGGCCCGCCGGGCTGGGCTGGCCGCCAGCGAGGTCTTCGGTGCGCCTGTGTTGCCGGCTGGGCTTGGGGCTCACGCTGCTGACAGCGCTCTGCCTCAGCAACACCACCGAGGTCATCCGCTGGTATGCGCAACGCGTGCCGGGCCTGGGCTACCTGGAGCTTCGGAACTGCCTGATGGCCGAGTACGGCCATGTCCACGAGTCCGAGGACAAGCTGCGCTTCCACAGCCGCTTCGAGCTGGGCGAGCTGGCGCGGATGGACCGCGCGCGGGCCGCCGAGGCGGCTGAGGTGCTGGACCGCCACCGCGGCGACGAGGGCTACGCCGCCTTCAACAAGGTCCACACCCCGTTCCGCGATCCCTTCCTGCACGAAGTGCGCGTGCACCTCTTCCGCCGTGACCGCTACGTCTTGCGCTTCCAGGAGCACGAAGGGGACGCCGAGGAGGCGACGCGCCTGGCCACCGTGGCGCTGCGCGAGGAAGCCCTGATCGGGCGCCACTTCCCCATGATCTACGCCCATTCGGCCTACGGCCTGGACGAGTCGGTTCGAGGCGAGCTGGCGGCGTCGGCGGACCAGGAAGCCGAGTATTTGTCGCCGGTCAGCCAGGGCATCATCACGCGTTTTCAGCGACCCGTGGCCTGGCTGGTGGCGGCGCTCTTGTCCCTGGCGCTGATCGCCACGGATCGTGTCATGGGACAGCGTTCCTCTCCCTCCTGAGCGGGGGGCAGGAGGTTACACTCCGCCGCCGGGCCCGCCGGCAGCTACGCCGCGTGGCCCCCTCTGCAAGAAGCGAGTGGAGCGATGGCCAAGTACGAGACGATCCTGGACGTAGTGGGCAACACCCCGGTGGTGCGACTGCGGCGCGTAGGCGCCGAACTGCGCTGCAACCTGTGGGGCAAGTGCGAGTACCTCAACCCCGGCGGATCCCTGAAGGACCGCATCGGCGTGCGCATGGTGCGCGAGGCGGCCAAGAGCGGCCGCATCCAGCCCGGCGACACGCTTATTGAGCCCACCTCGGGCAACACGGGCATCGGCATGACCATGGCCGCGGCGGTCGAGGGCTTCCGCATGATCATCACCATGCCCGAGAAGATGAGCCTGGAGAAGCAGGCGGTGATGGAGGCCATGGGCGCCGAGATCGTGCGTACGCCCACCGAGGCCGCCTTCGACGCCCCCGAGAGCCATATCGGCGTGGCCGAGAAGCTGGAGCGCGAGCTGGAGCGGGCCCACATCCTGGACCAGTACAGCAACCCGAACAACCCCGACGCCCACTACGAGGGCACGGCCAACGAGATCCTGGCCGACTTCGGCGATGACCTGGACATGGTGGTGATCGGTGTGGGCACCGGCGGCACCATCACGGGCGTGGCCCGCAAGCTGAAAGAGGCGCTGCCTTCGGTCAAGATCGTCGGGGCCGACCCCTACGGCTCCATCCTGGCTGGCGGCGACGAGGTCTTCGCCTACGCCGTCGAGGGCATCGGCTACGACTTCATCCCCGAGGTCCTGGACAACTCCCTGGTGGATCACTACGTCAAGACCGCCGACAAGCAGTCCTTCCTGATGGCGCGGCGCCTGATCCGCGAGGAAGGTCTTCTGGTGGGCGGCTCTTCGGGGGCCGTGGTGTGGGCCGCCATGCAGGTGGCCGGCGAGCTGGAAGAGGGCGACAACTGCCTCTGCCTGCTGCCGGATTCCATCCGCAACTACATGAGCAAGTTCCTGCTGGACAGCTGGATGAAGGAAAACGGATACCTGGAGGATTGATCATGAGGTTCGACACCAAGGTCGTGCGGGCCGGCATCGAGCCCTGCCCCACCACGGGCGCCATCGTGCCCCCCATCTACCAGACCGCCACCTACGTGCTGGAAGAGGTGGGGCGCGACAAGGGCTTCGACTACACGCGCTCCTCCAATCCCACCCGGCAGCTGCTCGAGCGCAACATCGCGGGCATCGAGGGCGCCAGGCACGCCGCCGCCTTCGCCTCGGGCATGTCCACGGTCGACTCTGTGCTCAAGCTCTTCAAGTCGGGCGACCACGTGGTCAGCAGCGACGATGTCTATGGCGGGGTCTCGCGGCTCTTCAACGAGGTGCTGACGCGCCAGGGCATCAGCTTCACCTACGTGGACAGCTCCGACCCGCAGGCCGTGCGCCAGGCCATCCGACCCGAGACCAAGCTGCTGTGGATCGAGACCCCCACCAACCCGCTGCTCAAGGTCACCGATCTCGAGGCCATGGCCGAGATCGCCCGTGAGCACGACCTGCTCTTCGGCGTGGACTCCACCTTCGCCACGCCCGCCCTGCTGCGGCCCCTGGAGTACGGGGCCGACATCGTGGTGCACAGCACCACCAAGTACATCAGCGGCCACAACCAGCTCATCGGAGGCATCGCGCTCACCAATGACGACGAGCTGGGGGAGCGCTTCCACTACTTCCAGAAGTGCATTGGCGCCGTGCCCAGCCCCACGGATTGCTGGCTGACCATGCTGGGAGTCAAGACCCTGGCCCTGCGCATGCAGCGCCACAGCGACAACGCCTCGCGCATAGCCTGGTTTCTGGAGGGGCACGACAAGGTGGCGCGCGTCACCTACCCGGGCCTGCCCAGCCACCCCGGCCACCAGGTGGCCAAGCGCCAGATGAGCGCGTTTTCGGGCATGATCTCCTTCGAGCTGAAGGGGGGCATCCCGGCCGGGCGGCAGCTGCTCAACAGCGTGCGGCTCTGCCGGCTGGCCGAGAGCCTGGGCGCCGTCGAGACCATGATCACCCACCCGGCCACCATGACGCATGTGGACGTGCCCCGCGAGGATCGCATCGCCCGCGGCCTGACCGACGGCTTGGTGCGCCTGTCCGTGGGCATCGAGGACGCCGAGGACATTCTGGACGACTTGCGAGAGGCCCTGGCCACGGTCTAGGGCGAGGGACGAGGGACGAGGGACGAGGGAGCCGGCATGACCATTACGTTCCGCAGCACCAACCGCCAGGTCGACGGCTACAGCCTGGGGCAGGCCCTGCTCACCGGCATGGCCCCGGACCGCGGGCTCTTTCTGCCCGACCGCTTCCCGGACCTGGGCCCCGAGCGTCTGCTTCCTCTGGCCGGAGCCAGCTACGCCGAGGTGGCCTACGAGATCCTGCGTGCCTACGTGGATGACGAGGCCCAGCCCGACGAGCTGCTCGCCATCTGCCACGACGCCTACGACTTCGACGTGCCCCTGGAGCACGTCACGGCGCGGCGCTGGCTGCTGCGCCTGGACCGCGGCCCCACGGCCTCGTTCAAGGACTTCGCTGCCCGCATGATGGGGCGCCTGCTGGGGCGCCTGGTGCGCGGCCAGGACCAGCCTCTGGTGATCCTGACCGCCACCTCGGGTGACACGGGCAGCGCCGTGGCGCAGGCCTTCGCCGGGGTCGAGGGCATCGAGGTGGTGGTGCTCTTCCCCATCGACGAGGTCAGCGACCGCCAGCGCAAGCAGATGACCACTCTGCCTCCGCCATCCTCCCCCACCCACCCACCCTCAGGGGGCGGCAACGTCCGCACCATCGCGGTGGACGGCAAGTTCGACGACTGCCAGGCCATGGTCAAGAGGGCCTTCTCCGATCCGGCGCTCTCCGGCATCCGGCTCTCTTCCGCCAACTCCATCAACATCGGCCGCCTGCTGCCCCAGTCGGTCTACTACGCCTACGCCTGGCTGCAGCTGGCCCACCTGCCTGCGGCCGAGCCCATCGTCTTCTGCGTGCCCTCCGGCAACTTCGGCGATCTGGTGGGCGGCATGCTGGCGCAGCGGGCCGGATTGCCCGTGCGGCGCTTCGTGGTGGCCACCAACGCCAACGACGAGGTGCCCATCTTCTTCCGGCAGGGCAGCTACCAGAAGCTGGTGCCCTCGCGCACCTGCATCTCCAACGCCATGAACGTGGGCCACCCCTCCAACCTGGCGCGCCTGGTGGACCTCTACGGCGGGCAGCTGGACGAGACCGGCCTGCTGCACGAGGTCCCGGACATGGACTGGCTGCGGCGCGAGCTCTGGGCCACCTCGGTCAACGACGAGGACACCCGGCGCTGCATCGCGGCAGCCTGGCGCCAACACGGTGTGCAGCTCGAGCCCCACGGCGCGGTGGGCTGGGCCGCCCTGCAGCGCTTCTTCGCCGCGGGCCTGGCTCCCCAGGACGCCCTGGCGGTCAGCCTGGAGACGGCCCACCCGGCCAAGTTCCCGGACGAGGTGCGCGCCCTGACCGGCGTGGAGCCCCCAGTCCCACCCGCCCTGGCCGCCATCGAGTCCCTGCCCGAGTCCTACGAGCGCATGGGCGTGGACTACCCGCGCTTCGCCGCCGCCTTGCAGGATTGGCACCAGGCATGACCAAGTACATCATCCTGCTGACCGACGGCGCCGCCGACCACCCCGTGGAGCGCATGGGAGGGCGCACGCCTCTGATGGTAGCGCGCAAGCCCCATATCGACCGCCTGGCGCAGAGGGGTCGCTGCGGCACCCTGGCCACCGTGCCAGCGGGTATGACCCCCGACAGCGCCGTGGCCAACCTCTCGGTGCTGGGCTACGACCCGCAGCGCTGCTTCCAGGGGCGGGGCGTCCTGGAGGCGGCCAGCCTGGGCGTGGAGCTGGGGCCTGATGACGTGGCCATGCGCTGCAACCTGATCTCCACCGAGCAGGGCCGCATCGCCGACCACTCGGCCGGGCACATCTCCAACGAGGAGGCCGCCCAGCTGGTGCAGGCTCTGGCCGGCCAGCTGAACAGCGACCAGGTGGAGCTGCACCTGGGCCAGAGCTACCGCCACCTGTTGGTGCTACGCGGTGCGCAGCACTCGCCGCGGCTGAAGTGCTTCCCTCCCCATGACCACGTCGGCCTGTCCGTGGAGCAGGCCCTGATCCAGGCCCTGGAGCCCCAGGCCGAGCCCACGGCGGCGTTGCTGGAGCAGCTGCGCCAGGCCGCGCTGCCCATCCTGGCCGAGCATCCCGTCAACCGCGCCCGGCGTGCCGCCGGCAAGCGCTGGGCCAGCACCATCTGGCCCTGGGCGCCTGGGCGCAAGCCCAGCATGCGTACGCTGCAGCAGCGCTTCGGCATCGAGGGGGCCGTGATCTCGGCGGTGGATCTGATCCACGGGCTGGGGCGCTATGCGGGCATGACGTCCATTTCCGTCCAGGGCGCCACGGGCCTGTTCGACACCAACTACGAGGGCAAGGCGCGGGCCGCGCTGGCGGCTCTCGAGGACTTCGACCTGGTCTTCGTGCACGTGGAGGGCCCCGACGAGGCGGGTCACGCGCGGGATCTGGGGCTGAAGATCCACTGCATCGAGTCCATCGATCGGCGCTTGCTGGGCACCTTGCTGCCTGCGTTGGAGCGCAAGCCTTGGGAGATCGTGCTGGCCGTCCTGCCGGATCACCTCACACCCGTGGAGCGCGGCGATCACGTGGGAGAGCCGGTTCCGGCGCTGATCTGCGACGACGTTCGTCCGGCGGATGGCGTGAGCCGCTTCGACGAGACGGCCGTGACCGAAGGCGCGTTGGGGCCCATGCATGGCGCCGACTTCATCGAGGAGCTCCTGTGGCGCAGGCGCTGACGTACTGAGCGCGGCGGGCAGGGTTCCACCGCCTGTCGGCGGCTGCTACAATGCGTGACGATGAGAAGCGCCCTACCAGGTCCGCTGTTGCCGTTGCTGGCCATCCTCTGCGTCAGCTGCGTGGGCCTGGAGTCCACCGAGGTGGACACGGGGCCGACCACCGGCGGTGGGCAGCTCACCCGCACCTGGTATCGCGACGCCGACGAGGACGGCTACGGCGACGCCACCGCCACCAGCGTCGATGCCAGCCAGCCCACCGGCTACGTCGAGGACAACACCGATTGCGACGACAGCGACCCGGCCGTGCACCCCGAGGCCGCCGAGTACTGCAACGGCGACGACGACGACTGCGACGGGGAGATCGACGAAGACGCCGTGGACATGCCCTACTGGTACCCGGACTACGATGGGGATGGCTACGGCAACGACGAGGTCTGGTTCGAGCAGTGCGACCCCTACAGCGACTACGTCACTCTGGGCGGGGACTGCGACGACTTCGACGCCACCGTCTCTCCCGGGACCGATGAGCTCTGCGACGGTGCCGACAACGACTGCGACGATCTGATCGACGAGGAGGCGCTGGACGCCGTCACCTGGTACATCGACCAGGACGGGGATGGCTACGGCACGCCCAGCCGCCAGGCGGACGCCTGCAGCCAGCCCATCGGCTACGCCTCTTCGGAGAACGAGACCGACTGCGACGATTTCGACCGCAGCATCCATCCGGGGGCCGACGAGTACTGCGACGGCGAGGACAACGACTGCGACGGAGAGGTGGACGAAGGCACCCCTGTGGACGCCCCCAGCTGGTATCCGGACGGCGACGGCGACGGCTACGGCGACCCGGACAGCCCGCGTGTCAGCTGCGACCAGCCGGTGGGCCACCTGCCCAACGGCGGCGACTGCGACGATGGCAACGCAAAGGTCAACCCCGCCGCCACCGAGTACTGCGACGGCGTGGACAACGACTGCGATGGCACAGTGGACGGCTCGGGGGCGGTGGATTCCTTCACCTGGTATCAGGACTCCGACGGCGACAGCTATGGCGACGCCAGCAGCTACGTGGTGGTCTGCGATCAACCCGAGGGCTACGTGGCGGACGACACCGACTGCGACGACGGCGACGCTTCCGTCAACCCGGCCGCCGTCGAGATCTGCTGGGATGGGGTGGACGACGACTGCGACGGGGCGGACCAGCTCTGCAGCGAGCTGAGCCTGTCCGAGGCCTGGGCCAGCCTCTACGGCGAGGGCAGCGACGATGGCGCGGGCTCGGGTGTCGCCTTCGCAGGCGACGTCAACGGCGACGGCTTCGACGACATCCTGGTGGGCGCCGACGGCGAGGACGCCGGGGGGAGCAGCGCGGGAGCGGTCTACCTGGTGCATGGGCCCGTCAGCGGCGAGCTCAGCCTCTCCTCGGCGCAGGCCAAGCTCACCGGCGCCGCGGCGGCCGACTACGCCGGCTTCCAGGTGTCCTCGGCCGGGGACACCGACGGCGATGGCTACGACGACCTGCTGGTGGGGGCCTACGGCGTGGACAGTGTGGATCGCGATGCCGGAGCGGCCTACCTCGTGCTCGGCCCAGTCAGCGGCTCCAGCAGCCTGTCAGCGGCCGACGTCGTGCTCTGGGGCGTCGTGGAGCAGGATCTGGCCGGCTACAGCGTGGCGGCCGCCGGGGATGTGGACGCCGATGGCTATGACGACTTCCTGGTCGGCGCCTATCGAGAGGACACAGGCGCTGATCGCGCTGGGAGCGCCTACCTGCTGCTGGGCCCGTTGGGCAGCGACACCTACCTCTCGGCAGCCGACGCCCAGCTCACCGGCGAGGCCGCCTCCGACGACGCTGGCATCGCCTTGGCGGGGGCTGGCGATGTGGACGGCGATGGCCAGGACGATCTGTTGATCGGGGCCTACGGCGAGGACAGCGGCGGCAGCTCGGCGGGTGCGGCCTACCTGGTCCTCGGCCCCGTCAGCCTCAGCCAGAGCCTGTCCTCCGCCGATGCCAAGCTGACGGGTGCAGCCAGCGGAGACTACGCCGGGCGGGCCGTGGCCGGCGCGGGCGACGTGGATGGCGACGGCCACGACGACCTGCTGGTGGGGGCCTACGGCGAGGATAGCGGCGGCACCACCGCCGGCGCGGCCTACCTGGTGCTGGGGCCTGTCAGCGGCGAGCTGAGCCTGGCCGCGGCGGACGCCATTCTGTCCGGCGAGAGCGACGCCACCTACGCGGGCAGGGACGTGGCCGGCGCGGGTGACCTGAACCAGGATGGCCACGCCGATTTGCTCGTCGGAGCCTGGGGCTACAGCAGCGGTGGCAGCAACATCGGGGCTGGCTACCTGGTGCTGGGGCCTGTCAGCGGCAGCCTGGACCTGTCCGCCGCCGACGCGCTGTTGACGGGCGAGAACAGCGGGGACTACGCCGGGCTGGAGCTCGCAGGGGGCGGAGACTCCGACGGCGACGGCTACCCGGACCTGCTCATCGCGGCCGAGGGTGGCGACGGTGGGGGCAGCAGCGCGGGTACGGCATACCTGATGAAAGGGGCCGGGTTCTAGTCGCGGGGTCAAACAAATCTGAGCTCGCTGGTGACAGATCCGCGCGCTACGCTTGTCGCAGTTCGGTGGAAGATGCCGCGCGCGCGCACTGGAGGAGCGATGGGTCGGAAGATGATGATGGCTTGTGGCGCCTGCTTGACCGGGCTGGCGGCGATGCAAGTCGCGCCCGTCAGGGCGGCCTCGGGGGTGCACGTCGTGATCGACGCTGCGCCAGATGGAATGGACCCCTATGCCCTCGAGGCGCAGATGGAGGACGGCATCGCCGAAGAGCTGGGCCTGGGCGACACCAGTTCCTTCCTCAACTCCATGGCCGACGCCGCCGTCATGTCCACCAAGGGCATGGGCGTGGACTACGCCAGCAACTTCGAGAAGATCGTGCTGGGCTGGTCCGTGGGCAGCAGCGTGGACGAAGCAGGGCAGGCAAGCTTCGGGCGCGGCGGCAGGGAGATGCCCGAGTACGGCTTCGCCTTTCAGATGAGCGGCATGATCGGGCTCAACCTGGGCCTGCTCAGTGGCGGCGAGGGCTTCTTGAGCCGCGTGGCCATCTTCGGCAACGGCATGGCCATGCAGACCGGGGGGGAGACCTTTCGGGGCCACCTGTCCAACTTCGGCGCCCACCTGCAGCTGCGGCTGGTGAAGCCCACAGAGGGCGAGGGGATGCAGTGGGGCGGGCTGGCCTTCACCTCGGGCTACGAGTGGGCCGAGTACCGCCTCGACATGGTGCAGGGCATGCCCATCGCCGCGCCCGGCAGCGGGGCCGATCTGACCTGGAACGCGGAGGGAGAGTACTTCGTCAAGGCCAGCTCGGGCAGCATTCCCCTGGAGCTGTCCACCAACCTGAAGATCCTCATTGTGACGGGCTACCTGGGCGGCGGCGTCGACATCGCCACCGGCGACGCCTCCAACGCCATGGAGCTGACGGGGCCCATCAAGGCCGAGGCCGGGGGCCAGAGCGTCGAGATAGGCACCGCCACGGTGAGCTTGATCGATCGGGGAGCGGCCACCTCGCCCAAGCCCAGGATCTTCGGGGGGCTGCAGCTGAACATCCTGATGATCAAGCTCTACGGGCAGCTCAACGTGGGCGTGGACAGCGGCTTTGGCGGGCATGTGGGCCTGCGCATGGCGCTGTGAGACACCCAGGCGCGCTGGGCCTGGCAGCGCAGCTGCGGGCTTGCACGCTCTGTCCGCAGGCCTGCGCCGTGGACCGCGACGCGGGAGAACGGGGCCTGTGCGGCATGGGCGCGGCGGCCCGCGTGGTGTCCGCCGGGCCCCACTATGGCGAGGAGTCCGTGCTGGTGGGGCGGGGGGGCAGCGGCACCATCTTCTTCTCGGGCTGCAACCTGGCCTGCGTCTTCTGTCAGAACCACGACATCAGCCAGGCCGCCCTGGGGCGTGAGCTGTCCAGCCTCGAGCTGGCGCAGCTGGCCCTGGACCTGCAGGCGCGTGGGTGCGTGAACGTGAACTTCGTCACCCCCAGCCACGTCGCCCACCAGGTGGCCGCCGCCATCGTGGAGGCCAGGAGCCGGGGCCTGCGCGTGCCGGTGGTCTACAACTGCGGCGGCTACGAGTCCGTCTCCACCCTGCAGGAGCTCGAGGGCCTGGTGGAGATCTACATGCCCGACTTCAAGTGGGGCGCGGCAGCCGCTGGCGCGCGCTACAGCGGCGTGGACGACTACCCCCAGCGCGCCTGCGAGGCCTTGGTGGAGATGTACCGCCAGGTGGGGCCGCTGGAGCTGGACAGCGGCAGTGTTGCCTGCCGGGGCGTCTTGGTGCGCCATCTGGTCTTGCCAGCCGACCTGGCGGCCAGCAGGGTGGTCATCGATCTTCTGGCTCGCGAGGCGCCTGGCGCAGGGGTGAACATCATGGGCCAGTACCGCCCGGCCTTTCAAGCCGGCGCCTATCCCGAGCTGCTGGCGGCCATCGATCGCGGGCGGCTGCAGGCGCTGCGGGCCCGCGCCGCCTCCGCCGGCCTGCTGCGCGTGGACGGGGGCTGGTGAGACGCGGGGGGGATAGGGGAAACGGGTGACGAGCACCCCTCAGCCCAGCGTCCGTGTCGGCCTCGAAGAACCTGCCTGCCCGCTCTGCGGTGGTGCGCAGCGCCAGCGATTGAGCGACGTGCGCGACATCTTCATCGATCCGCGGGCTGTCTTCGGCATGACGCGCTGCGAGGACTGCGGGCTGGTCTACCTCTGCCCGCGTCCTGACGGACCAGGGCTGGACCACTACTACCGCGACATCTACTCGGGACGCGGGGGCGAGCAGATGCGTCGCGCCCAGACCGAGGGTGGCATCGACCTGGTGAACGCGGCCCGCTGGGGCCTGCTGCGCAAGTACGTGGACATGGGGCCCGGGGATCGCCTGCTGGACATCGGATGCGGCTACGGCAGCTTCCTGTCGTTCATGCAGCGGCGCGCGGGCTGCGAGATCCACGGTGTGGACAGCGACGAGGGCAGCATCGCCGCCGCCGTCTGCCGCGAGCAGGGTGAGCTGAGGGTCGGCTCGCTGCACGAGGCGGACTATCCCGACGGCCACTTCAAGCTGCTGGTGATGCTGCAGAGCCTGGAGCACATGACCGAACCCCTGGCCGTGCTGCGTGAGGCGCGGCGCGTCCTGGCCCCTGGGGGCACCCTGCTGGTTGAGGTGCCCAACTACGGAGCGCTGCTGCGCAGCGTCTTCGGCCGCTACTGGTTCCCGCTGCTCGTGCCCCAGCACCTGGTGCACTTCGAGACAGCCTCGCTGGCGCGCATGCTGGCAGCTGCCGGCTTCGAAGAGCCGCTCTTGCTGCGCCCCAGCTGGAGTCCCATCGAGCTGACCTTGAGCGCCGGCCTGCGGCTCTGGCACTGGATGGGGTGGCTGGGCACCTACGACAACCCCGAACCCCGACAGGGCCTGGGTCCGCGCATCGGGATGCTGGCGCTGGTGTTGATCTACCTGCTGGGGGAGCTGCCCCTGGCGCTGCCCTTGCGTCTGCTGGGGCTGTCGGGCCACCTGACCGCTGTCGTGCGCAAGCCGGCGGAGGAGAAAGAAACATGAATCTGCCGAGACGTACTTCACAGCTGATGTGGCTGGCAGCGCTCGCCCTGCCGGGCGAGCTCTCAGCCGCGACCCTGGTGGTGGATGCCGGCGGGGGAGGGGACTATCGGCAGATCCAGAGCGCCATCGACGCGGCCAGCAGCGGCGACGTGATCGAGATTCGCGCCGGTAGCTACAGCGAGTCCCTGGATACCGGGGGCCTGCAGCTAAGCCTGCAGGGTGCCGGCAGCACCTCGGTCCTCGTCAGCGGCGATGGTTCCCAGGCCGTGCTGACGGTGGACCAGAGCGCCGCCGTGGACGTCTCCGGCGTGACGCTGCAGGGAGGAGACCGGGGCGCGGTGGTACGCCTGACCCAGGTCGACTTCGACGATGTGGCCTTTTCGGACAACAGCGCCACGGGCATGGGGGCGGGATTGGGCGTCTTCGAGGGGGCCCAGGTCAGCCTGACGGACTGCAGCATCGAGGACAACGAGGCGCAGAACTACTACGTGGGTGGCGGCTTGGCCATCGACGAGGCCAGCGCCAGCCTGGACGCCTGTACCGTCCAGGGCAACCAGAGCTATCGAGGGGGCGGGCTGTACCTGGCCGGGGGGGAGGCGGACCTGCAGGACACCGTGTTCGACGACAACAGCGCCACCACCGACGGGGGAGGCATCTACGTGGAGGAAGCTGGCTCGCTGCAGGCCACCAGCGTGACGCTCTCCGGCAACCAGGCTGGCGGGGGCGGGGGCGCCGCCGCCCTCGAGGACTCGGACAGCGTCTGGAGCGGCTGCATCCTGGAAGGAAACCAGAGCGGCTCGGGGGGCGGCGCCCTCTACTTGAGTGGGATGGACAGCGCTGGGACCCAGCTGGACGCCACCGTGGAAGCGAACGCCTCGGCGGGTTCCGGCGGGGCCATCTGGGCCTGGGACCATGACCTGGAGGTGTCGGGATCCCTGGCGGGCAACCTGGCGGGCAGCAAGGCCAACGGCGGGGGCATCTATGCGGGGAGCCTGGATCTCTTCTTGCGCGACGTGGAGCTCGAGGGACACGAGGCTGAAAACGGCGGCGCCGTCTACCTCATCTCGGGGGCCACGGTGACGCTGGAGGACGCCAGCTTCAGCGACAACTGCGCCCAGCAGAGCGGGGGGGCGGTGTACGCCGTGGACAGCCTGACGGTCAGCGGGGGCGAGTTCAGCGGCAACCAGGCTTCGGACAACGGGGGCGCCCTCTACCTTTCGGGCGGGCAGGCCAGCTTGCAGGACTGCGGCTTTGCAGGCAACCAGGCGGGTGGCGGTGGCGGCGCCCTCTACTCCTACGGCGCGGACGTGGACGTGGCGCGGATCGAGCTGGAGGGCAACGCCGCGACACACGGCGGCGCTCTCTGCCTGCTGGGAGGTGGGGGGAGCGGGCTGGCGGTCCAGGTGGGGGAGTCCAGCTTCGAGGACAACAGCGCCAGCCAGCATGGCGGCGGGCTCTATCTGGATGGCCTGGCGTCAGCGACGGTCGAAGATAGCCAGTTTTCTGGCAATATGGCCGGCTCCTGGGGCGGTGGTCTCTTCCTGCTGTCCATCGACAGCGCCCAGTTGGCGAGTCTGGGGCTGTGGGAGAACCAGGCCCTGGCCGGTGGGGGGCTCTACGCCGCTTCCCTGGGCGGTGGCAGCAGCTGGGAGCTGGAGCTGGGAGGCAATGCGGCCACCAGCGAGGGCGGCGGAGCGGTCTACAGCGCGCCCAGCGGCGAGCACCCCTTGAAGAACCTGCGCTTCATCGAGAACAGCGCCCCTGTGGGCGCGGGGCTGCTGCTGTCCGCCGACGAGAGCGGGGCGCACGGGGTGAGCAACCTCGACGTGGTGGGCAACCAGGGTGATGGCATCTGGCTGGCGTCGGCGCCCGCCACTTCCATCGTCAACGTGGTGGCGGCCTCCAACAGCGGCACGGGGATCGGCTCGGACGCCGCCGAGCACCAGGCCACGCTGGCCTACAACGACTGCTGGGACAACGGCGAGGACTGGGGAGGCGAGCTGCCCGACCAGATCGGAGTGGCGGGCAATATCAGCGTCGATCCGCTCTACGCGGACTTCGTGGCGGACGGCTCCTGGGCGGACAGCCTGCTGCTCACCTCCTACTCGCCCGTGCGCGACGCGGGCGATCCGGACCTGGCGGACCTGGACGGCAGCCGATCGGACATGGGCAGCTACGGCGGGCCCGAGGCCGCCGATGGAGACGCCGACGGCGACGGGGTCCTGCGCAGCGAGTCCGATTGCGACGACAGCGAAGCCAGTGCCTACCCCGGCGCCGAAGAGGTCTGGTACGACGGCGTGGACCAGGACTGCGACGGCTCCGACGACTACGACCGCGACGGCGATGGCGTGCCCTATCCCGAGGACTGCGAAGACGAGGATCCCGAGATCCATCCCGGGGCCAAGGACCCCGAAGGCGACGGTGTGGACCAGGACTGTGACGGCGCCGATGGCCTGGCTTCGGGCGACACGGGAGACACGGGCAGGCCGCACGACGACGATGACTACGACGGCGACGGCTACTCGCCGCCCGAAGACTGCAACGACATGGAGTACGCCGCCAATCCGGGCCTCGCGGAGCGCTGCGATGACGGCTTCGACAACGACTGCGACGGCTACGTGGACGGCTCGGATGCCGACTGCTTGATAGAGACCGAGGAGGGGGGCTGTTACTGCGGATCGCGTGAGCGTCGGGGTGGGGCTTGGTGGCTGGGGCTCTTCGGGGTGGTGTTGGTGTGGCGGCGTCGGGCACCTCGTGTTGATGTCCACCATCAGCCCGAATAGCGCAGCAGCTCCCCTACCAGCCGATGCACGTATGAGCCAGGGAAGCCAGGCCTCCAGCCGCCTCTGTCGGCATTCTCTCCGCGTCTCACCGCCTGGCGCACATGGACGGCAGAGAACGGCCACTGCGCTGATCCGGCCTTGTCCCGCCGCAGCTTGCGCCAAGCCTTCTTCGCCGCGTCCGCTCGGCTTTGCGGCTTGGTGCTGGGGCCCCGGTCAACGTCGCGGCCATTCGACGGAAAAACAAGGTTGCAGGCCCTTTCGATTTCCGGGGCATCTCGGATGCCCCGGAAATTCAATCGGCTTTCAACCTTGGCAATGCATCGGTTGGCCGCAAGGATGACCGAGCCCTCGGGCCCCATCATTCGAAGGAGCAGCCTGCTGGCCAGATCCCGCTCGGGATCTCCCAGCTCGCTGACCACCAGCGCGCCCTCCACGCACTGGGCATCCGCGAATGCGCGCTTCACGTGGGGCTTGGGGGTGTCGAAGAAGACCGCCCCGGCGTTGGCGCTCCTGGGGGCGTGGGCCGTGGCGTCGTGCCAGCTCAGGGGATTGACGCAGATGCGGCCCTTCATGGTGTCGGGATCGGCTGCGTCGTACTCCAGGCCGTTGGGCTGGTAGGAGGGACCGCGGGCGTTGTAGGCCACGACGCAGCCGGTCTGCAGCGGGTCGGCGCAGGTGGGCAGGCCGCCCACCAGCTCCGTTCGCACCGGGCCGCCCGGCAGGTAGGCTGCCACGAGCCGCTCCTGCAGGGCTGCCCCTGCCACGCGCTCCCGCAGCAGGCGGGCCGCCAACACCGAGCCCTGGCTATGCCCCGCGACGATGATCCCGTGCTCGCCATCCACACGCGCCAGGAACGCGTCGAAGGCCGTGGAGACATCGGCGTAAGCCACGTCGATGGCCTCGTCCCCTTGCTCGTCGGGCTCGGTGTAGGCCCGACCGTGGGCCTGCCGGTAGCGGGGGGCGTAGACCGCGCAGCAGCCGTTGAAGACGCTGGCCTGGATCAGGGTGCCTCCGCGGGTCGTGCCCTCCACCACCAGTGGATCGTCCCAGGGGCCGTTCCAATGCCTGCCCATCCAGGTGGTGGGATGCAGGTAGAACACGGACACCTGCGCCCGCTGCTGGTCGATGGTGGGCAGCACGGACAGGTGCACGTCCGCCCCGTCTTCCAACTCGGGCAGCGCGGCCCAGGCCTCGACGCGCCCGTAGTCCGGGGCCACAGGCGTGCGCGCCGCCTCGAACTCACCGGGATCGATCAGGTCGAAGAGCCAGCGCTCCGCCCTGAGAGCCCCGCAGCCTGCGCCCCCAAGGGCCAAGGCCAGCAGCGCCCCTGCGGAGCAGGCGAGGTTCAAGAGTTCTCTGCTCATGCAGGCGCATATCACGGATCGGGCGCGAGCGATCCTCGACCCTGCGGCGGGCCCAGGGGAGACAGGCCGCGAGAAAGAGCCGCACTCGCGCAGAGTGGCACTGGCATCTGGTCAAGGGCGCTCCGACCCACCCCGCCCCCCACCTCACCGGCAAAGCGCCTTGTATCGTCAAGGGTGCGCCACCGAAAACACATGGACGGAGGGGGTGGTCTCCGCCCATGACGAAGCCCGATCAGAGAACGGGCTGTTCCCAGCGCTTGATGAGGCCCGTCAGTTGGCCCGCCAAGCGATCCGCAGCATGGACGAACGAGATGGCATCATCAAGCTGAACCAGCTTCATGCAAGCCAGCGCTTCCGCCGCCGCCGCTTCGCCGGTCTCCTTGCGCGCGATGCCGAAGGCGTTTCGTTTTTCCCCCGGCATCCTGGCGTTCGCCCCCTCACCAGTGTTGAAAACCGCCGACCCAGCTGCTCGCAGAAGCTGGTTGGCGAACTTAGCGAAGCCTCGAGGCACCTGCTCGCACAGCGTCTGTGCATGGACGAGCACCTGTAGCGCCTGGCGATAGGCCGCCAGCTTGTGGTGGGGGAAGTGGGTCTTGGTGATGTAGTCCATGATGTTCTCCTTTCTGGTTGCTGGGCGGCACCGCCGCCCTCACCCCGCAGGGGTGGCGGCGCCGCCCGGCAAACTCAGGAGGGCATCGGACCACCACGTCTGCCCTACCCACTTCCCCCACTACGGGCGACCTGCCTGCCAGCGACCAGCGCCCACCATCCCCACATCCACATCTCCCCTCTTCCCTCCACCCGAACCCGCACCCATCCCCTCCACCTCACCCACAACACGCCCACCGCCGGACAACTCCGAGCCCTGGTCGTGTACCACGTGGAGGGGGATGAGGACGTGCAGGTGCGCGTGCGGGTGGAGGGCTCGGGGTGGAGGGGCCCAACACCGCAGGGATGGTCAGCTATCTGGGGCAGGACTTGCTGCCGCCCGCAGGAGGCTAGCTGCGCACCGCCTTGCGCACCGTCACATACCCGCCCTTGGGACCGGGCACGCCGCCCGCCACGTAGAGCAGCTTCTTCTCGGCATCGACGCGCACCAGGCGCAGGTTCTGCACCGTGACCTGCCAGTTGCCACTCTGGCCCGGCATCTTCTTGCCCTTCAGCACGTGCCCCGGCGTGAGCCGCGTACCGATAGAGCCACCGTGGCGGAAGAACTCGTGGGTGCCGTGGGTGCGCATGAAGCCGGCGAAGTTGTAGCGCCGCATGACGCCAGAGAAGCCACGGCCTTTGCTGATGCCCGTGACATCGAGCTTCTCGCCTTCCTGGAAGAAATCAGCAACCAGGGGCTCCTTGCCGAGCTCGTACTTGACGAGGCCGGCCTCATCGACGCGGATCTCGTGCACGAAGCGCTGGGGAGCGGCCCCGGCCTTGGCCACGTGACCTAGTTCGGCCTTGGTGACGCGCTGCGGCTTCTGCTCGTCGATGCCAAGCTGCACGGCGTTGTAGCCGTCGGCGCCATCGGCGCGCTTGAGCTGCAGCACCACGTTGCCGTTGGTCTCGATCACGGTGACGGGGACAACATCGCCGTTGTCCAGGAAGATCTGGGTCATGCCGACCTTGCGGCCGAGCATTCCGGGGCACTCGTTGGCCATGGCTACCTCGCATTGGACGACCGTTTCGCAGCAGGTGGCGCGAAAACGGCCCTCTTACGGGTTGAGGATCCCGCCGGGGATCCGGGATGAAAGGCCCCCTGAGCTATCCTCGACCAGAGGCCTTGTCAAAGCGCGAAGCGTGAAGTCAGTGGGCCAGACTCTGATGTCAAAGTGCGAGCCCATAGAGGTCAACCTGCCAGTCGGTGCCGTTGGCCGCGTCGCTCTGGATGTGCAGGATGTTCTCGTCTGTGATGGAGTAGGGAATATCGACGGCCGACGAGGTGGCGCTGTAGGTGATCTGGAAGTTGGTGGGGACGCCAGGCTCGACCGTCTCCGTGGGCCCGCTCCAGTTCACCGAGAAGCTGCTGGAAGGCGAGACGCCGTCGTTGTTGACGTAGACGCGCGTGATGGTCAAGGTCTGATCGCCGATATTGCTGACGGTGACGGTCTGGGTGTCGTCGCCCCAGCCAACCAGCACGCCAAAGCTCATCTGGGTGTCTTTCTTGCCCCCGGTGTCGACGCTGATCATGGGCGCGCAGACGTCGCACAGCTCTTCGGCGTCGCCGGTCACCACCACCCTGGCCTCGGGCGTGTCGGGATCGTCGCTGATGACGTCCACATAGCTGGACAGGCTGCCCACAGCGCTGGGCGTCCAGTCTATCTGCACCTCTTTCGACTCTCCCGAGTCGAGGACCTGTGGCAACGCGAAGTCGACGCTGTAGCTCAAGTCGGTGTCACCCATGGAGAAATCGGAGAGCAGCAGCTGGGCGGAGCCGATGTTGGAGATGGTCAAGCTGCGGGACTCGCTGTCGCCCACATCCACCAGACCGAAGTCCAGGGAATTGTGGGAGAGGCTGACGTCCCCCTCGTCCGCGCTGCCGGAACCGTCGTCGTAGCCAGTGCCCAAGACGGGCACCTGGATCTCTTCAGCGCCCTCCTGGTTGGTCCGCAGGTATAGGATGCCCTCATAGGTGAGCTCTGAGGCTGGCGCGAAGAGCAGGTCCACCACGGCGTCCAGGCCGGGCTCCACCACGGCCGGCAGGGCCGTGACGTTGTCGATGATCAGAGCGCCGTCGCCGCCCTCCAGAGACACCTCGCTCAGGGCGGCGGCGCCGTCACCGGAGTAGCTCAGGACGACCGAAGCCGAGCCTTGCTCACCAATGGTGACCGAGCCGAAATCCACTTCGGAAGGCGAGATGATGAGGTCGCCGATCTGGAGCTCTCCGTCACCTGTGTCGTAGCCGGGAAGCGGCGGAACCGAGTCGCCGATGGAGCTCTGCAAGCCCACGCAGCCCGCGAGTGCCAACACACTCACCCAGGTCGCGATCCTCATGAAAACCTCCATTCCGCTCGCCACGATAACATGTGGATCAGAGGCCCTCAACGCAGTGAATCCCGCCCAGACAGGGGCGGGATCCGGGCCGGCGCCCGTAGGGGCCGCGCCTAGAAGGTGTACTTGATGGCTCCGGTAATCGACACACCCAGATCGAAGCCGATGGCGTAGATGGCGTCAGCGTCGATCCCCACCGAGAAGTGAGACATCTTGGTGTAGTACTCGAAGGTGGGACCGAACATGGCCAGGGGCTTGGGGCCGGAGTGGTATCCGGCGTCGTTGCCCTGATACCAACCGCTGGCACTGATGAAGCCGTTGGTCCAGGCTTCCTCGTCGATCAGCAGCGGGCTGAAGAGCACCCCGCCGCCGGCGCGTGCGCCGATGCCGAAGCGCCGGCCTGGATAGCCGGAGACTTCTACCAGGGCCACGCCCGAGTAGGTGCGCAGGTCGCCCTGGATCAAGGGGGCGATGGCGATGTTCTGGGCCTGCACCTCGTAATGCTCGCCGTTGTGGATGCCCTGGAAGAAAGCCAGCTCCCAGGCCACAGAGGAACGCGGGTTGTCCACGAAATCCTGCCCGAGCGCCAGCGCCACCGAGGTGCCGGGCTTGACCCAGCCGCGGAAGTCCAACAGGTAGATCCACCCGCCGATGTTGGTCTTGGCGTAGAAACCGCGCGCGATCTCACGGACCTCCATCTCGTCGTAGTCGCGTGAGCGGCTCTTCTTCTTCTTTTTCTTCTTCTCGGTGTCCGAGGAGTCGAGGTCGTCGTATTCTTGGGCCAGCGCGGACTGCGACAGCACGGGCATGGCCAGCAAGAGGAGGAAGATGAAACGAAGAAGTCTGCGCATCGAGGGGTTCTCCTCGCGGCTCGTTTGCCGCCTGCGGAGCCTTAGCATGTGTGTCGCACGAGGGGTAGTCGGGACGCGCGCGGCTGTTTTTCTTCTGCGCGCGTGCCCACAGATGCCTGCCTACCCGGGGGAGAAGATGAAGGGGTAGGAGACGATGACGATACCGCCGCCCTTGGGTTCGGGGAACTGGAAGCGCATGAAGCGGCCGTTGATGCAGCTCTCGACCGCGCCGTTGCCCAGGGTGCTGGACTTGGTGGTTGCGGAGGAGACGGTACCGTCCTTGGCGATGACGAACTTGACCACCACCTTGCCGCTCAGGGAAGGGTTCTTGGTCAGCTCACGCTGGTAGCAGTAGCGAATCTGGTTCAGGTGACGCCGGATGACCGCGTCCACCAGGGACTTGTCCAGGGCGCCCAGGATGATGGCCTCACCGCCGATGGTGCCGATCTTGCCCTCGCCCTTGGAGCCGAAGTGGCCGCCACCGGTACCGTAGCCGCTGGCACCCGAGCCGCGACCCTTGGTGCCCAGGCCGCCCAGGCCGCCGGCCGTACCGCCGCCGCCGAGACCGGAGCCGCGAGAACCCAGGCCGCCGGAGCCGAACTGCACGCCCTTGGCGCCGATAAGGCCGCCGATGCCGCCCAGCAGGTCCATGTCGAGGCCCGAAGAACCGAAGACGCCATCGAGCTCGGAGCCGTCGCGCAGCGCGCCGAGCACGCCGGCGCTCTCAGCGATCTCCTTGTCGACCTGGCGCTTGTCCATCTCGACCTTGTTGCCCTTGGCCTTCTCCATCTTGGCGTCTTTCTTGCCGACCTTGCCCTCTTCCTTCTTGGCCTTGGCTCCCTCACCGGCGTCGGGGTTTTCGTCTGGTTGCTTCTTGTCGATCTCAGGCTGCTCCAAGAGCAGCTCCACGAAGCGATCCGGAATCTCCATCACCTCGTTCTCCGGGGGAGGAGGCATGGTGTAGAGGATGATGCCGAACATGGTGCCGAGGAAGGCCATGAAGACCATGATGGCCAGGAAGGGGTAGTCCAGCGTGGTGAGCACGCTGCCGGCCACCCTGCGACCGGGGTTCACCATCTGGCCGAAGAAGATCACATGGCCGATGTCGGCGATGACCCGGGTATCCTCGGTGAGCGGGAACTTGTACTGGCCACCGCCCATCGACTCGGCCTGGCCGCTCTCAATGAGCTCCTGGAAGGTGCGGCGCTCCTCGCCGATGTCCACGAAGCCGGCCCACTTGTCGGAGATGTTGCAGACGTACTGGCCGCCTTGCCAGCTGAAGAGGTCGAAGTTGTCATGGGGCAGGGACTCGGAAGGGCAGTAGAAGTCGTTCTTCCACTCCTCGGGAGCCTCGGACAGGATGGGGCCGAACATCCAGGCGATCTTGGCGAAGAAGCCGGGCACCCAAGCGATGGGAATGCCCAGGTAGCGCCAGCGGAAGCCCGTAGAGGAGCCCAGGTTGACGGGCTTGTGGCCCTTGGGGAAGTGCTTGACGTCCAGGATGACATCGCCCCAGATCTCGGCCACCTCGAGCACCTTGGGCTTCTTGAGGTCGATGCCGGCGTCGCCGCGGGCCGTGCCCGAGCGCATGATGAAGGCCATCACGTCTTCGGAGATGTCTTCCTGCAGGATCTCCTGCTGCGAGCGGTGCTCCAGGTCGAGATCGCCGGTGGCGGCGACCTTCTCGGCCGTGACCTCGTCTTCGAAGCTGCCACCGAGAGGCGGGTGGGGCGGCTCCGCGGGCGTGGCATCTGTGGGCTGGCCAATGGCGATCACGACGGTCACGTCTCCGATCTGGATGGAGTCGCCGTCGGAGAGGGTGACGTTGCTCACCTGCTCGTTGTTGACGCTGGTGCCGCTCGCGCTGCCGAGATCCAGCAGCTGGACGCTGCCGTCGTCGTTGACATTGATCACGGCGTGCAGGTCAGCGATGCCCTCGGCTTCGACCCGCAGCATGGCTGCCGGGCCCTTTCCTATGGTGACGCTCTCGGCCCGGAACTCTTCGCTGTGGAGCTGCGTCTCGTCACGGAGAACCTGGAAGCTTAGAAGCAGATCGCCGGTGGGGTTGTCGGTCATGGTGAACCTTCCTTGTGCGCGGCGGAGGCTAATGGATGCGGAAAAAGCGGGAAGACCGGACTGCTCGATCTCGTCGGCTACTTGATCTCGTCGACCGAGGAGTCCATCTCGTCATTGAAGTCGGCGCGCAGCTTGATGAGGGGGTTGAAGGAACCCCTCTTGCGGTCGAGGAGCAGGGCGCCCTGCGGCTTGACGAGCTCGCCAGCGACCTCGACGGCCTCGAAGTCGATCTCGGTCTTGGACTTGTAGACAATCTTTCGGCCACCGGTTTCCTCATCCTGGGCCATGGCAGGCATGGCGACGAGCGAGAGGAGGCCGATGGTAGCGAGACGAAGGGGCCTGATGTTCATTTCTTGACCTCGGGTTTCTTTTCAGCTCGCGGTGTTGGGGGCGGAATCAGGTGGCCGGTGTCGACTGCTGCCCGGCCTGTGTCAAGACGCAGGCTGCCCATCGAGCGGCAAGTGTGCTTTCTATAAGAGCGATTGACAACCGTCTGGCTGTCATTTTGCCGTCAAAGCAGCGTTTTGGCGGGATATGGCTTGATTCCTGGTGGCTTGGGGTGGGGATGCCTCTCGAGAAGACGGGTTCTCGCGTTTCTCAGAATGCAGACTCGACACGATGAACGGCGCGCGACACCGGTTCGTCGATGTCCGGCTCGTTGAGACAGCTGCGCGTCGTAGCGGTTCCATGGTGTGTGGCCCCTGACAGGGGCCTGCAGCGAACCGAACGGCTCGTGCGGGCTCCCTGTGGCGGGCGCAGTGCCAACGCTACTCCTTCTCGGCGGGCGCGGGCTCCTCGGCGGGCGCCTCCTCGGCGGGCGCGGCCTCCTCGGCGGCGGCGGCGTCGGCGGCGGGGGCGGCGGCGTCGGCGGGGGCGGCTACATCGGCAGGCGCGGCGTCCACGGGGGCGGCCTCCGCCGCGGCGGCCTCCTCGCCACCCTCCTCGGGCGCGGGCGCGGGCTCGGGCTCGGGCTCGGGGGCGGGTGCCACGGCGGCTGCAGCGCAGGTGGGCAGCACCTCGTTGATGCCCGGCTCGACCTGGTCGAAGAACATCATCATGTCCGAGGCCATGGAGTACTCGTTGGACTCGATGACCATCTTGGCCTGCTCGACCACCGTGACGCCCATCTCGGCCATGCCCGTGGCGATCAAGGCCTCGCAGGTGCCGAATTCGTTCAGGATCTTCTCGAGCTTCTCGGTGCGCGTCTTGAGCTCGGTGAGCTGAGCCATCTGGCGCTGCTTGGCCTCTTCGGCCTTGCGCTTCTTCTCCTCGGCGATGCGCTTCTTCTCTTCTTCTTTTTCCTGGTACTCCCGCACGCGATCCATCTCGATGTAGACCTCGTGGCTGGGACCGATCTGGCCCTGGTGGGCGTCGGCGAAGGCCTGCAGGTACTTGAGCGCCTTCTTGTAGTTCTTGGTGTAGCTGCGGTGCAGGGTGGCGGCGTTGAAGTAGGCGCTCTCGTTGTCGGGCTCGAGCTCGATGATCTTGTCGTAGGTGTCGGAGGACTTGTCGAGCTCCTTGCTTCCGCGCTGCGCCACGGCCAGGCCCAGCAGGGCGTCCACGTCGCCGGGATACTCGGAGGTGACGGCCTCGAAGCACTTCAGGGCCAGGGCGTAGTCGCCGGAGTTGACGGCCACCCAGCCCAGGTTCATGTTGGCGTCCCTGTGCTTGGCCGAGAGCTTGATGGCGGTCTTGAACTGCTCGATGGCGGCCGGCTCATCGCCCTGCTTGAGGTAGGTGATGCCCATGGCGTTGTAGATGCCCGAGTCCCCCTCGTTGAGGGTCTTGGCCTTCTCGCTGCAGAGCAGGCTCATGGCGTACTCGCCGCGCAGGAAGTAGACTCGCGCCAGGCTGTTGTAGGCCGAGACGTTGTCCTTCTCCCGTGCCAGCACCTGCCGCGACTCGCTGATGGCCGTGTCGTAGTCGCCCGAGACGATCAACGCGTCCACCAGGTTGATGCGGACCTCGCTGTTGTCGGCATTGGCGGCCAAGAACTCGTTGTAGAGCGCGATGGCTTCGGAGGACTTCTCCTGGGAGGAGAGCACCGAGGCCAGGGCCAGCAAGGCCTCGGTGTAGCCCTCGGCGTTGGCCAGGGCCGAGCGGTAGTGCCCCTCCGCTTCAGAGAAGCGACCCAGTCTCTCGGCGCAATACCCAGCGTTGTAGTGGGCCTTGGCGAAGCCAGGGTCGCCCTGGGTGGCGCCGTCGAACATGGTGTAGGCCTGCTCGTAGTCGGTCTGACCCGAGGTCTTGCCGATGTTCAAGATGTCCACGCCCATGCGGAAGTTCTGCTTGGGATTGCCGATGTCGATCTGACCTTCGGGCAGAGCATCGACGTCGGTCTTGGGCTCGCAGCCCTGGACGGCCCACAGGCCACCGGCCAGGAACAATACGGAGAGGTGCTTCGTGATGTCGGACATAGTGCTTTGCCCTCTGGTACTCACATCTCGGTTTCGAAGTCGGAGGAATGGGAGCGGATGGTGATGTACTCGGGTTGCAGCAGCGTCTCCTCCAGACCTGGGAAGTCGTCGGGGCGCAGCTCGCCGAGGCGGCGCGTGGCGTAGGCGGTGTTGTCGTTGTACAGCGACAGCTCGAAGGACTTCTCCAGCGCCCGGGTGTAGGCCTCTACGGCCTTCTCTTCCTGGGGATAGATCTTGTCTTCCAGAGCCATGGTGTAGAGCTCTTTCTGGTCAGTCGTCAGGTAGGCGGGGACATGGGAGTTCTTGAGGGTCTCGCCCATGTTCTCGTAGGCCTGGCCCAGCCGCACCAGGGCGGCCAGACCCCACTCGCCGGCACCGGTGTTGATGATCTCGGCGTAGGTGGCCTCCATCTCCTGGACGGCCTTGGCTTTGTCGGTCAGCTGCTTGGTGAGCAGCTTGTCGGTGGCCTTGCGGCCCATGCTGCCCTTGGGGCCGTCGATCTTCATGACGGCGTAGTCCTGGTAGGCGTCCTCGGCCACGTGGTACATGGCCTCGGCTGCGAACTCCACGCCCTGGCCCAGGTCCACGCCGGCACCAGCCACCTTCTTGTACTCTTCGACCGTGTCTTGCCAGTGCTTGTCCAGCGCCTTGTCCTGGCCCAGCTCCTTGATGGCCAGGCCGTACTTGAGGCGCGCGTAGAAGATCTGCTCGATGGGGGTGTTCTCTTCGTCCACGTTGCGGTAGAACTTGTAGTAGACCTTGGAGGCCTCGGACCACTTGCTGTTCTCTTCGTAGATCTTGGCGATTTCGAGGGTGGCCTCGTTGACGTTGTCGCGGTCCGGGAACTCGGTGATGTACTGCTGGTAGTTCTTGACCGCCGCCTGCCACTCACCCATGGCGCGCCGGAAGAGCGCCGAGGAGTACAGCGAGGCGGGCGCCGCGTCGTGCTCCTTGTCGAGGCTGAAGAGCTTGTCGTACCACTTGGCCGCGTTTGCGAAGTCGGCCATGGACTCGTAGTCGAAGCCCAGGGCGGCCACCTGGTCCTTGTAGAACTTGCTCTTGGGGAAGTTGTCCACCAGCAGGTGGCGCGTCTCCATGGCTTGTCCGGCCTGACCGGTGTTGTGGTAGTACACGGCCGCGTTGTTCAGGGCCAGGTCGGCGACCTGGCTCTCGGGGAACTCCTGGTAGAAGGCCAGGTAGGCGTCGGCAGCCACGGCCTCGTCCTTGTCCTTCTCGAAGGTCACTTCGATCAGCTTGAAGGAGGCGCGCTCGTAGATGTTGTACACGTCCTTCTTGAAGGCGCTGGAGCCCAGGCCGTCCTGGTCGTAGAAGGCCTTGGAGACATCCTTCAGGTTGCCCCAGTCCTCCACCAGGGTGAAGGAGTCCAGGATCAGGTTGGCGGCCTGCTCGGCTTCCTTGGACTTGGGGTCCATGCCGATGACCACGCGGAAGCGGTCGGAGGCCTCCTTGAAGTGGTTCTTGTTGTAGAGCAGGTAGGCCGACTTGTAGATGATGTTCTTGGTCTTGGTGCTGGCCGGGAAGAGCTTGGCGTACTGGTCCAGGGCGGCCAGCTGCTTGGTCTCCCACTCGGTCATCTCGATGGGCTCGGTAGCCTTGCCGGGGTTGGAGGTCTTCTTCTTGCCCGAGGTGCGCTTGACCATCTCGTCGGAAGCGAAGATGGCGCTCTCGGCGCAGAACTCGGAGTGCTTGCCCTTGGGATCGAGGGACACGACCTTCATGTACTGGGTGTAGGCTTCGTCGTACTTCTTGATCTTGTAGAGCAGCTCGCCGAAGGCGTAGCGCATGTCGTAGGAGTACTGGGATCCGGGGAACTCCTGGAGGTAGACCGTGTAGGCCTTGTAGGCCAGGGCATAGGTCTGCTTGGCTACGCTGCCGGTGCCCAGCTTCTTGGCCTCGTTGTGGTAGTTGGTTGCCACCTTGCGCAGGCTCTTCTCGATGTAGTTGCTGGCGGTCTTCAGCGCGTCGGTGTCAGAGGCGTTGGCCCGCGCCCAGGCGCTGTTCTTGCCGTAGGTCTTCAGCAGCCGGTCGATCTCGGCCAGGGTCTCCTGCTTCTTGCCGATCTTGACGTAGGCGTTGATGATCTCGTTCTGGTAGTCGGGCGCGTTGCTGCTCTGGGGATCCTCGGCGATCAGACGCCGGTAGGTCTGGATGCACTGCTCGAACTTGCCCTGCTCGAAGTAGGTGGAAGCCAGCCGCTTGAGCATGGAGCGAATCAGCTCCTTCTTGCCCAGCTTGTTGAAGTAGGCGTAGGCCTCGTCCATCTCGCCGGCGTCGGCGAAGAAGCGCACCAGGTCCTTCAGCGCCTCGTCCTGCAGCTGGATCTTGCTCTTCTTGGACTTGCTGTCGTTGGTGGTGCTGGACATGGCGTGGGCCACGACCGTCTTCATGGTGTCGATGCTCTTGCCGTACTCACCGACGTTGTAGTAGCACCAGGCCAGCTTGTAGAGGGCGAAGGAGTACTTGTCGGCGTCGCGGAAGGTGGCCGCCTTCTGGTAGGCCACCAAGGCCTTGTAGGCGTTGTTGCGCTCGAAGTAGTACTCACCGATCATCACGTAGGAGTCGGGCACCCACTTGCTCTCGGGGTAGGTGCGCACCAGGCGGGTGAACTCCTTGACCGCCTTGTCGGCCCGCGCCGTGTCCTGCAGGGCGGTGGCCAGGTAGAAGGTGGCCTCGTCGGCCCGCTGGTACTGCGGGTAGTTGGCCAGGATCTGCTGGTAGAGCTTGATGGACTTGTTCTGCCAGTCGCGCGACTTCTCGTTGTCGGGCTGCATCTGCTCGGCGTCGCAGGTCTCGTCGTTGAAGCAGGCGTCGTAGAGCTTCTCGAAGTTCTGCATCTCGGTGAGGTAGATGTCGCGGCCTTCCTCGAAGTACAGGTCGGCCAGACGCAGGATCATCTCCGCCTTCTGCTCGCCCCGCGCGGTGCCCTGGGAGAGGATCTCCTTCAGGAAGCGCATGGACTCGTGGCGCTTCTGACGCGCCAGCTTGCGGTACTCCTCGGAGAGGTTCACGTCGACCACGTCCCGCGCCCGCAGGACCCGACGACCTTCTTCCTTGGCCTCGCGGTCATCTTCCTGGGCTTGCGCCTGGGAGAAGAACGAGAGCGTGCCGTCAGGGGCGATCGTGGGAGATACGGCGAACAGCAGCAGTGACGCGACAGTGATGCGGGTGGCGGGCAACCTCATGGTTTTTTCCTCGCGCTAGGCCAAAAATGACGGTTCCCGGGGCTGGCCCGCGCTGGGCGCGCCCCGGGGAATGCCTACTTGCAGGAGCCTTGCTCAGTGTAGTGATAGTAGCCGAGCTCGTCAGACCAGAACTCGCCGTTGAAGGGCCAGTAGACCTTGTCCACCGAGGTGGCGAAGTCGATCTTGGCCTCGTCCAGGGTGTCCATCAGATCGGGGTTCTGCATCTTGTACTCGTAGTCCACGCGCTGGGCGTCGACGACCTCGAAGCGGATGATCTCGGACTGGGCCAGCAGGTCGCCCAGGTAGGCGGTCAGACGAGCCATCTCGCTCAGGAAGAGCAGGCCGGCGCGACGCTTGTAGCGCTGGCGGTTGGCCTCGATGATCTTCTTGAGCTGGGCGCCGACGCCATCGCGCCAGCGGGCCTTCTGGTCGTCGATCAGCTCCTTCTCACCCTCCATCATCTCCAGGTGGCGCACGAGCGCGGCCAGGTCGCGGTTCTGCAGCACCTTGTTGAAGACGGTGCGCGGCAGCGAAGATTCCCTGGGGAAGCTGGTGAAGTAGGTGTCGAAGGCCTGATCAGCCAGCTTCTTGCCCTCGCGGGAGGCGTAGGACTTCACGAAGTCCTTCATCTCCTTGTACATGGGGCGATACTCCTCCTCGAAGCCGATGAGCAGCCGCTCCACCTCGTTGTACTCGCAGAGGTTGAAGAAGGTCAGCGCCCGCAGGATGGTGGCCTCGGGCACGAACTCGTCTTCCATGAAGAAGGGGCTCTGGACCGTGAGGATCTGCCCCAGGGCCAGGTTGAGGTCGTTGCGCATGAAGTTGGCCCAGGAGGCCTCGAAGAGGCTGACGGGCCAGTACCTGCTGTCGCGCTCCACCAGCCCGTAGTACTTGCTGGCTTCGTCGAAGCGCTGGATGGAGTAGTAGATGCGGGCGACGTTCACCAGGGACAGGTTCTTGAGGTCGCGGATGTACTCCAGCTCCTTGGGGCTGGAGACCTCCACGTCTTCGCGCACCACGTCCCTGAAGGAGCGCACGGCGCTCTTCAGGCGGCCCTGCCTGTTGTAGATGACGCCTTCGAAGTACTTGGAACGCAGGTAGAGATCGGAACGGCTGGAGATCTGACCGAAGTACTTGCGGGCTCGAGAGAGATCCTCTTCTTCGAAGAGGCGCACGCCCATCAGGTAGAAGAGGTGGTTGCGGGCCGAGCGCGGGAAGGCGTCGGGCGGGATCTTGGCCACGACGCGCACCAGCTCGGTGTTGTCACCGGTGTAGCGGGCGATGGCGACCAGCTTGGGCAGCGCGTGCTTGAAGTAGGGGTTGCTGGGGCCCTTCTTCAGGACCTGCAAGAAGTAGTACTGGGCGCTGTGGTAGAGCTCCAGCTCGTACAGGCAGCGCGCCAGGTAGTACTCGACCTGGGCCTTGCGCTCGGGGAAGGTGTTGTCCTCGAGCATCTCGTAGAGCATCAGGCTGGCGGTCAGGGGCTTCTTGGCTCGGAAGAGCTTGATGGCCTGCTTGATCTGGTCCGGGTCGGGACCGCCCTGGTCCTTCAGCTCCTGGGTGCTGGTGCGCCCGGCGCCCAGCTCGGTCTCTTCCGGCTCCTGGGTCTCTTCCCTGCGGGAGGGGCGCGTGACCGTGGTCTCGCCCGTCTTGACCTCGTCGGGCTCGGCGCCGGCCATCAGCTTCTTGGCGGCGTCGATGACCTCGGCTGGTGCGCCCTCGTTCATCAGGCAGCGGATCTCGTCATTGGAGAACTGCTCGCCCGAGTCCTCGATCGTCTGCACGACGATGGGGACGGGGACGTTGACGTTCACCATGTTCATGATCTCGTCGCAGGACAGGGCGTGGGCGTCGCGGACGAAGACGAGACCCAGCAACGCGGCGAGGCCGGCGTGGCAGAGCTTGGAGGAGAGCTTCATGTGTGGCTCCACGGGCCGCAGAGGAAAACGGGTTCGGTTGGATTTGACCAGTAAAACACCGAACGGTTCGGGCTAGTGCATGCCCGGGAAGAAGAAAGAGGCTCCCAGCTGCAGGATGAAGTTGTTCTTCATCTCGAGCGTGGTGGAGGAGACGGTCTCGATGTAGACCAGCGAGCGCCCCTCGATGCGCAGCGCGAAGCTCTCAGCGAAGATGACGCGCAGCCCGCCGCCGAAGTTGGTGGTGGGGTGCAGCTGGTTCTCGGTGGCCATGGCCTCCGGGTCGCCCTGCTGCTGCAGGGCCTCGAGGTCGTCGGAGGTGCGGACCACACCCATGCCGAAGGCGCCGAAGATGTCGAAGTTGATGATCCTCGTGCCCAGGGCCATCTTGCCGTAGATGGGCGAGAACGCGAAGGTGGCGTTGCCGAAGTAGGTGAGCGGCGAGAGGTCGGGGGAGACGTGGTTTTCATTGACCAGCTGCTTGGTGAGGGGCTTCCAGTCCGCCTCTCCCAGGTCGGGCGAGAAGCCCATGTTGAGCTCCAGCTCGAAGACCTCGGTGAAGTGGTAGCCCAGCCCCGCGCCGACGATGTAGCGGTTGAGGAAGGGGTCGTTGGTCACGAACGCCACGGCGGGGGTGAGCTCGAAGCGCCCCAGCTTGAGGAAGGTCTTCTTCTGGATGGTCTTGATGATGCGCTTCTGGCGCTCCTGCTCGGGGAGCACGACCTCTTCGACGTTGGCCCCCACCACGTCGTCGATGTCGCCCCGCTCTACGGACTCGATCTCGTCCTGGACCGTCTCGGTCTGCTGATCCTGCAGGATGTCGTCCAGCAGGCTGTCCAGGTCCTCTTCGGTCCCCCCCTCCTCGTCTTCGTCCCCCTCTTCATCATCCTGGGCGACGCCGTCGCCATCTTGGGCTACGCCATCTGGGACGCTGGACAGCTGGTCCGAGGCTTGTGCGTCGGAGGCTCGTGCGTCCGAGGAGGTGAGCGAGAGGAGCGTCACGGAGAATAGTGCGAGAAGATAGCGCTTCATCTGTGTTCCCTGGCAGAGCGGCTTGGGGGCGAATCGCAAGTGGGGAGGCTTCCCGTGTTCGCGGGCTAGAAGTCGTACAGGCGCGGCTTCATCTTCGGGATGAAGATGCTGACGCCCGCGGAGGCGATGAAGTTGTTGTAGACGCGCTTGCCCAGAGCCGAGTCGTCCTCTGGGTCGTAGTCGGGCTCGTCGTCCACGTAGAGGTAGCTGCGCGCATCCAGCTTGAGGGCGATGGACTGGCTCAGGAAGAAGTTGAACCCCACGCCGATGTTGACCGGCACGGTGTACTTGTTCACCGGAGCCGAGAGCGCCACCGCGGTCCCGCTCTCTTCGCTGGAGCCACCCTCGTTGTAGGTGGCGTAGTACTCGGCGATGGTGAGCAGGCCGACGCCCAGGGTGCCGTAGAAGTCGAAGTTCAGCACGCGCTCGCCCAGCAGGTTGATCTTGCCGTAGATGGGCGCCCAGCGCGCGGCGAAGGTGGCGCCCATGACCATCTTGTCGATGGGCTGCTGGAAGTTGGCCTTGTCGTCGCCCTGGTGGGCGATGGTCACCAGCGTGCCCGTCAGGCCCTTGAGATCGTCCTGCCCCAGGTCGGGGGAGTACAGGATGGCTCCCTCGGCGGAGAAGGCCTCGCTGACGTGGTAGCCGAGCAGCACGCCGCCCACGTAGCGCCGGGCGAAGGGGTTGTTGGGCACGTAGCCCACGACCGGAGCGAGCTCGAAGCGGTTCGCCTTGAGGAAGAACCGGTTCTTGATCACCTCGGGCGAGGGCTTGCCCTCCTCCATGATCTCGACCGCTTCCTCGGAAGGGCTATCCGCGCGGGCTGGGGTTGCGAGGAGGGTGCTGGCAGCGATGGCAGCGAGAAGGGAAAGAACAGAGGCGCTCGGGAGCTTCAACATCCGCTAGACTCCGGAGATGGCAGACATCCTCATGGAACCGCGGTTCGGTCCCTGCAGGTCGGCGGAAGTTATCACAAGAAAGTCCTGTGCGCCGCCCTCGACGAGAGCTCTCGGCGCAGAAGGCGCGACCTGCGTGCTGGAAATCGGGTGAAAAGAAGGGGATCGGCGCCGGCGCCGGCGATGGCGAGCGCCTGGGGTCTCCTGCTCGAAGAGGAAGCTTGTAAGTTTCGAAGCCCCTGCTACCGGCCAGCTCTTCACCTGTCAAGCATGGGGCTTTGCAGGCACCTCAGCCACGGGCTGCCTGCTTGCTTCGTGGGCTTCGCGGGCTTCGAGCGCGCTCTGTTTTCCGTCTCTTGCGGCCCAGTTCCATCCCACGAAAGGACGGTCGGCCGCCAATGAGCTCTGAGCGTGGCCGTCGGCCTGCTCGGCCGGCCAGACCGCCGCTGGCTGCGGATTTTTGCAGGTTTTTGATATAACCGGGGCAACGAGGTTCAATAGAGCCTATGCTTCGATGAAGCACGCCCCCCGGGAGTTCAGCGGATGCCCATTTCTTTCTTGTTGTTGACCGCAGCCGGTGCAGCCCTGGGACAGCCCGTCGTCGCCATCGAACTGGAGAAGCCACGGTTTCCGTCTGGTGAGGAGATCAGCGCCACGGTCAGGAACGAGGGCGGCGTCGCCATCTTCGTGCCCGCCTGCGAGACCATGCAGCTCGAGACCTTCGATGCCGACAGCGGGCGCTGGATACCCGAGCAAAACCGCGTCTGCCCCGAGACGAAGGCGGCCATCGCGCTGGACGAGGGGACGCATACCCTGACCACGTCGCTGGAGGTGGATCGCTTCACCGTTGTGCGGCTGGTGCTGGCCTACGGCGTCGGCTGCCGTCCCGGCTACTCCCTCGAGGCCGCCGGCTGCGTAGAGTTCAGCGCCGCCATCTCCGGCAACATCACGGTCTCGCCGGCCTCCGACTAGTCGGCCCTACTCGCGCACCCGCAGCTGCTGGCTCCACCAGTTCATGCCGCCGCGGCGGTCCTGCATCACCACCCAGAGCATCTGGTCGGTTTTTTCGGCCGGCGTGGGGGCGGTCCATTCCACCTCGCCATAGGGGTGGATGGAGTAGGAAGCGTCGAGCGCGCCCTCTTCGACGTAGAAGCTGAAGTAGGGTTCTTCGACCCTTTCTTCCACCTGGCCTTGCTGGTTCAGGTACTCGTAGGTCTCGATGGCATCGTCGGCCAGGACGGGCTCGATGCGGTAGCTCTGGCCGGCGTCGACCTCGAAGACCACATCGGGCCCGAACTCCACGCCCTCGATGCGCAGCCCGGCGATGGCAGGGTTGTGGTTCGGGGTGCGCGCCTCGCTGACGGGTACGCGCTTGTAGGCCAGTTCCACGTCATCTTCGGCCACATCCTCTTCTTCTCCTGAGCCCTGTGGGATGGCGGTGACCTGCACGAAGAGGTTGAGACCCTCCAGTCGCTCTTCTTCGCTCAGGCCGTCCAGGATGTCCGCGGGGATGGTGTAGGAAGGCGCGAGGTAGGGCTCGATCCCCATCAAGCCGGCCTCCACGAGCTGTTCCCAGAGCTCGGCCATCTCTTCGGGGTCCAACTCCTCGAGGGCAGCCGGGTCCAGGTCTTCCAGGACGTCCAGGTCCATCTGCCCCAGGCAGCCCATCACCTCTGCCTCGTCCGACAGGCAGCCGAACCAAATCGTCATCTCCGGGTCGCCTTGCGGATCTACGATCAGGGCTTCGAAGCTGACCACGTCGCCTGGGGCGGGCTCGGCCGGTTCGGGTCGCACCGCCAGGATGCGCAGGCGGTCGATCATCCAGGAGCTGGACAGATCCTGGGTGGTGCAGCCCCCGCAGAGCAGCCCTGCGGCCAGCAGCGGCGAACTAGAAATAGATCTCAATGTCCACTCCCGGGTTGGGGATGAAGGGCAGCCCGCGGACGTAGGCCTCCTCGGTGTAGTCGTAGTTGTAGATCACGAACTCGGGGTTGGTGGCGCGTACGACATTGAGCAGGTCGAAGTAGGAGGAGAGCTGCCAGCGCCGGAAGGTGTAGAGCTTGGAGATGCGCAGGTCCACGGCGAAGTAGTTGGGCAGGCGCTGGCTGTTGTAGTCGGCCGTGGAGTAGGCCCAGTAGAAGCCCTGGTCGATGTCGTAGATGCCGCCGGCGTAGGGCGTGTAGGGATTGCCCGTGACGAACTGGATGCGTGTGGAGATCTCGAAGTCGTAGGGCAGCTGCAGGCCGCCCACCGCCACCAGGATGTGGGTCTGATCCAGCTGGAAGGGATACCACTGCGGATCCCACTGGCCGCTCTCTTCGGGGTAGTCGGCCCGCTCCGACTTGGAGAGCGTGTAGCTTATCCAGCCGAAGAAGCGGTCCACGGCCTCGCGCCGCAGCATCACCTCCATGCCGTAGACGCGCCCCACGCCCTCGTTGAAGTAGTAGGGATCGTCCATGGAATCGAGCTCGTTGGCGAAGACGATCAGGCTGTCGAGCCACTTGTAGAAGAACTCGATGTCGGCGTTGAAGGCCGGCGTGAAGAACTGCTCCCAGCCCAGGGTGGTGCTGATGGCGTACTCGTAGTCCAGCTCCACATTGCCGTCGGGCCGGTAGAGCTCCGTGGGCATGGGGGGCTGGTGGTAGATGCCGGTGGAGGCCTTGAGCGTGCTGCTGTCGTGGGGCTTGAGGATCACGGCCAGGCGTGGATCCCAGGCCAGGCCCTTGAAGCCGCCCGTCAGCCAGGAGTAGTTCATGCGCAGCCCGGGGGTGATCAGCAGCTTCTCCGGATCGCGCAGCGGCCGGATGTCGGCCTCGATGAAGCTGTCGGGGGCCCAGACCCAGCCGTGGTCCTGGATGGCCCAGTCCTCGCGTTCGCCGATGGGATCGTAGTCGGCCATGATGGACGGGTCGAAGGGCAGGCTGACGTCGAACTGCCAGGGACCGGCGATGAAGTCCGTGCCGGGGGTGATGGTGAGGTGCTCCGAGGGCTCCCAGGGCAGCTCGGCCCGCAGCTCCACGAGCCACTGGGTCTCGCTGCCGTCGAAGGAGTCGCCCATATTGCCGCTGCCCAGGTCCACGCCGAAACTGGGCGTGACGCGGAAGGACAGGGTCTCGCCCAGGGATCGCTCCCAGTCCACGATCAGGCGGTGCGTGCTGTAGAGCATGCTCATGTCGCCCTGGGTGTCCTGGTCGGTGCCCTGGGCGACGTCGGATGGAGTGGCCACCTCCAGCAGGTCCTGGAAGCCGAAGAGGAAGATGCTGAAGCGACCGGCGTTCAGGTCCAGGCGGTCGAGCTTGAGCTGGTAGTCGAACCAGCGCGGCTTGATGGTGTAGCCGCTGTCTTTGGTGAAGAGCGGGATGAACAGGTCGATGTAGCTGCGACGGCCTCCCACGGCGTAGCCCCAGCGCTTTTCTTTGCCCAGCCGCCCGGTGAGCAGCCCCCCGGAATGCAGGATGTCCGTAGTCCAGGAGAACTTGTGGCTCTCCTCCGGGAAGCTGTGCTTGGTGTTGACATCGATGGCGCCGCCCATGCTGCGGCCGTAGCGCACGCCGTAGCCCCCGGGCAGGTAGTCCACCGACTCGATCAGGTCGGAGTTGATGACCGAGAGGATGCCGTCCAGGTGGTAGATGAGCGGGATGCGGATACCGTCGACATAGACGCCCGAGTCCTCGGGGTTGGCGCCCCGGATCACCAGCAGGCCCGTGCTGAAGGGCGAGCGGGCCGCGCCCGGAAGGCTCTGGATCACGCGCACGGGATCGCCGAAGGTCCCAGGCACGCGCCGCACCTGCTCCACAGAGAGCGTGCGACGAGTGACCTCTTCCTTCTGGCGTTGGTAGACGCCCACCAGCTCGTCCTGACGGTAGGACTTGTTGCGCAGCCAGAGCTTGACGGTGGTGACCTCGTCCGCGACCACCTCCACCTGGCGCTCGATGGGATCGAAGCCCGGCTGGGCCACCCGCAGCGCGTGGCTGCCCGGCGGCACGCCGTGGAAGCGGAACCAGCCCTGGTCGTCGCTGCTGGTGCTGAGCTCGAGCTCGGGCAGCAGCACAGGGAAATCCCGCAGCGTGCGCTTCGTGCCCATCTCGGTGAGCTGTCCCTCCAGGTTCACCGGGAGCTCGGCCTGGATCTCTTCGGCGGCCTGCTCGTCGGCCTGCACGTCGGCATGCGCGCCTTCGTGGGCGGCGATGTCCCCTACGAAGCCGTAGGCGAACTCGATGATCACCGGGACGGGCCCCTGCTCGTCTTCGGCGGGTGAGAAGCGGAACTGCACCACCGCCTCCAGCGCCGCCTCGTCGAAGCCGTGGCCTACCGGCTCCAGCACCTCGGCGCTGACCACTGCGCCCGTCTCGTCGATCTCCAGGGCCAACAGGACCGTGCCCTCGACGCCCTGTTGTCGCGCCTCGGCGGGGTAGGGCGCCTCTACGAAATCCAGCAGCTGGGGCTCCTTGACCAGGGGGGGAAGCTCTTCTTCCGGGGGGGGCGCTTGCGCGGGATCCGCCGGGGGCTCCCCAGGAGCGACCTGTTCCGCCGCCGGCTCCTCGGCCGGGCCATCTTCCACCACGGCTTCTTCCAGCGCGGCTTCTTCGGGCGTGGGCTCGTCGGCTGCGATCTCTTCAGCCGCGGGCGCCTCGGCCGCGGTTTCTTCTTCGGCGGGCAGCTCCTCTTGGCCGTGGGCGGCCTGGCAGAAGCAGGTGAGCAGCAGCAGGCGAAGCATCAGTCCAGGGCTCGTATCGTGCAGCGATGCGGCATGCCGCTCACGGGTACGGGCTGGCCGTCGGTGCGGGCGGGCTTGCAGCGTATCTTGAGCGCCGCCGCCCGACAGGCGCCCTCGACGCCGTACTGGGCGCGGTCCAGGAAGTGCACGCCGATCACGCGCCCCTTGGCGTCCAGGTCCAGGGTCATGCGGATCGTTCCCTCGTACTCGGCCTCGATGGCCTCGGCGGGGACCGCCACGGGGGGCTTGGTGCAGCCGCGCGGCTGCGTGGTCACGGAGGCCACGGGCAGCAGCTCGAAGTCGGCGGCCTCGCCGATGTCCATGGTCACGTCCGTGGCCGCCACCGCCGTGGTCGTGCCGGCCCGCACCGCCAGGTTCGTCCCCGAACCCGTGGAGAAGGAAGACTGCGACAGCCCCTGGATGCGGCGGATGCGGCGCTTGGGCTGCTCAGCGGGCTCGGGCGGGGCCTCCTTGACGGTCTCCTCGAAGGCCACCGGCTCGGCCTCGGGCAGGGGCTCCGGCGGCTTGGGCTGCTCCTTCTCGAGCTCGAGCTCGGGCTCCGGCTCGGGCTCGGGAGGCGGCTCCGGCTCCACGATGGCCATCTCCACCCACTGCGCCTCGGCGTGGGCCGGGGGCGGGCGATTGACCAGGAAGAAGGCGAGCCCGACGTGGAAGGCCACGGAGAGGGGCAGGGCCATCATGCGCAGTACGCGTTGCCAGCGGGGAGAGGTGGCGAGCAGGTCGTCGTACACGGGATGTCAGTTGGGGCTGAGGAGGGAGGGAGGCGAAGGGTTGGCGGTC
>CAYVQL010000045.1:0-48124 GCA_964454135.1 uncultured Enterobacterales bacterium | reverse complement strand
AGGTAGTCGATGACCTGCTGCTGATGGCGGTTGACCCAGCCGGCGAACATGAGCAGGAGATACTGCAGAGCGATGGGAGCATGGGAGAAAGGCATGCGTGGAGCTTCGGTCAAGATCGGCAGCGAGCGCAACATGAATCCGCAACGGCCTCTCGAGCGGCCTCGTGGACAGCCGCCTATCCGATCCTACAGGTGCCAGACGGTCCCCAGCGAGGGGCTGGAATCATTGGTGAAAAGCGCCGTTCGAGTATTCGCACAGGACGGGGTTCGGCCACCAGTGCACCGATCCCTGGGAACGGCCCAAAAGAGCATCTGTGCCACACCGCCCTCGCTGGTGCGCACCTCTGTTGGATTAGGCAACATTGCCACTACGCAGACTTGCGTGTACGCAGAATTGCGTGTATCTTGGGGCCCATGTATCGCCCCAGCACCCCAGCCACCGACGACGACTTTTTTGACCGCGAGCGCGAATTGGAGCTGCTGACCCAGCACATCTCCCGCCTGTGCGCCGGCGCCCCCTCCTGGGTGGCCGTCCTGGGGCGCAGGAAACTCGGCAAGACCAGCCTGTTGCTGGAGTTGGCACGCAGGCAGCGCTCACCGCTGTTGGCCTTCGCGGTGCTCGACTCCTTCGAGCTGGCGCCCCTGGGCCCCGACGTGCTGCGCCGCTACGCCCTGCGCGTGGTGGACGCCGTGCTGGGGCCGCGGGCCGGGATCTCCCTGGAAGCCCTCTCGCGGCGCCCGGGGGAGTACCGCGCTGCCCTGGCAGACGCCGGTCTGGCCGCCCTGCCCCGCGAGGTACGCGCCCTATTGCACGATCTGCCGGACCTGCAGGTGCGTGGCCCCGTCGCCAGCGAACTGCTCGACCTGCCCGAGCGGCTGGCCAGCGCCCTGGAGCTGCGCGTGGTGGTGGCCTGGGACGAGTTCCAGGCCCTTGGCAACGTGCGCGGCCGCTCCCTGGACCTTCTGCCGCTCATGCGCAGCGTCTGGCAGCGCCACCGGCACGTCTCATACTTCGTCTCGGGCTCCGAGCGAACACTGCTGGAGGACATGCTCACCGCGCCCCACGCTCCCTTCTACCAGCACTTCTCCATCCTGCACCTCGAGGAGCTGCCCGAAGCCGACGCCCGCGGCCTGCTCGTCCAGGGCGCTCCCCCCGACCAGCCCGTACCGCCTCAGGCCGCGGCGCGGCTGGTTCGCTCCCTGGGCGGCCATCCCTTCTACCTGCAGCTGGCCGGCGACGATCTCACCCGCGCGCCCCCCCCCTACGACGCCGCCACCGTGAAGGACACCTTACAGGCCCTGCTCTTTTCGCGTACGGGCCGCCTGGCCCTCTTCTTCGAGGGCGAGTACCGGGCGCTGGTGGGCAGGGCTACCACCCTCGCCGCCACCCTGGAGGCCCTGGCCCACAAGCCGCGCCGCTTGGCCCAGCTGGCTCGAGCCATCGGTTCCGGCAGCGGTGCCACCGCGCGCTACCTGGAGCGCCTGGGCGACGCCGTCACCAACGAGGACGGCGAGTACCGCGTCAGCGACCCGGTCTTCGGCCTCTGGCTGCGCTGGCGCGCGCCTGGGGGTACGGTGGTGCCCATGCGCCTGCTGGGCGACGATGCAGAGATCCGCGCCGCCAGCCACCTGGCAGATCTGGGCTTCGACCTCGTCTACCAGTCGCGCGCCTCCCGGGGTGCCTTCGACCTGCTGGCCATCCGCGCCGGGCGTCAGCTGGGTGTGCAGGTCAAACGGCGCCGCCTGCCGCTGCGTTTCTCGCTGGCCGCATGGCAGCGCATGGAGGCCGAGGCCCGCCGCCTAGGTTGGCGCTGGGTGGTGCTGGCCGTCTCTCCCACCGATGACTCCGTCCAACTGCTGGACCCCGCCCAGGCCACGGGACAGCGGGAGCGTCGCCTGGCCGCGGGGGCGCGTATCGAGAACATGCTGCGCTGGTTCGACGGCGACGGGTAGGAGTCGAGTATCCCCAACTCGCGGATGGCGCCCAGTAGCCGTGGGGAGGGGCCCCGGTGAGCTCTGCCTGTGCCCCTGTGCTTGGTCAAAAACCGATCCCACGCGCACGATGCCGGATATCGGCGAGCGGCGTGGGGTAGGCCAGCCGCGGCTTCAGGCACCGAACTCGCCTTGCCAGGCAGGACGCAGTCGGTCAATATCGCCTCATGTCTCAGTTCCTGTTCATCCTCGCGGGCAGTCTTCCTGCTCTCCTCCGCAGCCGCGCCGATCTCGTCATCGAGAACATCGCCCTCCGCCAGCAGGTTGCGGTGATCAAGGGAAGCAGCCCAGGCCACGCCTGTCGTCGGCTGACAGGCTCTTCCGGGTGCTGGTCCACCGGTGCTGGTCCGGCTGGGAGAACGCGCAGCATATCGTCCAGCCTGCAACCGTTGTGCGATGGCACCGGGCAGGTTTTCGGACCTTCTGGCGCTGCGCCCGCACTGGCAATCGCGGCGTGGACGACCGGGCCGCCCTCGGGTGGACAAGGAGATCCGCGACCCGATCCGGCGCCTGGCCCGAGAGAACCCGACATGGGGCGCGCCGCGTGTGCATTCCGAGCTGCTGAAGCTCGGATTCGAGGTCTCGGGTTCGACCGAGACAGCACGTTAAGCCAAGCGGTCATCGGCGTGATTCGGTCGTTCGGCATCATACCATCGCCAACTGCGTACCGATCGCCTTGGCAAAATCCGGTGTCCGAAAGGTGGATCGGCAGTGTACGCCGAGAGATGTGACGCGGCCTGCATAGACCATGTCGTCGTTCTCGGGGAGGCGCACCTGCGCAGGCTGCTCCGCGAGTACATCGCCCATCATCTCACCGATCGTTGCCACTTGTCCTTGGGAAAGGAACCCCCCGAGGGGCGATCCCCGTCGGTGAGATCCTCGCGCGATGCCAACGTGGCAGCCCTGCCACGGGTGGGCGGCCTGCATCATCGGTACGAGTGGCAGAAAGCGGCCTGACTGCTGGCTCACCGGCTGGCGGCCAGCCCTACCGGATCATCGACATCTTGGGGCGCCGAGGTGCGCACCGGTGAGGACAGGTTCGCGCTGATGACCGCCGGGGCCTTCCCAAGGGCCTCCTGGCCTGTCTACCCGTCTGGGCGGCAGCGGTTGAGATCGACCAACGGCAGGAGGATGGCCGAACCGCTCCTGTGAACGGTCTGGATGGGATTGTGACGAGGGACAGTGGTCCCTGGAGCGCGCCTTCCTCTGGATGATGCCCCTGGTGTCCCTCGGCGGCTTCCTGGGCCTGCGCAGCTGGCTGGTGGGTTGAGCCCGGCGTCTGCCAGGCCTAGTCCTGTGTGGCCAGCCGCTCGAGCACCGTCTCCAACTCCTGGCGGCTGTTGATCGGCATTGCCCAGCTGGGCCCCTTGGTGGACGCATGGACCGACACGAAGGGCCGTCCGAGCGCTCGCTCCAGATCCTGGAAGAGCCTGACGTCCCCGAGATCGCGCCAGCCGATGGTCTGCAGCAGCACCTGCTTCTCGTCGTACCCCAGGGACTCGGCGGTGTCCGGCTCGACCCCCAGCCACAGGTAGAATTCCTTGCCCCCGTGTCGGGAACGATCCGCGTACCACGGGCAGACGCCGTAGTACCCATCATCGAGGCTCTTTTCGAGATCCTCCAGGCGCTCGATCCCCCGGATGAGCTTCTTGAACGCCTTGCGTTTTTGCTTGCCCACATTGCAGCGAGGTGCGGCATGCCACGTGCAAAGCCAGTCGCGCAACCACCTTCGCGTCTCGTCTTCCTCGTCCACGGCGCGCAGGCACTGCATGACGTCAGGAAGCGGCGCGTGGTGGAGCTGGATAGCTCCCTTGGAGCGGGCCATCATGCCCCGGCGGATGAGGTTCCAGTTCATCCCGACCTGCCCCCGTGACGAGCTCGGCAGGTGCTGCTTCAGCTTGACCTTCAGCTCCTCGTAGGCTTCCGTGTCGCTGTAGATGAACGCGAAGGCCTTGAACCTCGCGTCGCTGTTGTCCAGCTCGTAGACATAGCCCTTGGGCTGGTTCTTGGTGAGCGTCGAGTAGGGCTTGTTCTCGATGAGCAGTTGGTAGCGCTGGTGGCAATGTTCCCAGGTGACCTCGATGTCGGCATAGGCGGGCCCGGGCATCGTGACCTCGGTGCGCGTGGCGATGGGCTCGCTCACCTTCCAGGATCGGTCCACGGCTTTCAGGAAGGCCTCGAGGTACACTTTGTGTCGGAGCAGGGTCGCCAAGACGGCGGACTCCACGAGCTCGCGGTTCTTGTCGTGCATGAACTCGAGCACCACCTTGACAGTCATCGCTCTCCGCTTGGGACCGTGTGGGGGTGGTTGCTGGTATCTCGGTCTGGGCGTTCCGTGGGCGGGGTGCCGATCCAGGGACGGTCTCCAGATCACGGAGGGATAGCGAGGAATTGGCGTGTCGGGCAAGATTGGGGGAGGAGGCGTGGCATCGTGGTCGCAGTGTACTGAAGCCTGTGCTCCATGTTGATGGCTTTGGCCGTTCCCCCCGCCGGTTCGGCGGGTGACGGCTCCATGGATTCCGACAGTTTGGAGGAGATGAACACCAGCAAATAGCAACCGGGACAGCGTTTGGACGCGGATGCCTGGAACGACTCGAGGTACGCAGCTACGAGGTGGGCTGAGCGGCGGGTAAGCGGCGGACACCACTGTTCTTCTGGCTGATCCGCTGCTTGGTGTCTTCCGATGGGCCGGCCACCCTGGAGGCAGCCGCCGAGGACGACGGGCCCGACGAGGGCCTGGTGCGGGCCTTGGTCACCGTTCCGGGCGCTCTGGGCCGTTTTTGCGGCCCGGAGCGCCCTGATCCAGGAGTCCGACGCGCTCCTGTACGACGCCAAGCGGTCGGGCAAAGACCGTGTCTCCAGCACGCCCAGCGCCGAACGGCCGCCGGCCGGTCGCCCGGCCGAGGAACCCGAGTCAACCCATTCCACGGCGGGGCGCGCGTAGATGCCCGCCGACGCGGCAGGGCACCGTGGCGTAGGAGTAGGCCCGCGAGTCGACGCCCACCAGGTCGTCACCTTGCTTGGTGATCAGGGCAGAGCTCCGTACCCAGCACTTTGCCCTGGCCGTGCTGCTGGAGGGTGGCGGCGACGAGGTCTACAACGAGGTGTGGACCCCCGGCACCTGGTCCCACGTCCACCTGGGAGCCGCCCACGACTTCTCGGTCAGCGTCTTCTTCGTGGACGACGGCGGCAGCGACGTCTACTACGCGCCCACGCGCAGCATCGGCGCGTCCACGTGCTACGGCCAGGGTGTGTCCGTCGACAACAGGGGCGATGAGACCTACTCGGTGAATGACGACGCTTCCATCGGCAGGACCTAGGCCCACCCGGCGTCGGAGTGCGCGCTGGGGACGCCGATGAGGATGTCATCGTAGCCGTCACCGTTGGTGTCCTCGGCGGGCGGAAGGCCTCGCCGTCGTCGTCCGCTCCGTCACCGCAGGTGCCCGCGCTGCCCTCGCATTCACGAGTTGCGGCCAGCGGGGCCTCGTTGTACAGCCATCCCAGCCATGCATCTGGATTCATAGTGGATCGGAACGGTCATTCTGAACCTCACCCGGACACCATCGGCCCCGTCGAAGCCGAGGTGCATCGCGTCCTCACCGGCGACGAGGTGGAGATCGCCGTCACGCGCCTGCTCGGCGAATGCAGCGGTCCGCCCGTGGTGCTGGTCCATGGCACCTTCTGCCAGCGCAGCTTCTGGGTCTCGCGCAAGGGGATAGGCCTCGGCCCCTACCTGCGCGATCGCGGCTTCGACGTGTGGATCCCCGAGCTCCGCGGGCACGGGCGCTCGCCACGCGACCGGCGCTTCCGGAGCTGGTCCGCCGAGGACCACCTGCGCTGGGATCTGCCCGCCGTGCAGCAGTTGGTGGCATCGGAGAGGGGCAGGCGCGCGCAGTGGGTGGGCCACTCCTGGGGTGGCCTGGCCATCCTGGCCTCCATGGCCGGGGGATGGCTCTCACAGGAGCCGGTGCGCTCCGCCGTCGTGCTGGGCGCCAACATCACCGAGGGCGACACCTGGATGAAGCACCGGCTGCCGGCTGCGGCGGCATGGGTCGTCCTGACGGTGCTAGGTCGCGTACCGGCCCGCCAGCTCAGGCTGGGGCCCGAGCCGGAGTCGCGGGCCTACGTGCTCGAGTTCTTCCGCTGGAAGGGCTGCAACCCAGACTGGCGCACACGCGGGGGCCGGAGCTACTGGGCGGGCATCCACGCGCTCGACGTACCACTGCTGGCCTTCGCTGCAGCCGACGACAGCAACGATCCGGAGCCCGGCTGCCGCGCGCTCTTCGACGCCGTGGGCAGCGAGGAGAAGCAGTACGTGTTCTTGGGAGCCGTACAGGGCTTCAGCCATGACTACCAGCACCTGGAGATGATCATCGGCGAGCCGGCGACGAGAGAGGTCTGGCCGCGCATCGGGGACTGGTTGGAGCGACACGGAGGCGGTGAATGAAACCTGCACACAAGGCTGTCCTGGCCTCGGTGTTGGTCGTCGCCCTGGTGCTCGGCTGGTGCCTGCCCTCCGAGCAGGATGGCTTCATCGTGGGGCTGTACCCGGCGGAGGGCCTCGGGGCGGTGGCGCTGATGCGTCACAACGACGACACCTCCCGCGTCTGGGCGGTCGGCCTGGACGTGAATGCGGGGCCGCAGTGGCGCACGCTCCTGGGCCCCGAGACCTTCTCCATCATGGACCGCCAAGGCATGTCCGTGGCAGATGGCATCGTGACGGTCCGCGTCACCGACGACAGCACCTGGGTCGAAACCGTCGCCCTCGATCTCCGGGACGGCAGGGAGATCTGGCGCACGGAGCGGCTGACCTACGAGCCCGATCCCGAGTTGCCCGTCGCACTGAGCATCAACACGCCGGGCGTCACGGCACGCGCCGACGGCGGGCAGCTCTTCGAGTTCCACAGGGAGCGCGACCAGATCCTGGTGGTGGCCCACGACCGGAGCAGCGGAGAGGTGCTCTGGAAGGCGGACGTGGTGGCCGGGATGGTACGCGAGGTGGTCCCCATGGAGTCGGTGCTCGTACTGCGGACCGACGCGGATTGGCTCCTGCTCGACCGCGACAGAGGCGAGGAGCGCGGTCGCATCGAGATCCGCGGAGATGCCTGCATCCACGACGGGCGCATCGTCCACTACCGGCATCCCCAGGTCGTGGCCTTCGATCCGCGGGAGTCCACCGAGCGCGTCCTCACGCCGGACCTGGCTTGGCCGGGCAGGGAGGACGACAGCCACCATTACGCCCGCAGCTGCGGCATATGGCGGGGATCCATCGTGTTCAGCCTGAGCAACGACATCTCCGGAACGCACCTGGTGGCCTTGGACCCCGAGAGTGGAGAGAGCTCCTGGAGCATCGATCTCGGCTTCCGCGAGTTCAACATCATCGGTCAGGGCAGGTCCGGCTGGGGCATGCAGGGCCACCCACTGCGGGGGGAGCTGGCCGACTTCGTCGCCTTCGTCGCTGACGACAAGTCCTCGCGGGGGTCTGGCGACGACGGCCACGCACTGCTGGTGGTGGACCTCCTCGGGCGGCGCATCGGCTGGGAGAGCCCCCCCAGATCGGAGCTGCTGCATTACTCCGTCTTCTCGGCCGAGGGCCGGTACTACCTCTACTACTCGGGCCACGTCGCCGTCATCGACGGCCGGACGGGCACCCTCGACGCCGCCGTGACCAGCCCCTACCTGGAGCTGCGCTCCTTCTACGTGGCAGGCGGCAGGCTGTGGATCTACAACCAGGACTGGAACGACCTGAGCGAGCTGCCCTGGGCCGTGCTCGACGCGACCGACCTTCGGCCGCTGGTCGTCAACGGCGAAGCCATTCCCATCGAGCCGGCGCTGCCACGGACGAGGGAGATGCTTGGGGCGGACTAGATGGCCGGTAGAATGTCGGGGGCATGTCATAGAATAAAGTGGGAGAGCCTGCTTGAGCGGGGACGAGCTGCGGTTGAGCGCCGCGCGCAGCACGCGCTCGTCCAGACGGGTGGCGCTGCTGTGCAACTCCAGCTTGCCGAAGATACGTCGACGGGCGTTGGCACGCAGCAGGGCCTTGGTAGAGCTCGGGAAAGCGAGGGTGCAGCAGGGGCTCCCCGAGCCAGTACTGGAGGCGGCTGGCGAAGGAACTGGGCATGAGCTCGGACGAGGCGAACAGGCGAGCGCAGGGGCTGGTCGCGCGCGTCGGTGATCGAATCGGCGCCGTGGCGGAGGCTTGCAGGGAACAGGGCCTCGACGACGCAGTGGTCGACTCGCTGGCCGAGCTCATCGAGCGGGCGCGTGGAAGCGTGTTCGAAAGCGCTCCTACCCCAGGCGGTGCCCTGCTAGACAGTCTAGCACCTCGGTGCCACTTGGCGCGCTTCAGCGCTCTTCGCCCTCCTCGAAAACCCCGATAACCACCGTACAACCACCCTCCACCCCCCGCTTCGGGAGCAGGAAGCCGGCGGTTCGAATCCGCCCACCCCGATCAACAAGAGAAAAACTACCTCAAATAAGGCAAATGACGCGTCCAGCATAAGGTGGCACACGCCGGCCCTTCCTCTGACGCCGCGGCGCTGAGCTCGTGATATTGAAGGTTCAACTGGCGCCTTCGGTTGCTATCCACCGAACACATGCCTATCAGGTAGCGTCGAGACGGCCGAGTCGACTATCAGAGCATCCGTAAATAGAACTACAAAGCCAGATATACTAATGCGCGCCCACCTGGTTGGCAGAGGGGCGGTGCACGTCCTGTCTATCATTCGTCCTGGGGATCGGCGATTGGCGCAGGTTACGTGGGACCCGCACGACGAGGCGGGCGTGCTCGTCGCCCTGACGTGTGAGATCCCCTGAAGTACTTCTGGATGGCGCTCAACCTCGAGCGCCCGGGATCCAGATCGGCCGCATCTTGCAGCGCGGCGAACTCCAACCCTCGATCAGCACGCCCACCTGTACAAGCTCGGATCAACCGCCCACGATGCGCATGTCACCCAGCAGCCGCGTCGATCCATCTGACATCTCGACCAGGAGCGATGTAGCCGCGCCTCGGCTGGCGGAGCCGCTGGCGTCGAGCAGCTCGATCCTGCGGCCATCATCGAGCACGAGCAGCTCGGGGCGGGCCAGCAAGAGACCCAGATCCCAGGCGAACTGGTAGCGGGGATAGGGCTTCACCCGGCGCTTCGTCGGGTCCCTTCGCACGGCCGCCGTCTGCCTGCGTACAAAGGCCCGGAAGTGAACGTCGGGCAGACGCACCCGGCTCCCGGGTTGTCTGCCCTCGACGGCCCGCACCTCGTCATAGGCCGCACGCAGGACGCCGACCATCAGATCGGGATCCGTCTGCTTCTTGATCAGCTGGGCCCGCGTGCCGTCCCAGGCGTTGAAGATGCGTTCGGTGTTCAGGGCGATCTTCTTCTCGTTGGCCACCTCCCCTGCATGGACCAGGGTGGCGCTGTCCTTCCGCGGATGAAGGCGGATGGTCAGTGGGTAGCGGTACAGGCCGTCGCTCCTGGCCTCCAGCGGAACGCCGGCGTCCCCGAACACGACCTGAAGCTCGTTGGCGATGGCGTGCTCGCGGCGGTCCCACTCCTGGTCGAGCCATGCGCGAACCTCAACGATGAGCTGCTGCACCTCCCGCGCGAGCTCGTGGTCGGGGCAGGGCAGGGCGTCGAGCTTGTCGAGATCGCGCTCCACCTTCTTCAGGCTCTCGTAGCTCTCGGCCTTGGACAGCCGCGCCGTGAGCCTGCGCATCGCTCCGGCACGCTTGGCCAGCTCGGAGACACGTGGAAGCTGTTCTTCCCACTTCCAGGCAAGTTCATGGGCACTCATCTCTGGTGCGCTCCTCGTGTTTCGGTTCATAGCTGGGGACGCCGGCCGCCTATCGGTAGCGCCCCTCGAAGAAGGAATGGGTCCTCATCAGCGAGGCGGCGCCGCCGGCCGTCGTGGGGCCCAGCACGTGGAACTGCTCGAGGCAGCTGAGGCGGTCCGCCGCTGCCTGGCCAGCGCCTCTGCCCAGGCCCAGCGCCCCCTGGAGGATCCTCGCGGACGGGTGCATGCCGTGGCGGAACAGCCAGGTGTTGGGCAGGAACTCGTTCAGCTCCGTCTCGTGCCTGAAGTCGTTCAGGCTCTGGCTGCTCAGAAAGACGGGGACGCCCTTGCTGCGTGCGGTACGGATCAGCTGCAGCAGCGGCGTGCAGCGCCGCTCCAGGTAGTAGTGGGCCTCGTCTACGGCGACGATACCGCGCAGGCGGCGGGCCTTGCTCCTGCCGTCGAAGGCGGCGTCGGGCAGGGCCTGGACGACGTTCTGCACGTACTGGAGCAGGACGAAGGCGACGAGCTGCTGGATCTCCTGGTCCTGGAGACTGGCGAGGTCCACGACCCAGCGCTCCGCGAAGAGCTCCTCGCCCTCAGGACCACGATCACTGAATATCCCCAGGGAGACGAGCTGCTCCACGAGCCCGGTCACGGTGTCGGGCTTGGCACCCTCCTCCGCGTAGACCTGGTGTACTGCCCGACCCACCTCGGCCAGGGAAGGCCTCTTCGAGCTCAGAGCTCGCTGGAAGGCACGGGACAAACGCTGCTTCTGCACCTCACCGATGTTGGGGGCAGCGCTGGCGAAGACGCCTGCGAACACACGGGGCGCGAGACGGGCCTGCGTACCCTGGGGCAGCTGGAAGGGATTCAGGGGAATGGGATCCCGGCCCGGCGCGATGCGCCGCGCCCCTGTTGCTTCCAGGAAGCCCGCGTTGGAGGCCAGGTCGCCCTTGTAGTCGAACAGCAGGAAACCCGCGGAGGAGCGGACGGAGAGCGCGGCCAGGAGGTGGAGCAGGAACTGGCTCTTTCCCGTGCCGGGCATGCCGGCCAGGCGCAGGTTCGGGTTGTTCTGCGTGCCGGCCTCCCGATTGACTGCCCAGCGCTGACACGCCCCCTCGCTGACACCGATCTCGATCTCCAGCGCACCGGTGGAGCTCGACGACGAGCGCCTCTCCGGCCCGGGGAGCAGAGCGCCCAGCAGGGCAAGGGGATCGTCATCGGAGCGCCGCAGCGTGCGGGCGAGCATAGCCAGCCCCCGCCCCAGGAGGTCGTCGACAGGCAGGGGGTTGGGCTGCGACGAGAGAACCTCGGCGAACACGGGCGCCTCGAAGGGAGCGTCCAGATCGTCGGGGGAGCAGACGCGATCAGGCTGCAGGCCCTCGTCCACGCGCTGGATGTCGTCCGGCAGTCCGCCCTCTGATTCCGCGAGGGCCAAGGCGACGGCGACACGATCGATGTCGGTCTTCGAGACGCCCCAGGCGTCCGCCAGCTGCGTACGAAGCTCGTCAGGCACGTGAACCTCCCGCATATCAGGCGCGCTCTTCGATGATCGTGGCGCCAGCGGACTCCCGGATCAGGGCCAGGCGCTGCCCGATGCGCTGCTCCAGCTCGGACAGCAGGCCCCGGTGGAAGCGGCCCGGCACCTCCATCAAGACGGTGTGCTCGCCGAGCCTGGCGAGGTGGTGTCTGACCACGTTGAGCTCGTGGGCCTCGTCGAGGGGCCGGAGCGGTGCCTCGATGATCAACGGAAGCCTGGTGCCGGACACCTGGCGGAGACCGTGGACGATGGCGAGCGCGAGGACCGTCCGCTCGCCGGTGGAGCGATCCGGCGGGACCTCCTTGCCTCCCGGATCCAACAGCTGGAAACGACAGCTCCCCTTGTCGAAGGCGATACGATGGTAGAGACCCGCCTTGTTGGTGATCTGCCGGAGCAGGCTGGAGGCGTGCTGCTCGATAGCGCCCAGCTTCTCCTTGCGTAGCGCATCGGCGGCCTCGTCGAACGCCCTGCCGAGAGCACGGCACAGCTTGATCAGCTTGCCGAACCGACGCGCCTGCCTGCGCCGCCAGCGCACGTCGGGCAGCTCCTCCTTCAGACGCGCGATCTCCTCGTCCAGGTCGGTAATCTCGTCTTCCAGCGCCTCCAGACGCGCCTCGATCTCGGCCTGCTGCGTCGCCACCTGGTGGGCCCTCTCCTTGGCCTGGTCGTACTCCTCCAGCAGCTGGCGGGTGTCGCCGGGAGGGGGGAGGTCGCGCTGCTGCTGCTGCAGGTCGTGGAGCCGACGCTCCGTACGCTGCAGGTCGTGCAGCGGCGCAGCGAGGCCACGACTCTGCTGTGATGCCACATGCCAGCGCTCGGGATCGAACGTGCCGGGCTCCTCGGTGTGCGTCCGGGCGGGGATCCCGACAACTGCGTTCAGTCGCTGGAGGAGCTCGTCGCTGGGGATGCCGCGCTGCTCCTGCCAGGGCAGGGCGCCTCGCTCGACCTGGGAGGCCAGGCGATTCAGGGCGAAGCGAGCACCCTTGAGCCACTCCTGGCTGGCGTTGAGCGGCGCCCGCTCTGCCGCCAGCCTACGCAGCGTAGGGGCCAGGAGGCGCAGTGGCAGATCCCGCTGGACGCGACGCGCGAGCCGATCGCGCAGCTGCTCGCGCTCCCCCTCCAGCCGGGCGGTCTCCTGCTCGATGGCACTGTGATCGGTGCTGTCGAGTTGCTCCGCGGTCTGCTCGAGGCGCTGCAGGTCTCGCTGGGCACGCTCGCGCTCGCTCCCCACCACGCGAAGCTCGTCCAGCAGGTTGGAGCGTTCGTCCGCCAGGGCTTCCCGCTGCTCCTCGCGCTCCACGATCCCTCGCTGGATACTGGTGGGCGTGGCGTCCGTGTCGACGCGGCGTTTCTGTTCGATGTAGTACCCCATCACGTGGTTGCCACGACAGCGCGCTGCCGCGTTGCGCAGGACGCTGATACCGAGCACCTGCTCTACGGGGCCCTGCATGGTGGGGACGCTCTCGCCCAGCTCACCTGATAGGTCCGACACGGGCGAGTTCTCTGCATCGAAGACGAAGTACTCGATGATCTCGGGAGGGAAACGCTCGGAGATCCAGCGCTCTGCGTCCACACCGTGCAGGTCTCCGCCTTCGCTCCCCGCACTATCCAGGAAGAGCACGTGGCGCGCGTCGGAGACCTTGCGAGCGTCGCCGCGCTGCAGCTTGAACCGGACATGCCGCCGAAGCTCGATCCTGCCAGCCACGTCGGACTCCACCAGGAGATGGACGCGGAGCGTGGGATCGTGCCTGGGCACGCCTCGATGCAGGATGCGGCCGGGGTACTTGAAGCGGCTCTGGGGTGCTTTGTCCACGCCAAGCAGGTACAGCACGGCTCGGATGACGTGGGACTTTCCCCGTCCGTTCTTGGCTTCGATCAAGCAGATCGGCCGCTCCGCCGTAGTCTCGAAGGGGATGGTCGTCTCGCGGAACGGGCCAAAGTTCTCAAGGTGCAGCGCCTTCAACGTGAAGCGCTCGACGCTGTCGACCCCCAGAGATCCATGTCGGAGGGCCTGGATGCCTCTGCCCTCCACCTCATGCTGGAGTGCCTCGCGGAAGCGGACGTTGATCCCGCGGGGTCCCTTTCGACGCGGTGATCGCTCCCGGCTCGCGAGCAGCTTGAGCAGCTCGGCGGGCAGGCCGTGCTTCTCGGCCGTCTTTCGGAGAATTTCGCTCGCTCTGGGAGTTGACATTCACCTGCCCGGGGTCGTGGCCCAGTCGGAACCAGCGCCCTAGCATGGCGGCTGGCGGGCGGCCATGCTCCGAGGCGATGCCGTCCCTTCCTCGTCGAGCATGGCAGCCACGCACAATTCACTGAGGATCGGCCCGAAGGAGTCGGCGGTACGCCCGAGCAGGTGCCCTGCACATGACACCGCCTGCCCGGTGCCGGCTTCCGCCTCGACCATTCCCACCATGTCGAGCACCGGAACGAGTTCGTCGTAGAGCCTGAAGAAGAGCCTGAACGGCCAGCCCCGGTCTCTGGTGGGAGACGTGACAGGCGCCAGCACGCGACCCGGTCAGCCCAGGCCACGCCACGCCGCGCGCGTAGAGATCGCGCTGCTCGTCCGACGCCCAGAGTTCGATGGCCGCATCGACGCGCGGCAGGCCTACGTAGCGCTGGTGAATGACGCGGACGACCTCCATGATGGCGACGAGGTCGACGCCGCCGCCGACGGGCAGGAAACGTCGCTCCAGGGCGCCATGCCCCGCCAGGCGGTGATGTGGGCGCGCGGGATCATGCGTCTGGCTCCACCTCGTCGTTGATGACGAGCATCCAACGCTCGTCGCGCGTGCCACCTGCCCTGGGGAGGTCGGGCCGCAGCGCGGCGGGGAAGATGCGCTGCTCTCCCAGCCAGGCGGCCAGCCGGTCGGCCTGCCCGTGGGCGCCAGCGAGGTCGAGCAGGTATCCCGCCCGTTGAAGCACCGTCCTCTCCATGCCATGGGCCGCGGCCACGAGCAGCTTGCCGTCTATGGTCTCTGCCAGCTCCATCAGTACCGTCGTCACGTTGTTCAGACCGCCGCAGACCTCCACGTGGCGTACCAGGTCGAGCGCTGTCCCTTCAGGCGTCGAGACGGCCATCGTACCCGTGGCCGTGTTCATGCGGTCCACGGGGGTCGCTCCCGCTCGCCCCTTCACGAAGGCCAACTGGACACGCCCCGCCTTCACCGGACGCGTGGGCAGGTCGACGACCACCTGGAACTGCTGCGGGGCTTGATGCGCCGCACCGTGGAGGGACGCAGCGGTCAGCAGACCTACGTAGTACGACCGGTCCAGGTGGCCCATGAGTTCGTCCACGAACCAGCTCGCCGGAGGAGCCCCTGAGACACGGTACTCGAGAGGCACGAGAACGAAGAAGCCCCTTCGAGGGGCGACGATGCGGCCGGCCTGCTTGAGCCGACGTAGGGCCGATCGGACGGCTTGGGGGCTGGCGCCCGTCGCGTTCTCTGCCTCGCGCCCTGTGAAGGTGTAGCGTCCGCTCGCCTGCAGGGAGTCCACCCAGGCAGGGAGACGATGGCGGGAATGCAGCTGGCCGGAGATCCGAGTCATCGTTCCCGGAAAATACCACGAGACGGTTCATTCTGCGAACGATCGCTTCCGCCCTCTCTGTCTCCCCTCCTGCTAGAATGTCTAGCATCTCGGTGCCGGCCTCTTGGGCATGTAGCGCGACACCGTCCGCTCCGAGACCTCGAATCCGAGCTTCAACAGCTCGGAATGCACCCGCGGCGCGCCCCACGTGTGGTTCTCTCGGGCCAGGCGCCGGTTCAGGTCGCGGATCTCCTTGTCCGCCCGAGGGCGGCCCGGTCGTCCACGCTGCGATTGCCAGCGCGGGCGCAGCGCCAGAAGGTCCGGAAACCTGCCCGAGCGGCCTCGCGCGCAGCCCAACATCCGATCTTGCAGGTGCCAGGCGCTCTTGAGGGAGGGGCTGGTATCAATGGAGGAAAGGGCTGTTCGAGTTTTCGCACTGGACGGGGCCGCCTTCCCTTGAGCCCGGCGGCTCGCTGGCGGAGAGCGTTGTTCTCGATGAGATGAGGAGAACGGCACGCTTTCACTCGTGCCGCGGCTCCGCAGCTTCCAGCTTCTCCGCCAGCAGCTCGTGTTCGGCGGCTCTGGCGTAGTCCGCGGCCTTGAAACCGCCCTCCACCTCGAGTCCCGGGTCCGCCCCGAACTGCAGCAGGGCGTCCGCCGTACGGTCGTGGCCCCTGGCCGCCGCCCACATGAGCGGCGTGAGTCCGTGGTCGTCCCGGGCGTTCATGGAGGCTCCGAATCCGGCCAGCACGGGGATGTTCCAGTTGTCGCCACCCCAGGCTGCCCAGGCCAGGGGGGTCATCCCCGCCTGGTCGCGTCGATCCAGCGTCGCGTCGGTGACCACCAGGTCGAAAATCCCCAGGTTCTGCTCGCCACGGCCCGCCGCCAGGTGGAGGGGGGTGCGTCCCTGCTCGTCGGGCTGGTCCACGGTGGCGCCTCGCTCGATGAGTAGCTTGGCCGACGCCATGTCCTGACTGGCGATGAAGACCATCAGCGGCGTCACGCCGCCCTGGGCCCTGGCGGAGATGTCGGCGCCGGCGCCCAGCAGGAGCTCGGTGATTTCGCTCTTGTCGTTGTTGCGGTCCTGGAACCTCGGCGACAGGTCCTTGTCCTCCTGGTTCCACATGAGCGGCGTGTAGCCCCATCTGTCGGCGAGGTCGACGTCCGCTCCGGCGTCGAGCAGGAGCTCGACGATTCCCGGCTTGCCCCTCTTGCTCGCGGCGTGAAGCGCTGTGATGCCGTCGGCGTTCCTGGCGTTCAGCCAGCGGCGCGTTCTCTTCTTCTCCAACAGGAGCCCCACAAGCTCGGGATCGCCGGTCCCGCAGGCCTGTATGAGCGCGGTGGTGCCGTCTTCGGCCACGGCCCCGACGTTCGCCCCGTGATCAAGGAGCAGCTCCACGAGCCCTGTCCCAACGTCGTTGTTCAAGCAGCTCCGGTGTTGTCTGAGCCCGGACGCGGACAGCAAGTACGGCTCCCTGCCTGAGAGCGCGAGATCCGCGTCAGCCCCGTGCTCCAGGAGGATCCGCAATGCGTCGAGCCGACATTTCCGGACAGCCCACCACGCCGCTGTGGCGCCTTCCAGGTCCTGGTCGTCCGGATGGGCGCCCGCATCCAGTCGGGCGAGCAGGTCGTCCGTGTCTCCCTCGACCACCGCCCGGATCAGGGCGTCGCTGTGGTTGGCGACCAGGTCGGGATGCGCGCCGCGTTCCAGAAGCAGTGCGGACAAGGGTCTCCGCTGTGCTCCCAGCTCTGCGTCGCGAGCGTAGGCCAAGGCGGTGTTGCCGAGGGCGTCCTTGTGATTCGGGTCCGCGCCCGCGTCCAGGAGAGCCCGCATCAGCTCCATATCCCCCAGTCTGGTGGCGCCTATCAACGCGGTTCGCCCTCCGTCGTCCTCGGCGTCCAGCGAGGCTCCGGCCTCGATCAGCGCCCGGACGAGATGGAGGGGGGCGATCTCCGAAGGCGGCGCCTGGTCTCTCAGCAGCTCGTTTCCGACGACCAGGTGGAGCGCGGTGCGGGCATGTTCGCCCCGCGCATCCGCATCCGCTCCTGCGCTCAGCAGCGTGGTGATCAGGTGGGGCTTGCACTGCGCGGCTCGCACCAGCGGGGTGGGCACGTAGGCTGGCGGCGGCTGTGTGCGCTCCTCGGCCTTCCAAGCGGGCGGCTGGAGATCCCTTCGCGGCTCGTCACCGATGGGCAGCCCCTGCTCCCGGATGCGCTCCACCCAGGTGGGTGCACGCTTCGGCCGAGCCGTATCCTCCACTTCGCTCCGGAGCCGGTGGTTGCCGTCCACTCGCGCCCCCGCGGCCAGCAGGCTCTCCACCATCCTGATCGTGTCCGCGGAGCCATAGCTGGGCTCCACCGCGTACGTCAGTGCCGTCCTCGCCATGCTGCAGGTCTCGTTCGGGTCCGCCCCGCGCTCAAGGAGCAGCTCCACGGTATCTGCCATGCCACGGGCGACGGCCATGCACAGAACGCTGCCGTAGACGGTGCGATGGGAGATGCTCGCGCCGCGTTCCAGGAGCAGCCGTGCGTACGGAGCCGATCTGCAATCCAACGCATCCTCCAGGGCCTCGTCCAGCACGTGCTGGCGCCCCTCTCTGCCCTCCAGAGCGTCCAGGAAGGCGTTCAACAGCGCCTCGTCGGGCTGTCCCATCACCTCTCCCAGAGCGAGCCTGTCGCCGCGCGCGGCGGCAGGGTCGGCGCCGCTCCTCAGGAGAAGCAGCGTCATGTCCCACTGCTCTTCCTGCGCCGCCACGAACAGGGGGGTAGCGCCACGATGATCCGCTGCCTCCAGCGGAGCCCCGAGCTCGATCAGGAGCGAGGCGAGCTCGGCCCTGCCCTCGCGCGCGGCGGCGTGCAGGGGGGTCTCGTAGGTTCTTTTGCCGCGATCCCGGAAACTGCGCGCCCCGGGATCCGCCCCTCCGGCCACGAGGGGACGCAGCAGCGACAGCAGCCCAGCACGTGCTGCCATCACCAGCGCCTCGTCGAAGGGGTAGTCGTCCGCTGAGACCTCGAATCCGCACCCGGATGCGAGCAAATACTCCACCTTGTCCATGGAGCCCCGCTCGAGGGTCGCCGCGAGGGGCGTGCGACCCTCGTGAAGCAAATCTGTGGGAGCCCCGCGTTGCAGGAGCAGCTCTGCCAGCTCTTTGTTCCGGAAACGGACCGCCTGGTGCATGGCGCTGGGTCCATCGGGGGAGCCGCCGTCCACTCGGGCGCCGTGCTCAAGGAGGAGCTCGACGTATTTCATGTATCCGCTGTGATAAGAAAAACTGTTTCGCCAGTCGACCGGCGGTCTCGAACAGTATTTCCGCTTGGGAACGAGCGGGACGAGGATGGGAGCCAGCCCGTCTTCCGTGGTCAGCTCGGTGCTGGCCCCCGCCTCCAGAAGCCGCCTGGTCAAGTCGAACTCCCACAGACTCATGGCCAGGTGCAGGGGGCGCTGCCCATGCGACAGCAGGGCGTCCGGGTCCACGCCCAAGTTCAGCAGGGCGTCCAGCAAACGGGCCTTGCCTTTGCAGATGGCGTGCTCCAGTGGCAGCCTCCCGTCCGAGAAGGGGGTGTTCTGCCCGCCCCCCTTCTCCAGGAGCAGATCCAGCAGTTCCCGATCCCTGGTGTCGAAGAAGTGCTCCAGCAGCGTGACAGCTTCGCCCTCCTGCTCGCCGGAACCGCGCGGGACCGTCATCATCTCCACGTCCGCCTCGACGAGCCGCTTCAGGAGCTTCACATCGTTCTTCTCGACGGCTTCGTCCATGGCCTCCCGGAGCTCGGACGCCGTGGGCTCGAGACCCGACTCCGGGCGCAGCAGGAGGTCCAGGAGTGGAAGGGAGTGCTCGCTGATGGCGTACTGGAGGAAGGTCCGCCCTCCATCGAAGACCAGGTCGGCACTGGCGCCACCCTGCAGCAGGGCCTCGACGACCTCCGTGTGTTTGCGAGTGACGGCCTGTTGGATGGGGGTGTCTCCTCCGGATGTGGGCAGGTCGGGATCGGCACCTGCTCCGAGCAGGAGCTCGACCGAGCCCGCGTCGCCCTCCAGCGCGGCCAAGTACAAGGGACGGAGGCCGGGCTGGAACTGGATGTCCGGCTGGGCCCCCGCATCGATCAGCAGGGCGACGAGGTGGGGACGACGGGCCTTGGCCGCGTAGTGCAGCGGGGTCAGCATGAGGGCGTCGGGCAGGTCCGGATCGGCCCCTTGGGCCAGCAGGAGACGCAGCGAGGCTTCCTGGTCGGTCATCACGGCCCGGTGCAGGGCTGTTCGGCCCTTGATATCCGCGCTGTCAGGGGAGATCCCTTCCCGCAGCAGAGCGCGCAGGGCCTGCGTGTCGCCCTGCTCGGCGGCCTGGTGCAGGGGAGGTGGGGCTGTCGAGGCGAGGGCCGGCCCGCAGATGGCAGAGCAGGCCAGCGCGAGCAGGAGGACGAACCCGGCCAGCGTTCTCATGGTCTCTCCTCCCCGTGGGGGCTGCGGCTGGCGACGAAGGCGATGTGGGGCTCCAGCCGGGCGGCGAGCTCTTCCTCGCTCAAGACCTCGTATTTCCCTTCTGCCGCCAGCTCTCGGGCCTGACGGGTGCGCTCGATCACGGCCTCGAAGTGGGGGAGCATCACCTTGCGGACCCAGGGGTCCTTCACAGGAGCCTCCAACAACCACCCCAGGAACGGCTGCAGCACGTCCAGGTATTCCAGGCCCGACGCGACCTCGGAACGCCAGTGGGCGAAGCTGGGCAGGTCCCGGGTGTTCTCCTCGATGCCGGTGATCACGGGGGAGCGGCTCATCGTGGCCCTGTCGGGGAGCGCGTAGAGCGGCTGCTCGGCCAGCAGGTCGCAGAGCTGTTGAAATGGCACCCGCCCAACGGGGAACAGACCGGGCAGGTATGTCGCGGTCAGGGTGAGCTCGTCCTGCAAGGACCAGATGTCGCCGATGTCGATCTGCGGGCCGGTCGTGGCCTCGTAGACTTCCTTGAATCGACGCCAGGCCGCCGCCCTCCTCCACGCTGTTCGCGCCTCGACCGACCCTGGCCCCTGAGGATCGGCTTCTCCGTCGGCGGAGCCCGCGGTCTCGAGGCGATGTTCCAGCAGGGGCTGGAGCCACGGGCAGTCGATGCCGACGATGGATGTCCACGTCAAGACATCGCGGTACAGCGCCTCTCTGCCAGGGGACCAGTAGCGACGAGCTCCGACGCCATCCAAGGAGTAGAGCTCGGGACCCCGGTGGGTCTCGAGCTCGACGAGGCTGATGTATCTCCCGCGCTTCGACGGGTTGCTCGGCATCCTCAGTTCTTCGAGGTAGAGGAACGCCAGGGCCCGTAGCAGGGAGTCCGGGGACGGGGCCTCCTCGTGCGGCTCCAGGGACGACCAGTCGATCGCCTGGATGAGGCTCTCCAGGGGGCGTATCACCACCTGCGGATCCACCTGACCATCCAGATCCGAATACCTCTTCTTGGCGGCGCGGGTCATGGCCCGCTCGAGGTGCTGTCGGTAGGCCAGCCAGTCCGGGTGGGCGGCAAGGCCCTTCGGCTTGGCGCGGGTCCGCCGCTTACCCCGCTTCAGCACCAGAGGGGGAGCCGAGCCGGTGTCCAGGCCGTGTCGCCGGAACAGGTCAGCGACACAGCAGCTCTCGTTCTCCATGGCGATGTCGAACACGGTGGCGCCGTCCTGATCCACCAGGTCCGTTCGCGCTCCCCGCTCCAGCAGGCGCAGCGCCCCCTGGCAGAAGTCGGCTTCGGTCGCGGGCATCAGCGCGGTTCTTCCGCCCTCCTCTGTTCTGGCGTCCGGGTCTGCGCCCGCGTCCAACAGGAGGATCATCAGCTGCTCGTCCTCGACCTGTGCGGCGTTGAGCAGCGGTGGGATGCCGTCCTCGTCGACGATGTTCGGATCCGCCCCCTGTTCCAGCAGGAACGAGATCGTGGCGGGCTCGCCGATGGGCTCCTCCGGATAGCCCACCCGGCGCAGGGCCTGGTTCAGGGCTTCCTGGCGTTGGAGGGGGTCCGGGATGTAGGACAGGAGCGCCTGGATCCTGTCCTGACGATCCCTGGAGGCCGCCTCCTTCACAGCGGACGCGCGCCTCCCTTCGTCCATGGGAGCCGCTCCTTGATGCTGCAGGAAGGCGACCAGTTCGGCATCGCCCGAGGTGATGGCCAGCTGCAGCAGGTATCCGTCGTCTTCCGGGAGCTGCACCCCCAGGGAATGCAGGTGGCGGACCATCTCCAACTCGCCATCTTTGACGGCGGCCTGCAGCGATGATTCCCCGTGCTCCGCGAGCGAGCCGATTCCAGCTTCCAGGAGCTCATGGTACAGCTCGATACGGCCAGCCCCCGCGCAGATGCGCAGCAGCTCGGGGCCGGCGGCGAGCCCGCCCGTCTCCCCGCGCCGCCCGAGCAGCTCTCGGACCATGCCGATTCGACCGTGCACGATGGCTGTGGCCAACACAGACCTGGTCCGCCAGTCGGGAGGGGGCAGGAGGTGGAGAAAGGGCAGCTGATGCTGGAAGATGTCCTTGCGATTCTCCTCTATCGCCATGTGCATGAGCGTCCTGTCACCCTTGTCCCGCGTGTCCGAGACCGGTGAGGCGCCGTAGGTGAGCAGAAGGTCCGCCGCGGCCATGTGCCCATGCTCTATGGCCTTGAACAGGGGGGTGTCGTCGCGCCAACCGAAGTGATCCACATCCGCGCCGTGCTCGACCAGCAGGGAGATCATCTCGGGGTTGCCGATCTTCGCGGCGTATTCAAGTGTGTACGATCGCCCCTCGTATCTGTCGTGGGCCGGGAGCCCTCGGGCCAGGAGCAGCTCCGCGACCCAGGGGCGATTCGCCCCGATAGCGGCGAACAGGGGGGAGCCCTTCGACCCTTTCGGGGGCGCTCCTGTGACATCCATCAGGGTCGCGAGATCTCCGTAGGAGAGGTTCCTGGCCAGCCACTCGCCCATGCCGTCCATGCTGGCTCTGCGCTCGGGCTGGGGCAGGGTCTCCATCAGGGCGAGCGAACCGCCGATCCAGTCCGGCTTCATGGCCTTCCCGACCGGATCGTGGTTCCACTTGTCTTTCGCCGAGGGATCCGCTCCCTGCTCCACCAGCCAGCGCATGCTGTCCGCCTGACCGGCCATGGCCGCGAGGTGCAGCGGCGTTCGCTCTGCATCGAGCCGGACAGACAAATCCGCGCCGCGTCGGGCCAGCAGGGCCAGCACGTCGGCGTGCCCGCCCGCCGCGGCCAGGGCTGCGGGGGGTGGGGCCCGGAAAGACCGGCAGTCGGGATCGGCTCCTTCGTCGAGCAGCCTCTCCACCAGGCTCGTGGCTCCGCCGTAGGCCGCACAGTGCAGCAGGCCGAGGCCGTGGGCGTCGATGGCGCGTGCGTCGGCACCTCGCTCCAGCAGCAGGTCGATGGTGGCGGCGTCTCCTCCCATGGCCGCGGCCAGCAAGGGGGTCACCCGGTTCGGGGTTACGGACTCCGGATCCTGGCCCTGGTCGAGCAGCTCCCTGACCAGGTCGACGAGGCCGCCCCGGGCCGCCGCGTGGAGGAGCGTGAGGCCGGATTCCGGGTGCACGAAAGCGGGGTCGGCGCCCAGCTCCACCAGGGCATCGACGCTCTCCTGTTGCGCGCTGATGGCGGCCAGGTGCAGGGGGGTGCGCCCCAGATCGTCGATCACGTCTGTGGGGGCGCCCGCTTCGACGAGCCAGGTGATCATCTCGACTCGTCCCGCCCTGGCGGCCACGTGCAGGGGGGTGCCATGGGTCTTGATGTTGTCCGTCACATCGACCCCGCCCTGCACGAGCAGCTCCGCCATCTCGACAGGCGAGGCGCTGGCGGACACGCACGCCAGCCCGATGTCCAGATCGGGCATCCACTTCTGCACTTCGGTCTTCTCGCGGGAGGAGACGACCATGTGCAGGGGCATCGTGTCCTCCAGGGGCAGGGAATGGTCCGCTGCGTATCGGAGCAGCATGGACGCGGCCTCACGATCCCCCAGCCAGGCCGCGCGGTTCAGAGCCTTGCTCAAGTGCCGCGAAGCGTCTTCTTCGGCATCTCCGCGGCGCAGGACGCTTTCGGTGAGATGCTGGAGGGAGGCGTGGTCCCCCTGAAGGATCGCGTGGTGCATGGGAACATAGGGCCGGGCGGGGCCGTCGTAGCAGAATGCCTTCAGCGGGCTGCCGGAGGAGGCAGCGCGGAGGTCGGGCGTCAGGGCCAGCAGCAGGCAGAGCAGGACAACCCTCTGCGCCCCTCTTCGCCTCTGCTTCTCGTCGCCTTTCCAGCTGCTTTGCCAGTCTCTTTCCATACGCTCCTCGCGACGCTTGGGATCTCCGAGTAACTGGCTGGCGCCGGGACTCCACGTTGGCTGTCCCTCGTCAAGATCCCATCCAGGACGGCCAGCCGGTCATCAGCGCCACGCGGCGTTGGTGCATGGCTGCAGTTGACTGCCAACCAAGCATCGGATCAAGAGGCTCCCCCGATGAACCGCCCGAGGAGATCCCCCATGGCCGCCCGTACGATGAGCACGGTCACGCCGAAGTCCAGGCGGACCGCGCACAGACCAAGTACCGCGTGAAGCGAAGGAGGCGATGATCGGAGTGAACATCGTCAACAAGATGACCGCCCCCGGGATGCCGGAGTCGCAAGCGATCCGGGCCTGAGGATCGCGCGGTGAGGGGCGGTCTCGGTTCCGATCCGAGCCGTGCAACAACGCCATTTCGATGACGAGATCGGCGCGGCTGCGGAGGAGAGCGGGAAGGCTGCCCGAACGTGGTTCCTTCGGGAGACAGGTCTCAGCCTCGAATCCAGTCCTCCACCCTGACGCCGGGAATGCGCTGAAAGTGCCGCTGGTTTCCAGTGATGACCGCCGCCCCATGCGTAATCGCAGTAGCCGCGATGAACAGGTCGGCGTCAGCGAGCGGTGTCCCGGCCCGCTGCAGCAGCGCCTTTGCCTCTCCGAAGACCTGGGCTGCTGCCAAGTCGGGTCGCAGGACGGGTAGGGAGGCCAGGAATTTGTCGACAAGGGGCCGGTTTCGCTCGGGAGCAGCAGACTTGGCTGCACCGAAGTACAGCTCGGCTGCGGTGACCCAGGTGGTCGCCACGTCGTCGGGCTCGGCGGCTCTCCGCTCGATGACCTGGCCCACGCCTCGGAGGATAGCGATGCAGGTGTCCGTGTCCAGGATCTTCACAGATCCACCGAGCGTCCAGTGGTACGAGCCCTGGCAAGCGCTGCCACTTCCTCATCGAAGCTCTCGTCTGAGGTCCAGCACCCCGCCAGCTTTCGCCAACGCGCAACCTGTGCCGCGGCGCTGGGAGAAGGCACGCCGGCGCGATGGTCCAGCTCAGCGAGCCCGCCCTCGATGAGGACGAGGATCTGCTGCGTCATGCTTCGCCGCTCCCGACGGGCGGCTGCCCGGAGGCGCTCCATCATGTCGTCCGGGATGTCCTTGAGGGTCAGAGAAGGCATGGCTACCCCAGGTGGCGATTTGGTTCCATTTTAGTTGCGGCCAGCCCGGCACGCAACAAGGTATGCACCCGCTCCACAATGAGCAGGTTCATGGCGGAGCGCCTGCTCGAGATGCCATTCGAGTGCTTCCGCCCGCTACTCATGCCATGTAGCCGTACGGCGACTATGTCCTTCTATCGGCGAACGAAAACATATGCTACATTGCCGCCGAACGACTACATCGGCGAGGACACATGCACCTCCGCACCCCTAAGGACATCGGCCTCCTGATCCGTGACCGCAGGCGCACGCGAGCGCTCACACAGCAGCATCTCGCAGATCAGGTCGGAGTCAGCCGTCAATGGATCGTCGACATCGAGCGCGGCAAGCCCAGAGCCGAGCTCGCGCTCGTGCTCCGCACGCTGAACGCGCTCGACGTCGAGCTCACGGTGGCGGGCGTCGGGCGCGGCGAGAGCGCCGCCTTCATCCCTGAGGCGTCCATCGACCTCGACTCCATCATCGAGCGTGCCCGTGGGAGGAAGCCATGACCGACCAGCTCGTCGTACTCATCGGCGGGTTCGAGGTCGCGACCCTCCAGCAGGGTGGGCGAGGGCGCTGGAGGTTGCGCTACGCCCAGGCCTGGCGCGCGGACCGCAGCAGCTTTCCCCTCTCCCTGTCCATGCCGTTGGCCGCTCGCGAGCATGGTCACGATGTCCTGGAGGCCTGGATGTGGAACCTCCTCCCGGACAACGCCACCGTGCTGGACCGCTGGGCGCGGCGCTTTCAGGTCTCCGCACGCAACCCCTTCGCCCTGGTGGCCTACGTGGGAGAGGACTGTCCGGGCGCAGTGCAGATCGTCCGGCCCGAGCGTGTCGCCGCCCTCGAGAAGCAGGAACCCTTCCAGGTCGAGTGGTTGACCCAAGCGGAGATCGCGGAGCGCCTCGCCCTGCTCGAGCGCGATCATGCGGCCTGGCGCGCACCTCAGGACGTGGGTTGGTTCAGCCTGGCGGGCGCGCAACCCAAGACGGCATTGCTGTGGCACGAGGGCCGCTGGGGAGTGCCTCGGGGGCGCACGCCGACCACGCACATCCTGAAGCCGCCCATCCCCGGGCTCGGCGGGCATGTGGAGAACGAACACCTCTGCCTGGCGTTGGCCCGCGAGGTCGGGCTGCCCGCCGCGTCCTCCGAGGTGCGGCGCTTCGGGGAGCAGCGGGTGATCGTGGTGGAGCGCTACGACCGGGTTCTGACCGCCAGCCTGGCGGACGCGGCGTCCACGAAGGCCCGCGCCGCGCAGCTAGGGGCGCTGTCGGCCAGTCGGCCCATCCTGCGGCTGCACCAGGAGGATCTCTGTCAGGCCCTGGGCCTGCCACCCACGTCCAAGTACCAGAACGAGGGCGGGCCCGGGCCCGTGGACATGGCCACCGTGCTGCGTGATCATTCCAGCCGTCCGATTGAGGATCTGGGCACGATGGCGGACGCTCTGGCGTTCAACTGGATCGTCGGGGGCACCGACGCCCATGCCAAGAACTACGCGCTGCTCCACGGTGGGCGAGGGCGTGTGCGTCTCGCTCCTCTGTACGATGTCGCCAGCACGCTGCCCTACTACCCGCAGCAGAAACTGAAGCTGGCGATGAAAGTCGGAGGCGAGTACCGCCTTGGTTTCGTCGGTCTCCGGCACTGGAAGCGGTTGGCGAAGGAGGTGGGCCTGAAACCGGGCGAGACGATCGAACGAGTACGGAAGCTGGTCGCGCGCGTTGGCGAGCGAATCGGCGCCGTGGCCGAAGCCTGCAGGGAGCAGGGTCTCGATGAGCCGGTGATCGACGCTCTGGTTGAGCTCGTCGAGCGGCGCGTAGAGTCGTGCTCCAGGGTGCTTTCGGAGTAGGCTCCTTGCTAGACTGTCTAGCTTCTCAGTGCCGCTCGGCGAGCTTCAGCGCTCCTCATCAGCCGCGAAAATCGCGATAACCACCGTACAACCACCCTCCACCCCCCTCTTCGGGAGCAGGAAGTCGGCGACTGCGTCCGCGTTCGCATCCGCCCACCCCGATTTGTGATATGCGGCCCCTGACGGGAACTTTCCCCTCGGGGGTCTGTCCCGTTCGGGAAGGGCGCGCGCCTACCTGTTGTGCCCCCTTTCGGCCTCTTCTTGCTCGTTCACCCGTCGAAGCCGGCCCACCATTCCAGCCTGGAGTGGATGTCGTGCCACCCAGGCTCCTCGACGCAACGCAGATTCTCGACCGCGTGCGCCGGGCCTTTCGCGATCTCGTCCACGACATACCCCGCGTCGAACTGCATCGGTTCGATAAGCCAATGGTGGCAGGCCTCCACCAGCCTGTCCTGGTACTCGACGGGGTAGAGGTGCGGCATGGCGCTCCCGACGCCACCCCAGAAGTAGCTCCCCTCCTCGGCAGCGTCGGGTGTCAGCAAGCCGGCCAGCAACTCCAGGATCTCGCCACGGTCGGCGTAGCCGAGCGCGACCGCGCCCGCCACGGCGGCAGCGGCCTGGGCCCGCAGGTACTCGTCAGCATTTCGATCCTGGACCAACTGCCGGATCTTCGAAGTATCGCCTCCACAGGTCCTGAGCAGTGCGAGACCATAGCCCTCGGTCAGCAGGCCACCGAACGCCTCCTCAAACGCGTCGGTGGGCAGACGACGCCCAAGGGCGACGAGTCGAGCATGGGCCTCGGTGCGGCGCCACCCTCGATGGATCCGAGCAGGACTTCGATGAGCTGGTCTCTTTCATTGGCGGGGAGATCGCCGATGGGATGGTCCGCAACACCGCGATCCCGAGCCTCTGGCCACTCTGCGTGAAGATCGACCCCGGCTGTGCGGACTGGCTCGGGATGTAGGTCGAGCTCCGGCCGAACGTGGACAGCTCACCGGACAGAGAGGGCTCCATTGGAATCCGGGGAGCCACCTCGACAGAGGCTGTCTTGCCGCGTGCCATCGGTTGCCGAGGTGGGGCTTCAACGCGCTGATAGTTCCGTATCCGGCTCGCTCCAGTGGTCACGAAAGCCGCCGGATTCGGAGGCTGGACCTCGCATGCCGGATAGCTACCGTCCTCGCTCAGCGCTATGCTGATGTCAGAGGTTCAGGTCATGTCTCCAGAGCGCGTCGAAGAACTCATCGTGGTGGATCCCAAGGTCATGTGCGGCAAGCCCGTGGTCAAGGGCACACGCCTCACGGTGGAGTACATCCTCGAGCAGCTCCGCTGGGGGCATAGCTTTGAAGAGCTCCTGGAAGGCCATCCCAGGCTCACCCGTGAAGGCATCGAAGCCGCCTTGGAGTACGCGCTCCACGCTGTCAGAACAGAGCGCGTGCTGGCGGCCTCGTGAGCCCACTGACCATCCTGGCCGACGAGAACATCCACCGGGCCATCGTGGTCCGGCTTCAGCAGGATGGTCATCGGGTTCTTCATGTGGGAGACCTGGACCCTGGCATCCCTGATGACGAGGTGGTGCAGCTGGCCTTGGACCAGCAGGCCCTGCTCATCACCCATGACACGGACTTCGGAGAGCTGGTCTTCCGGCGTGGCCATTCTCATGCTGGCGTCCTGCTGATTCGACTGGCCTCCGTACCCTTTGCCGAGCAGGCCGAGAGCATCGCCAGGGTGATGATGGAGCACGGCTCCTCCCTGATGGGTGCCTTCTCCGTGCTGACACCGGGCAAGCTCCGTATTCGGCATTCTTGAGCAGCTGGAGGTCTGCGCATCAAACCGGCCGCACGCGAGCTGGGCCACATGCCAGCTGCCGCCGATCGCCATGTCCACGCAGGACAAGGGCGTCGAGGACCAGGCGAAGAGCTCACCTTCGCCGTACGGCCAGTTTGATGCGCCTCCCCCAGGACGACGACGTGGTCCAGCATCTCTCGGCGTACACTGCCGATCCACCTCTCAGCCACCGGATTTGCCAAGGCGACCGGTACGCGGTTGGCGAGGGGGTAATGCCAAAGGACCGAATCACGGCGATGACCGCCTCGCTGAACGTGCTGTCCCGATCGAAGATGAAATAGCGAGGGGCCTCGTTGAAGGGGAAGGCTTCTCGGAGCTGCCTGATCACCCAGGTCGCCGTCGGATGGCGGGTGACCCCGAGATGATCGAGCGCTCTCAATAGGTCCCAGAGGTCCCGTTGTCGCATTCCCACCAGCCGCCGCCTTCCTCCTCCCACTCTTCGTGGCAGTACAGGATGGTCACGCCGTCGTCCTGCACCGTGTACCAATCCCTCGTGCCGCCACCCATGTACCAGCCCCGCGTGACGCCCCACGATAGCGGGTCGACGACGGCGTCGGGGTGGTAGTATTTCCACTCGTCAAACGAGTCGCCGTTGTTCTCCCAAAGCTGGTAGTGATCGTGCCAGCTGCCATCGTCGCTGTATTGGATCATCTCGCATTCTGTGATCCCGGTCCCGAAGTTCGTGCAGCTCCCCTCACGATCAGGGCTCGGCTCTGATTCCACGGCGTCGCTGTAGAATTCGTAGGTCTGGGTCCAATCGTCTGTGCTCTCGCCCTCCGAGTGGAAGAAAACGCCTTCCTCTCCGTCCAGAGGCCCAGAGTCGGATACCCACTCGTATCGGTCCGGCGCTACCAGGGTCGTGACGATGCTCCCGACGTAGCCGTCGTCCTCCATGTAGGCGCTGGTCACGCAGCCCGTCTTGACCTTGCTCTCCTCGACGAGAATCTCCGTCCCGTCCCGGTAGGATGTGGTGGTCGCCATCTCTGCGGACCAGTCGCCGTCCATCGAGAAGGTGAAGGTCCCCCCGGAGGACGAGCCGATGATCGTATGGTCTTCTATCCAGGTGAACTCCGAGCTCCATGTCCCAGCCTCCCAGTCGATGGTGCCCTCCTCCCTGGTGTAGCGCGCCCCTTCGGGCTCCAGCACATATGTCCCTCCCTCAGGGACTACGCTGTACAGGTGGACGAAACCCCCGGTGAAGATGCTGGAGGGATCCTCGTGTGGGCACGACGGCTGGACTTCCTCCTCCCCAGCGTCCTGGCCCAGTGCTGCGGCGTCCACGGAGTCCTGCCCAGCATGACATGCCGCGAGGAGACTGAAGAAGATCGTTGCAGTGGTTCGCGCGTACATGGATTCTCCTTTGCAGATCCTTCGTCTGGGGAGAGGTTACCACATGTTGCCCGGCTCGCAATGCGCAGTCGCGGGCGAGCGAGGCGCATTTTCAGTACGTTGAACGAGACGGGCGCGGCTACGCCGGCCCAGGTCCAGGTCCTGACGTACGCCAGAGACGGTGCTGCAGCGTGAGGTGCGGGCGGAGGCCATCGACTGCCTGCTCGCACCGCGGAGAGACGCGGTGGAGTCGGGATGGGCGGTGGCCACGGCGCTGCTGCGCGAAGGGTGGGAGCATCGCAGGACTGGCCTCTGTGGGGGAAGCTACGAGTCGAAGCACGCCCACCACTCCATCCAGGAGTGCACGTCGCGCCGCCCAAGATCCCTGATGCAGCGAAGGTCTTGAGCCGCGTGCGCCGGGCCCTCCGCGATGGTCTCCCTGACGAACTCGGCGTCAAAGGACATCGGCTCGATCAGGTACTCGTAGCAGGCCACCTCCAGCCTGTCCTCGTACTCCACGGGGTAGAGGTTCAGCATGGCGCTCCCGACGCCACTCCAGAGATAGCTCCCGTTCGGGGCTTCTTCGGGCGACAGCAGCTTGGCCAGGAATGTCAGGGTCTCGCCTCGGTCGGCGTAGCCTAGCACAACGGCTCCCGCCAGGGCATCGGCGGCTTGGCTCCGCAGGTACTCGTCCGCAGCTCGGTCTTGGACCAGCTGGCGTATCTTCGAGGTGTTCCCGCCACAGGTCATGAGGAGCGCGGAATCGAATCCCTCGGTGAGGAAGCCGCCAAGCATTTCCTCGAATGAGTCGGTAGGGAGACGCCCCAGGGCGACGAGGCGATCATGCGCGTCCGTGCAGCGGAAGTGGGCCAGGAGCACCATGGCATAGAGGCCGGCAAAACCGAGATCCTGGCGCTCTTCGCCACCTGCGCGGCTGTGCAGGATCTCGTCGAGGATCGCGAGCAGCCCCGGGATCACCGCCTCCCGGTTGGCCACCAGCGCGTCCATGGCAGCCCGTTTGTACCTGGGGGATGGCCCCTTGATCGCCTCGACGAGCGCTGGGGGCTCGGACTCGTAGTGCCCCTCCACGGGCTCCTCCGTGCTCTCCCGGACGCGCTGGACTCGTGCCCACAGCGTCGAAGCTCCGTGGCTCAGGAAGGTCGCCACAGCATAGCTATGGGTGCCATCCGATCCGCTGGACCAGTCGATGTCTTCTGGTTCGAGCTGCCCCTCTGCGAGGCCTTCGCCAGCATCGACGTGCCACCTCCCATCCTCTTCCTCTTGTTCGATGGTCACGGGCACGATGGGGGCCCACACCAGGCCCCACTCCTCTTCCACCAGATCGTGCACGACGACCGCTCCCTTGAGCGCATCCTTCTGCCACACCGGTTCAGTGTGCCAGCTGACCCGACCGGGCAATACGTCACGGACCGTGCTGGGCCCACCGAACCAGGACACCTCGGTGTCATAGGGGAGCTCGAGGGGCGAGACCAGGACGCACACGCCACTCTCGTGCCGTCGATAGAGCGCAATGCCGCGATCGCCGAATTGCGTGGCCAGGACTGCGGGACCTGGCCCGGGAAGGGTCTCGAGTGGTGGAGGCTGCGGACCCGCCGCTGACAGCACAGCGGGGTGCAGCAGCTCGTGGTGGGTTGGCAACCAGGAGGCCGCCGGGACTCCGGACCGAGTCGGTGGGCTGCAGTCGGCCTCGGTGCTCCTGGGCTTGGAATGCGCCCGGGCGAGCGCTTTCTTTCGCTTCAGGGCCTTCGCGCGCCTCTTCCTCTGCAGCCGCTTCGCCTTCCGTGAGCCCTTCGTCTTCGATCTGTTCCCCTTCTTCTTCTTTCGAGCCATGATGCACTCCCCGAAGGCCGTTTCCGCCAGCAGTCTGTTGGGTATCTGTCCAAGTACCCCGGCGGTCCCAAAGCGACCCCCGAGAAGACGTCCGTGCATTCCCGATGTCGGTTCTGCAATGCCTGTCACGAAGGACCGGTGGGCGGCATGTCGATGGTGTGGGCCAGCAACTCCAAGTGGTGCAGGAAGAGGTCGCGGTTCCACAGCTGTAGAGTCGCTCGCTCTTGAGAGCCGAGGAAGCGGCGCACGTCTTCTGCAGCGCGCAACCAGTCTATGCGCTCGATGGCCGCCCGCAGCTGCTCCAGGAACCAGGGCAGGGTCACTTCGCACCCCTGCCCCGCCCATGGGCCCTGCTGCTCCAGGGCATGGCCCAGCAAGCCGAGGTCGGGCTGGACGCCCCGGCCCACATACCACAGGAAATCGTACCAATCACGGCCCTTGGTGTAGCTGCGGCAGAGCAGGGCGTGGCACTTGCTCGCGAAGGAGGATGAGAGGGTCTGGGTGGTGATGGCGGTGAGGACCGGAAAGTGCAGGTACTGGGTCTCGAACTGCGATCCAGCAGGTGGATTGGCATCGATCTCCAGCTTGATACGAAGCTTGCGCCTTGGATGACGCGAGTGCGGCAGGATGGCCTCCAGCAGGCCGCCGAGGGAATCGGTCTTGAGGAAGGCCTTGCGCACGGCGGCTTCGACGCTGCCCTTGTCGATGACCTCGAAATGGATGCCCTCGGTTTCGCAGTCCCGCAGGACGCGCTCCACGTAGCCTTGCCATCGAAAACCGGAATCCGGCTCCTTGAGCACGAAGTCGAGATCCTCAGAGAAGCGGTCGGTGCTGTGGATGATCCTGAGAAAGGTGCCGCCATGAAAAGCCGCCACGCGGAACAATCCGGCTCGCGCCAGGGACGCCAACACGAAGTGCTGCAGCAGCTCTGCCAGGACCAGCTCTTGGGCCAGCTCGTCCTCGGGCTGGTACTCACGGATCTTCCTGGAGAGCGTCCTCTCGATCATGGCCATAGCTCCTGGCATACGCCCTGCAGGTAGGTGCGTGTGCGTTCGTTCCTGATGGACGAGAGGATGTCGTCTGCGTCCTCTCTCTTCGAGGCAGCTCCCAGTTCATCGAGATCGATGCGCAAGGACTCGCCCAGGAAGCGCAGCCCATCGCGCCTCCAGCTGATGGCACGCCTGGAGTAGACGAGATCGGCGATGGCTCGCAAGGGGGTGGCCACGAAGGCCCAGGCACCCTGCCCCATCTCCAGCGCCTCGACGCCGGCGCGGGGCCGGCCCGCGGGCACACGTAGGTAGGAGAAGACACCCAGCGGGGTGGAGAAGGTACGCGTTCGAGAGACGGTCACGCATGCAACCTCGCGCACAGCCTCAGGGATCAGCCCGTGGTGCCACAGCGACGTCTCGAGGCTGACGTGGGAAGGGTGATGGAGCACCGAGGCCAGCGCGAAGGGGTGCAGAAGCGACCTGCGATAGACCTCGCCGAGGCAGAAGACGCCCGGAAGGAGCCGTAACACCTCCCCAGCAGCCACTGCCCTGTGGACAAGCGCCTTGCGCGCACCCTCGGACGATTCGGGAAAGAGATTCTGCACGACGGTCTGGTCGAAGAGCCCTCCAGGGGGAGCCGCCAGGAAGACCTTCTCCGTAAGCGTCTGCATTCGCGCTCCATGGTTTCGTATTTCGTAACCTTGTAGCATTTTCCTTCGGCGGCGGCCGGATTCTGGTCGGGGGAGTTGGGGGAGCAGGCTGATGGACTGTCTAGCATCTCGATACCGTTCAGTGAGCTTCAGCACTCCTCATCAGCCACGAAAACCCCGACAACCACCGTACAACCACCATCCCGTCCTGTACCGAAACTCAACCTGCCCCTGGTTCCCGACCACAACGCCATCGATGGCCTGGATGAGCCTCCGGACCGCGGCCGACCTTGGCCCCTCGATCGCAGAACCGGCAGCACTGGCTGTGGCCAGAACAACCACCACCCCCGGTACACGCACCCCTGCCTTGCCCCATCACCGCTCAACATCCCGCCACCTTCACAGCCTTCAGAGCCACGGCGTCACGCCGCCTCGCGGTAGTAGAACCGCAGCATCCCACCAACGCGCTCCCGGACTGGCGCGGCGCGCCCGTCGCAGCAGAGCCCGGGCTGCGGGTCTTCGACCTGGACCAACACGGCCCGGGCTGTCCAGAGCCTGCGTCATCGCGGTGATGGCCGATCTCGATGCCCTCCAGGAGCCGCAAGGCGCGCCCCCGCCGCGGACCTCGCCTCCCTCGACGCAGCCCCCCGGTTTTGCCATACTCCGAGACGCTCTTTCGCCCGGTCGGCATCCAGGTCATGAACTCGCGCGCCTCCCTCGCCCTCGTCCTCCCGCTCCTGGTCCTCGCCTGCCAGGAGGACAAGCGCAACAGATCCTCCACCGACGACACGGCCCCCACCCACGACACCGGCCTCGCCCACGACCCCGACCCCGACTGCGACACCGGCTACCTCGACGAGGACGGCACGTGCGTGCCCGCCGCCTGCGGCACGGGCACCTGGGGCGATCTCGGGGTGGACGAAAGCACCATCTACGTGAACATCGCGGCAGCAAAAGGCGGCGACGGCAGCCAGAGCGCGCCCCTCACCTCCATCCAGGCGGGCCTGGACGCGGCGGCTGACGCGGATGGCGGCATGGTGGCGGTGGCGGCCGGGACCTACCCGGAGATCCTGGAGCTGGGCCGTGGCCACGACGGCGTGCATCTGGCAGGACGCTGCCGCGAGCTGGTGGTCATCGACGCCAGCGCAGGGGACGAGAGCGCGCCCGGGATCCATGTGAACGCCAAGACATCGGAGGTGGAAGTCTCTGGCGTGACGGTGAGCGGGGCGGGCTATCTCGGGGTGCTGGTGGGGTCGGGCAGCGCGACGCTCCGGGGTTCCGCCGTGGTTGAGAGCGGGTACTGCGGGGTCGGGGCCTACCAGGGGGGAAGCTACGCCACGGCGCTGGCGGTGGAGGACTGCCAGGTGAGAGGGAATGCCACCCTGGGCGTGCTGGCGCTCGACGCCGGCACCTCGATCGCCATCCGGGATGCCATCATCCAGGACACCCAGCCCGACGACCAGGGCGACTACGGGTACGGCATCGGTGTCTACGACGGCGCAAGCCTGGTCGCGGAGAGCTGCGTGATCGGGGACAATGGCGCCATTGGCGTGCTCGCGTCCGACTCCGGCACCTCGGTCAGCCTCCAGGACACGAGCATCGAGGACACCCTGCCCAGAGAGGACGGCGAGTACGGATACGGCATCTACGTCCTCGGCGGCGCGAGCCTGGACGCCGAGGCCTGCCAGGTCCGAGACAACCTCAGCGCAGGTGTGTTCGCAACCGACTCCGGCACATCGATCAGCCTGCGGGAGACCGCCATCGAGCGCACCCAGCCCGACGAGACCGGAGAGGGCGGGTACGGCATCGAGGTCAATGACGGCGCGAGCCTGGACGCGGAGGCCTGCCAGGTGCGGGACAACACCACCCTGGGCGTGCTCGCGTACGACTCCGGCACGTCCGTCACCCTGCGGGAGACCTCCATCGAAGACACCCTGCCCGACGAGGACGGCTTGTTCGGCTACGGCATCAATGTGCAAGCGGGCGCGAGCCTGGTGGCGGAGGGCTGCCAGGTCCGCAGGAGCTCCACCGTGGGGGCGCTCGTGCTGGACGAGGGCACCTCGGTCACGCTGCGGGAGACCGTCATCGAAGACAGCCTGCCCGATGAGAGCGGGATGGGCGGGTACGGCATCTTCGTCTGGAGGGGCGCCAGCCTGGACGCGGAGGGCTGCCAGATCGCGGGGAACGGCAGCGTGGGCCTGCTGGCGTTCGACTCCGGCACCTCGGTCACACTGCAGGAGACCTCTATCGAGGACACCCAGCCCGATGCCAAGGGCGAGTCCGGGTACGGCATCGAGGTCCACAGCGGGGCGAACCTGGATGCGCAGGGCTGCCAGATCCGGGGGAACACGGGCGAAGGCGTGCTGGCGTTCGACTCCGGCACCTCGGTCAGCCTGCGGGAGACCGCCATCGCGGACACCCAGCCCCGCGAGAACGGGGAGGGCGGGTACGGCATCTTTCTCTACGACGGGGCGAGCCTGGAGGCGGAGGACTGCGAAGTGGGGGGGAACACCGGCCTGGGCGTGCTCGCGCTCGACTCCGGCACGTCGGTCAGCCTGCTGGGAACGAGCATCGAGGGCACGCATCCCAGCGAGACAGGTCTCTTCGGATACGGCATCCAGGTGGAAGGCGGCGCGAGCCTGGACGCGGAGGGCTGCCAGGTCGAGGGCAACACCGGCCTGGGCCTGGTCGCGCTCGACTCCGGCACCTCGGTCAGCCTGCGGGAGACGAGCATCGAGGGCACCCTGCCCGACCAGAACGGGGAGGTCGGGTGTGGCGTCGCGGTCTGGGCCGGCGCGAGCCTGGACGCGCAGGGCTGCCAGGTCGTGGAGAACAGCTCCGCGGGCGTGGTCGCCATCGACTCCGGCACGTCGGTCCGCCTGCGAGAGACAATCATCGAGGACACGCAGCCCGACCAGAACGGCGTGCACGGCTACGGCATCATGGTCCGAGACGGCGCGAGCCTGGACGCGGAGGGCTGCGAGGTCGCGGGAAACACCGGCGCGGGCGTGGTGGGGAGCGGTGTCGGCACCTCGGTCACGCTCCTGGATTCGAGCTTCGACTCCACGAAGGCCGGAGAGATCCAGACCGTCGGCATCGGCGTCATCGGCGAGGGATCCGCATCCGTCGTGGCGACGGGCATCGAGGTCTGCTCGAACGAGGGGCCCGGGCTCCATGCGGTCCACCCGGACTCCCTCCTCGCCTGCTCGGGTTGCGTGATCCGCGGCAACCAGTTCGCCGGGGCGGTCGTGGCCTTCGACGCATCCCTGCAGCTGGCCGAGTCGCTGATCGAAGGCACGGCTGAGCAGGAGAACCTCGGCGGCGGTGTCGGCATCTACGCCGAGCCCTGGCTTGGCGGCCCAGCGATCCTCTCGGTCTATGACACCACCATCCAGGACAATGCCGTCAGCGGCGTCCACCTCGCGGGTCAGGGCAGCTACGCGCTCTCGGGCAACACCATCCACGGCGGCGAGGGCTGGTCAAGGGAGAGCCTGAGCAAGTGCGGCGATGCGGTCTACGCCGGCGACGGCGTGACGGCCTGGGATGGAAGCTGGGGTCTGCTGCTGGAGGGCAACGAGCTGCTGGACGGCCTGGGCGCCGGCCTGTTGCTGAACAACGCATCGGCCAGCCTCTCGGGCAACAGCTACGCGGACAACGCCGTGGATCTGGTCAGCCAGGGCGCGGACTGCGCCACGCCTCCGGAGGGCTACGAGGAAGAGGCCATTGGCTCTGCGGAGCTGTGCCCAGCCTACGACTACGCCACCTGCGGGGACGAGTTCGCGCTCTACCTGACGCTCGAGGAGCTGGAGTCGGGCAGCGGCGCGGCGCTCATGGGCCCGCCCCTGAAGATGGGCGCCCCGCAGCAGCGAGCACCGCATCAACAGGCGCCAACGATCACCTGCCCACCCCGTCCTGCACCCCGCGCAAGCCCCGGATAGGATGGTCGCCACCCCCCAGAGGCAACACCGTGATGCAGCTCCGCCCCCGTCTGGCCCCCGCCACCGCCGCCCTCCTCTCGATCTTCGCAGCGCTCGGGCCCGGTCCGGCCTCCGCGGGCACCGCGGACGAGCTTCGGGCGTGGATGCAGTCGAACCCCGACGACGTCGCTTGGCTCGAGGCGGGCACGGAGCAGGCGCCGCGCGCCTACGTGGATCTGGAGGCGGATCGAGTCACCGTGATCTTCAAGCTGCCCGCCGGCGCGGATGCCGACGACATCGTCAAGGCCGTGATGAACTACGACGTCTACCGGCGCACCGCCGACGTGGAGACCAGCTTCCGCACGGACGGCGCCTTCTTCACGGGCACCCGCGTGATGGGCTACTACTCGCCCACGGTCACGGGCTACTCGGTCGTCCGCGATGGCGACGCCCTGGACCTCTCGTGGCAGCGCCTGTCCGACGAGCGCACCCAGACCTGGCTGGTCGAGCACCGCGCCGACCTGCAGAAGGCGCTGGAGCTGGCCGGCAAGGACCACGACGAGGGGGCCGTGGACGAGTACCTCGAGGAGACCCTCGAAACCATCGACCGCGTCGCCGGCGTCGTCGGCTCGCACCAGTACGTGGATGGTGTGTACCGCTACAGCCAGGAGCTGGTCATGGGCGGCTGGCTGGTGAGCAAGGCGGCGCAGAGCCTGGGGCGCACGCGCCAGGCCGAGGCTTCCCTGAAGGCGGCCTGCTACTCCACAGGCCAGTTCACCTGGGCGGGCCCGGCGGGCGGCAGGGGCAAGACCTTCCAGACGCGCGGAAACGTGAAGGACTCCTTGACGCCTGGCGAGTAGCGAGGCCTGGTGGTCAATCGCAGCTACCGCCGTTGCTCTCGACGCTGGTCCCGCCTCCCACCTTGATGGCCTCTGCGAAGGTCTTGGCGTCGTCTTGACAGAGGGAGGCGTTGTAGGAGATGGCCAGCGAGTCGGTGACGGTCTCGATGCCGGAGAACCCGTCGAGGTTGGTCAGCGAGTCGTTGTAGTAGATGTACAGGTAGCCGGTCGTTTCCACATTGCGCAGGTCGACGGAATTCAGTGGCTCGTTGTAGCCGACGTAGAGACGTCCGCCGATGGACTCGAGCTTGGGCATGTCCACGATGGTCAGGGCGGGGTTCTCCAGGATATCCAGGTCGTCGTTGATGGTCTCGAGACCCGGCATGATGATGGTCTCCAGCTGATCGTTGTAGTCGATGATCAGGCCATAGCCCGCTCCTGTGGTCACCTCCTTGCGGATTCCCACCTCTTCGAGGCTGGGGATGCTGACCTCCACCATGGAGTCGTTGTCCCTGATCTGCAGATCGCCGACGCTCACCAGGCAGGGCAGGTCGATGCTCTTCATCCACTCCTGGCTCTGGATGTTCAGGTAGCCGCTGATGCTCTCGCACTGGGCCGCCTCTGCCAGGTCGAAGTTGTTCTGCACGACGAAGTCCCCGCTGCAGGGTACGCAGTCGGTGTCGGCATCCGTGTCCGCGTCGGCGTCAGCATCGGCGTCGGCATCGGTGTCGCTGTCTGCGTCGGTGTCGCTGTCCGCCTCTTCGCATTCCGACGTGCCTTCGCAGTCGGAGTCGTCGCAGTCGGTGAACCCGTCCCAGTCGTTGTCGACTTCGTCCTCGCACTCGCCGGGAAAGTCGCCCTCGACCTCGCCTGAGGTCAGCGAGCCGGTCTCGGCAACCTGTTCGCCGCTGCAGGAGAGAGAGGCAGCGGCGAAGACGAGCGGAAGGGTCGGGAACGAGCGCATGGATACCTCCGCCGGCAAGGCTATCACGAGCGCCGTCCGCGGGTGAGGAGACCCCTGTCGCGGATTCGATGCTAAAGTTGCGAGCGTCCCTGTGATGCTACCTTGAGAGGAGAGAATCATGCCACCAAACGCCTGTAGGTCCCTGCTCCTGGCCGCCTTGCTCTGTCTCCCCTCCCGCCCCGCCGAAGCCGTGGTGGGCGTGGGCTTGAACGCCGACGGCTCGCCCCTGGTGATGCTCGACCAGATCGTCGAGTGCGGCTCCGACGCCAAGGATGGCGCCTACCAGCGCAGCTACAGCAATGGCGAGACCCGCATCAAGGGGCACTGCCAGTCGGGGGTGTACGTGGGCACCTGGAAGGCCTACCACGCCAACGGCCAGATCCAGTGGAAGAGCTACCTGGAGGCGGGCGAGTTCGAGGGCAAGTTCAGGTCCTGGCACGACAACGGCCACCTGCGCAACAAGATGTACTTCGCGGCAGGCTTCCGCGAGGGTCGGTTCCGCTCTTGGCACAAGAATGGCCAGCTGGGCCAGAAGGGCAAGTTCTCCGGCGACGCGCGCCAGGGCTGCTGGAAGGGCTACCACGACAACGGCAAGCGGGCCTGGAAGGGCGCCCACGTGGACGGCGAGAAGGTGGGCACCTGGTTCACCTGGGACGAGCACGGCAAGCGGGGCAAGCAGAAGTACGGGGGAGAGACCTCGGCCGGGCGCTGTTGGTGGCCCTTGATCTGAACGGCCGCGCCGCTCGGGTTGCCGGTCAGGTCGGGCTCCAATCGGGCGTGCGCAGCGCGGACGCAGCACGCAGGTCCGGGGACGGATCCAGCTGCAGGCGGATGGTCTTGTCCAACGAGGCGGCCAACCAGCGCCCTTCGGCGCTGACTGGCCCCAGGCGCGTGGAGGCGTCTCCCTGGCCATAGGCGCGCAGCTGTGCGCAGCAGTCCTGCAGCTGACGGCGCAGGGGCAGCGAGGCGATGTTGCGGCCGCAGGCCGCGAAGGGCGCGCGGGCGGTCAGCCCGCCGCCGATGGCGTGGAGCACGATGGCCAGGTTGCTGGCGAAGTTCCAGTGGCAAGGCCAGAGCATATCGATGGCCAGCGCCAGCGACAGGGCGGCGGGTTCGCCGTCCAGTTCGTCGCGGATGATGGTGCGCGCCGTGGCCTCCCACAGCTGCGCATCCTCTTGATGCGCTGCCGGACAGCGCCGGCCGCAGCTGGCCTCGTACTCGCTCCCCCCCAGCAGGAGCCAGTCGTAGGAGGCCTCGGGCTGCGGCCAGGCGATGACGCTGCGGATCTTGCGGATCACCTGGCGAACCTGCCAGCGCTTCAGCTCGGTGGGCTCGGCGAGCGCTGCCGTCAGGACGGAGCGGCTGGGGCGCCCCTCGCACCAGGCCTCCAGCTCGGCGCAGGCCTGGGCCCAGGCCGCCTCGGCCGCGTGCCTCTGGCCGGGGGGGCGCGTGCCGAGCCCCTTGCGGGTGTCCCCCGCGGCGATGGCCTGCAGGATGTTATCGAGCCAACGCGCGGCCTTGTGGTGGCAGATCTCCAGCGCGCCGATCAGCGCACGGATGCGGGCGATCGGCGGCGAGAGGGGGCCGAGTTCGTCTTCCATCAGGTCGATGCGCCGCATCTCTTCGTCGACGGACAGCGCGCAGTTGCGCCAGCATGCTCTCATCGTCGCTCCTGCGAGAGGTCGTCGCGCAGGACGGAGCCGCCAATGCTCGTCTGCTCGGGACGCACCACGGAAGACAGCCTACCACCCGTGCCGCGTCCCAGGGCGCGGCTTGCGCGAAGATGGCCCTGCCATAGGGGAAGCGAGACCAGCAGGAGCCAGCCATGTCCAGCACCCGCGTCCCCATCTCCCCCGACAAGCACAGCTGGCAACCCAGCCTGATCCCCGGCGTGATCACCCTGGTGACCAGCGTGGATGCCCAGGGCGTCCCCAACCTGGCGCCCAAGAGCTGGGTGCAGATGGTGAGCTTCGAACCACCGATGCTGATGTTCTCGGGCCAGGTCGAGGGCAGGACCGAGGCCAATATCCAGGCCACGGGCGGCTTCGGGGTCAACCTTGTCCATGGCGCGCTCTGCGAGCGAGCTTTCGGTTGTGTCCAGTGGAAGGGCGTGGAGCGCATCGCGCGCTGCGGCTTCGCGCTGGAGCCCGCCACCGCCATCGCCGCCCCCCTGGTGGCCGAGTGCCGCGCTTGGTTGGAGTGCGAGCTGCGCGAGACCAAGCGCGTGGGAGGCGCCCTGGTCGTCTTCGGCGAGATCGTGGCCGCTGCGGTGCGATCCGAGGTGCTGGACCGCCCGCCACGTCAGCGCTACGCGGCGCTGGACCTGGCGGTCTTCCTGGAAGACTCGCTGTACGCCAGCATGGACAGAGCGCGCCCCGCCCTGCCCGAAGAGCCTGGTCCCGACAGCACGCGCTGGGTCTACCTGCTCACCCACGCCCAGTCCGAGCGCCTCACCCGGGATCTCATCCAGGCCCACGTGGCACACCTGAAGAAGCTCGAGGACGAGGGCCTTCTCGAGCTATGCGGCCCCTTCGGCGGGCGCCTGGGCGGGATGGTCATCCTCCGTGGCGTGGACGAGGACCGCGCGCGCGCCATCATGCTGGCGGATCCCTTCGTCAGCTCGGGCGCGGAGCAGGCCGAGCTGCGCCAGTGGAACATCTCGAGCCGCGACAATCGGCATATGGGCGTAGGATAGGGGGGGCGCACCCCGGCGAGCGAGTGTAAAATGACAGCTGAACGTGTTGCTGTCTCTTTTTTCTGCCCTATAAACGCCGAAACCGCCAGCCCCGCCTTCAGCAGGGTTTTTAGTCATTAGAAATTCTGCTATCATGTCTTTGTTCTTCTCAGCCCTGCCCGCGACTCGCCGCCCGGGTGGTGGAGGTCCCATGATGTTCGTCTCTCGACAGGTCTTCTCCTGGCCAGCAGCAGCGCTCCTTGCTGCCGCCCTCCTGCCCGGCGTGGCCGACGCCAGCCTCTGCCCGGAGGTGGTTCCGGATGACTGTCTGACCTCCTGGCAGGCCCACGCCCTTGGCGTGCTGGACATCACGTCCGGCGGTTCCCGGGGGGTGGTGATCGAGCTCTCGAACACCGGCGACTACGACATCTGCATCGAGGAGCAGGTCTTCTACACCGCCGCCTTGAGTCAGAGCTTCTTCCTGGATGACGAGTACAGCATCGAGTCCGGCGACGCCCTCAGCACCTACTACCTGAGCTGGACGACGAGCAACGGCTACTACTCCCCCTACCTGGGATTGCCCGCCTGGTGGTGCGTGGAGTACACCCAGTACGCTTCCGCGGGGGCCTCCTACGACTACTATGGAGAGCAGACCCCCGAGGTCATCTCGTTCTACGCCATGTCCGACACCGACGTGGACGGGGACGGAGTCAGCGACAGAGACGACTGGGCAGGGGGCTTCGGCGTCCAGGCCAACTACAACATCTGGAGCTACCAGTCCAGGTACGGCGTCCTCACCGCCGGCAAGCTGGCCACCTCTGTCGCGGCCGAGGTCCAGGTCTCGCTCTACAGCCGCAATATCGGCTACGACACCGCCTCGGGCACGCTCAGCGACACCATCCCCGAGGGATGGACGGCCAGCGGTTTCTCTACCGAGCCCGACAGCGAGACCGACAACGATGACGGGACCTTCACCCTGAGCTGGGATGTCACCGTGTCCGGCACCTCGGGGGGCGTCACCGTCTACGCCGAGGAGATCACCTACACCCTCAACCGGGACGTAGTGGCGGATGTGCCCTACCTGGAGCTGGACGAAGCATGGATCGAGTACGACGGGGGCGATGGCCCGCAGATCAGCCACTCCATGCCGGCCGCGGTCTACAACATCGACGTGGACGGGGACGGCGTGAACGCCTGCGTGGAGGAGGAGATCTGCGACGGCATCGACAACGACCTGGACGGGGAGACGGACGAGGACTTCGACGCGGACGGTGACGGGGTGGCCGACTGCTTCGAGGAGTGCGAAGACGAGGAGTGCACGGGCTGCGAGCTGATCGTGACGCGCACCAAGGGCTTCTGGAAGAACCACACCTGCGTGATCGATGGGGATGCCACCGGCGACGCCCTGGTGCCGGTGACGCTCGGATCCAGCGATACCTACTACCGATCGCGGGGGGTGGCCAACTACTTGAGGACCCCCCCTCGCGGTGACGACCAGATCATCCTCGGCCACACCTTGATGACCGCCAAGCTCAACGTCTCCGCCTTCGCGATCGGGGACTGGGAGTGGGACGACTGGGACGGCGACGGCATCGACGAGACCGTGTCCGAGCTCATCGAGATCGCGGACGATCTCTATGACAGCGGGAGCGCCGCCGACCGCGTGGCCATGGGCGAGGTGCTGCAGACCTTGAACGAGGGCGGGAGCGACCTGGATCTCTGGTTCGACGCCAACTGCCGCGATGCGGCGGAGTATTGCGACGAGATCGACAACGACGGAGATGGCTACGTCGACGAGTACTGCGGCTGCATCGAGGTCTGCGACGACTACGACAACGACTTTGACGGCGAGACCGACGAGGGCTGCGACGGCAGCCTGGCTGGCCTGGTGTTCCTGGACGACGATCAGGACGGCCTCCAGGGGAGCTGCGAGCCGGGCATCGAGGGCGTGGTCCTCCTCTTGGACGGACCCGACTGCGACGAGGACGGATTCAGCGACATGCTGGAGCTGACCACCGATGAGAACGGGGAGTACGCCACCGAGGCGCTCTGCGCCGGCGACTGGACGGTGGAGGTCGACGCGGAGGCCTACGACCAGCTCACGACCACCAGTCCGCAGAGCTTCACGCTGGCTGCCAACGACTCGACCGAGGTCGACTTCGGCGTGTACCGCCCCCTGGTGTACAGGCACGCTGGATACTGGCGCTCCAACCCGAGCATCACGGCATCGCTGCTGCCCATCGAAGTGGGCGGCCACAGCTACCGCTCGGCGTCCGCCGTGCGGGCCAAGCTGGCGAGGCGCACCTCCAGCCAGGATCGCTTGGAGGATCTGATCCTGGAGACCAGGCTGAACGCCGCGCGCTACGGGATCGACGCGCTGCCCTGGACGGACTACGACGGCGATGGCGAGTGCGAGACCATCGGCGCGCTGCTCGAGCTGGCGGACGATGCCGTCATCGAAGGGAGCAGCGCGGAGTACGGCAGCTGGATCGCGGAGCTGTTGGGCATCCAGTCCTAGTGCGTCTCGGCCTCTTCCTGCTCCTCGTCTCGACCGGCTGCGGCGATGACCACCCGTACGGGGCCTTCGGGCGAGGTCAGACCGTCGATGATGACTCCGACGGGTATTCCAGCGGGGAGGACTGCGACGACGCCGATCCCGACGCGAATCCCGGCGCTGAAGAGCGCTGCGATGGCATCGACAACGACTGCGACGGGATGCTCGACGAGGACGACGCCACGGATGCCACCACGTGGCACTCGGACGCCGACGGGGATGGGTTCGGAGAGGACTCGGTCGCCGAGACGAGCTGCGAGGCGCCCAGCGGCTACGTGGAGGATGGAACGGACTGCGACGATGGCGACGCGGCCATCAACCCGGGGGCGGATGAGCGCTGCGACGACCTGGACAACGACTGTGACGGCGACACCGACGAGGACGACGCCATCGACGCCTCGATCTGGTATCGGGACGCAGACTCGGATGGCTTTGGGGACGGGGAGGACTCGGTCCCCGCCTGCTCCGCTCCGAGCGGCTACGTGGAGGACGGCTCGGACTGCGACGACGGCGACGCCGCCGTCCGCCCGGATGCGGACGAGGTCTGCAACGACCAGGACGACGACTGCGACGGAATGCTCGACGAGGACGACGCCATCGACGCCGCCACCTGGTACAGGGACGCGGATGCGGATGGCTTCGGCGATGCGGCCGTGGAATATGCGGCCTGCGACGCCCCCAACGGGTACGTGGCTGACGCCACCGATTGCGACGACGAGGACGCCGCGGTCCATCCCGCTGCCGCCGAGATCTGCAACGGCATCGACGACGACTGCGACGGCGAGGCGGACGAGGACGACGCGGAGGATGCCTCGACCTGGTATCAGGACGTGGATACGGATGGCTTCGGCGATCTCTCTGCGTCCCTCGTGGCGTGCTACGAACCGAGCGGGCACGTGCTCGACGCCACCGACTGCGACGACGGCGACGCCGCGGTCAACCCCGATGCCGTGGAGCGCTGCAACGGCTACGACGACGACTGCGACGGCAGCTCCGACGAGGATGACGCTGCGGATGTCACCACCTGGTATCGGGATGCCGACGCCGACGGCTTCGGGGACGCCGCCTCCACCGACGAGGAATGCGCTGTGCCTTCGGGGTACGTGTCCGACGCGACAGACTGCGACGATGGGGATTCCTCCGTCCATCCGGACGCCGCAGAGCTCTGCAACGGCTACGACGACGACTGCGACGGAGCCAGCGATGAAGACGACGCCTTGGATGCCTCGACCTGGTATACGGACAGCGATGGGGATTCCTACGGCGACGTGACGATCTCCACCGCTGCTTGCGATCAGCCCAGCGGCTACGTGCTCGACAGCGCCGACTGCGATGATGACGAGGTCGCGATCCATCCGGCCGCGGCGGAGGTTTGCGAAGACGGCGTCGACGACGACTGCGATGGGGAGGATGCATTCTGTCCCTTGAGCGGGGAGATCGACCTCTCAGAAGCCGACGTCCGCTTCCTGGGCGGGAGCGCGGGCGACAGCGCGGGCCGTGTCTCCGGAGCCGGAGACGTGGACGGCGACGGCCTCGCAGATCTCCTCATCGCCTCCCCCGCCGAGGACTCGGGAGGGGACGCGGCTGGAGCTGCGTTCCTGGTGCTGGGAAGCTCCCTGCCCGCATATGGGAGCGAGGCCGCACTGGCGGATGCGGACGCCACCCTGATCGGGGAGGCCAGCGGGGACAGCGCGGGAGCGTGCGTCTCGCAGGCGGGAGATGTGGACGCGGACGGCCTCGGGGACCTGCTGATCGGGGCCTACCACGAGAACTCCGGGGGCACCTGGGCGGGCGCCGCTTACCTCGTCCTGGGGCCCCTGAGCGGGGATCTCGATCTGGCGGATGCGGACGCCAAGCTCGTCGGCGCGAGCGACTGGGACCTGGCGGCCTGGAGCGTCTCCCACGCCGGTGACGTGGACGGCGATGGACACGCCGATCTGCTGGTTGGGGCCTATGGGGCGGATCCCTTTGGCTCGTACCAGGATCAGTACGGGGCGGCCTACCTGCTCCTGGGGCCGGTCTACGGCGAGGTCGACCTGCAGAATGCCGACGCCAGGCTGCAGGGCGAAGGCAGCGACGACCGGGCCGGTCTGTCCGTCTCCGGGGCGGGAGACACCAACGGCGATGGACTCGACGACATCCTCACGGGAGCCGACGGCGAGGACTCCGGGGGATTCTGGTCAGGGGCGGTCTACCTCATGCTGGGTCCCACCAGCGGAACGGTGGATCTGGCGGATGCGGACGCGAAGCTGGCAGGCGAGGCCTCAGGCGACTTCGCCGGGACCAGCGTCTCCTCGGCCGGAGACGTCGATGCCGACGGGCTCGACGACATCCTGGTCGGTTCCATCAGCCATGGGACGGGGGGTGTCGATGCGGGCGCCGCCTACCTCGTCCTCGGTCCGCTGACCGGAGAGAGCAGCCTGGCGGATGCGGAGGCCGTCTTCATCGGCGAGGACAGCTCCGACTACGCCGGTATCTGCGTGTCCAGCGCCGGAGACGTGGATGGCGAAGGCCACGACGATGTGCTGGTGGGCGCCGACGGTCAGGACGCGGGGGGCAGCGGCGCTGGTGCGGCCTATCTCCTCTTCGGCCCGCTCAGCGGTGCGATCGACCTGGCCGATGCCGACGCCAGGTTCGTGGGCGAAGCCAGCGGCGACTCCGCGGGCTTCGATCTCGCCGGGGCGGGAGCCGTGAACGGGGATGGCTTCGAAGATGTCTTGATCGGTGCCTACGGCGAGGACTCCGGAGGCAGCGCCGCGGGTGCCGCCTACCTGCTCTACGGCGGGGGCATGTGAACTCGCTGGGAACGCGGCGCAGGGGGGAGCGCCCCCGCCCGTCACGGACGCAACCCCGCGAAGACCGTCAGATCTGCGGGAACAGCATGTAGATGGCGCCGCCCAGGCCGCTGGCGTCGCCATGGGTGGGCGCGCCCACCAGGATCTCGGACCAGCCGTCGCCATCCGTGTCGGCGAAGGCCAGGCCCTGGCCGGCGTGGTCGTCGACGGCCGCGCCCATGAACGATGCGTCGGCGTCGGCGCTGGTCATGGTGCCGGACAGCGGCCCCAGGAAGAGGTAGGCCGCGCCTGCGTCGTGGGCGACGGTGTCGTCGTTGGGCGCGCCCACCAGCAGCTCGTCGATGCCGTCCCCCTCGATGTCGCCGGTCTCCAGGGCCAGGCCGGTGGCCGACTCGGGGGCTGCCCCCCTGATGATGGCGTCGGCGGCGGACAGGGCCAGCGCGCCCGAGATGGGCCCGTAGACCACGTAGGCGGCGCCGGCGTAGCTGCCGCCCAGGTGGCCGTAGCTGCCCACCACGGCGTCGCACTGGCCGTCGCCGTTCAGATCCCCCTTGGTCATGGCGAAGCCGGCCAGGTCCATGGCGTACTCGCCGATCAGCTGCGCGTCGGCGTCCGCCAGGCTCTGCGTGCCGGACAGCGGGCCGTTGGCGATGAACACCGTGCCCCCGTAGTAGACGTAGTCGTTGGCGTAGGACTCGATCATGATGTCGCCCACGCCGTCGCCGTTCATGTCCCCGCCTGCCCGGAGATATTGGCCTGCGCCGGCGTAGTCGCCCGTGCCCGTCAAGATGGCGTCGGCGTCGTCGGGCAGGTAGACGTTGTCGGGCACGGGACTGTGGGTGACGGTCACGGTGCCCGAGGTGCGGCCACCGCTGTCGTCGCCGTAGCAGCCCACCACGGCGTCGGCCAGCCCGTCATCGTCCACGTCGGCCAGGTCGGCGCCGTGGCCGCAGTAGGAGTACTGGTAGCTCTCGAGCGTGGCGACGGACTCGGACAGGTCCGTGTCGGCCGTGATGGGGCCCAGCATGATGTAGGTGGTGGCGGTGGGGCCGTAGGGCGCGCCGAAGAGCAGGTCGTCGATCCCGTCTCCATCGCTGTCGGACACGGCGATGGAGCGTCCGGCGCCCCCCGAGTAGATGAGGCCATCGATGTGGGAGGTCAGGTCCTCGACGTCGTGTCTTCCGGTGATGGGCCCGTTCAGCACGTAGCCGCCGCCCAGCGTGGTGTTGGCGTAGAGGGTGGCGGCCAGCACGTCGTCGGCACCCTGGCCGTCGATGTTGCCGACCCTCATCAGGCGTCCCAGGTCGATGTAGCGGCTGGCGGCGTAGATCTCGCCGTCCGCCAGGGGGAGGTCGTAGCTGCCGGCGAAGCCGCAGGCGGGGTCGACGCCGTCGCAGTCGTCGTCCACGCCGTCTTCGCAGACCTCGTCGGCGTCGGGGTGGATGGCGGAGTCGCCGTCATCGCAGTCCGAACCGCCGCAGAGCTCGCCGCCGTAGCCGTCACCGTCCTCGTCGAAGTCCTCGTCGATGGCGCCGTCGCAGTCGTCGTCGCCGCCGTTGCAGGTCTCGGCCCCCCCCGGGGTCAACCCTGCGGCGCAGGCGTCC